>QHZB01000202.1:31687-66297 GCA_003224525.1 Acidobacteriota bacterium | reverse complement strand
AAGTTGCTGACGTGAATCGCGTTCGAACCGAGGAAGCGGTGCCCGCAAGTGGTGGGGCCAGCGGCGATACCGGCGACGGAGAGTTTCAGAGGTTTGCCGTCGAGCACGGCGACGATCCAGCGGATGGGGCGAATGAAGCGCGCACCATCGAGGCCGGTCCAAGTCATCGAGCGGGGCCAGGTGAGATCGTGAACGGCGCGGGGGAGAACACTTATGAGAATCTGTTCCGCGGTTCTCCCGAGCTTGATCTGTTTGGCGGCAAGGTATTCGCCCTTGGGGGTCTGAACCAGATAGAGATCGTTGACGTGGACGTGCTGCTTCTCGGCGAAGCTCTGTGCCGCGCGTGTCGGCGCGCCGACGGAATCGTGGGCCACCGACTTGGGCGGACCGGTGACTTCGATTTCGACGTCCGCCTGCTTCGCGAGCAGTCCGCGGACCCAGGCGGTCAGGCGGCGGGGCGCGCTGAAGGTCTCCACCGAAACCCCATCAAAGAGATTCTCCGCGGTGAGAAGTTTCTCGATGTTGACGCGGAGTTCCTCTTCGGCCTTCGGAAGCATCCCTGCGGGTATCTCCTCACAGCCAACTTCGAAGAGGAGCTCGAGGCGTTTTTCTTTTGCGGCGTCCTTCATGACCGCACCTCGTGCTGCGGTGGGGCGCCGCCGATCTGTGACAGGTAGGATGTGGCGGTGCGGCACGCGAGGGTGCGCACGCGGGCCATGAGCGCGGCGCGTTCGGTGGTGGAGATTACGCCGCGTGCGTCCATTAGGTTGAAGAGGTGCGAACACTTCAGGCAATGGTCGTAGGCAGCGAGTAGCGGGAAACGAACGCGGCCCGTCCCTTCCAGTCCTTTGAAGCCATCGAGGAGTTCCTTGGCCTGCTTCTCGTGCAATTCGAATTCGGAGCGAATCGCGGGCGCATCGCTGCGATCAAAACTGTATTCGGAAAACTGCTGCTCCTCCATCAGGCGGATGTCGCCGTAAGTCTTGTCCGCGGACCAGCGCAGGTCGTAGACGCTCTCGACGCCCTGAAGAAACGCGCAAATGCGTTCGAGGCCGTAGGTGAGTTCGACGGAGATGGGGTCGAGGTCGATGCCGCCGCTCTGTTGGAAGTAGGTGAACTGGGTGATCTCGAGACCGTCGAGCAGAACTTGCCAGCCGATGCCCCATGCGCCGAGGGTCGGGGATTCCCAGTTGTCCTCTTCAAAACGAATGTCGTGCTCCTTGAGGTTGATGCCGATGGCGCCGAGGCTCTTGAGGTAGATGTCCTGCACATCGACCGGAGAGGGCTTCAGGATCACTTGAAATTGGGAATGCTTGTAAAGACGATTGGGGTTCTCGCCGTAACGGCCGTCGGCGGGCCGACGACTGGGCTGAACATAGCCGACGCGATAGGCGTGCGGCCCGAGAACGCGCAGGAAGGTTTCCGGGTGCATCGTGCCAGCACCTACTTCCAGGTCGTAGGGCTGCTGAAGTACGCAACCCTGTTCCCCCCAAAATTGCGAGAGCTGCAAAATTAGATCTTGGAAATTGAGGCCCTTCGGTTTTTTCTCAAGTTGTACTTTAGTTTTCAAGTGGTCTCCAAAAGTTCGCGAGTCCTGAGCCGGCGCTCGAGGTGATGCTCAATCCAGCACAGCCCTGCCTCGCGCAATTCCCTGACGCCGAGTTGCAGAGACTTCTCGTACTCGATGCGATCCAGCCGTTCACCGGCGAAGCGCTCGGCAAGGCTCCTCGCCTCAGGATGCAGCGGCTGCATTCCGGAGCGCCGGCACTTCTCGCAAAAGAGACCGGGCTGATGGGTATCGTAGAAAGCCGGCTTCGAACCAAACGGCGTGCCGCAAGAAACGCAGCAATCGAAGCGCGGCAGCCAGCCGCCCAGCCGCACCGTCCAAAAGGCGAAGTAGCTCAGCGGCAAGTGCCAATCGCCGGTGCGCGCGACTTCCCGCGCGGCCAGCAGGATCAGCCGGAACATGGGCTCGGACACTTCGTGCTCCGGAAGAATAAGCTCCGAGATCTCGCTGATCACCGCGAGCCCGGTGCTGAGACCGTAATCGCTCTGCGCCTTGTGAAAGGACTCAAGCAATTCGGCCTGTTGGATGCGCACGAGATCGCGGGTTTCCCTCTCGACGTACCAGATCTGCACGTGCGAGAGGATCTCGAGCGTCGAGCCGTAACGGTTCTTCAGGCGGCGCGCGCCAGGGGCCACGCCCCGTACCCGCCCAGAGGAACGCCCAAGAAAACTCACCAGGCGGTCCGCTTCGCCCAGGGGAAATGTCTTCAGAATGATGGCTTCCGTTTCCCGCGCAGGCATGAGCAGTCGGCGCGCCGACGCTGCGCCGGACAAACTGCGGTACTCCGTCCGAATCGCGCGCACACGCAGAACTATTGTAATTACCACACGCGCAGTCATCGTGCAACGTTCCCGTGGAAAATTTATCGGAAAATCGAGCCGGGAGCCGGGGCGAAATTGAAAATCCTGCCCATCAACTTCGAAGGCTTTTTCCGGGCGGAGCGAGATAAACGCAGTTGATCAAGGCTATTACGGGGCAGAATATATTCTGTTAACTAGCAAGCGTTTCATGTCAACATTATCGGACACGGAAAGCCGCCTCCTCGCCCTTTTCATTTCTCGCGCGTTTCGTTACTCTGCTGCGGGCCCCTTCCCATGTTCATTCCACTCAAGGACCTCAACCCGTCGCGAACCTATCCCTTCGTCAACATCACGCTGATCCTTGCCAACCTCGCTGTGTTTATTTACGAGCTCGGCCTCGAGGCTACGCTCCCGCAGCGGGCCTATGAAGCCCTGCTCCTCTCCTACTCCACGGTTCCCGCTCGTTTCCCTGCCCTCCTGATGGGACATGCCAGCTTTGAGGGATCCTTCGTGCCCCTGGTGACCAGCATGTTTCTCCATTCCGGCTTCCTGCACCTCGCCGGGAACATGCTCTTTCTCTGGATCTTCGGCGACAATGTGGAAGATTTTTTCGGGCACCTACCGTATCTCTTCTTCTATCTCGCGTGTGGGGTCGGGGCGGGTCTGCTGCATGTGTTATTCAATCTGCACTCCAACGTGCCGGCCTTGGGCGCGAGCGGGGCCATATCCGGTGTGATGGGCTCGTACATCTTGCTCTATCCCCGGGCGCAAGTTCTTACACTGGTTTTTATCTTTCCTTTGCCAGTGCCTGCCGTGATCTTTCTTGGTTTGTGGTACGTCATGCAGTTTCTTTCTGGGATCAACGCCCTCGGAGGCGGTGCTTCTGGAGGAGTGGCCTGGTGGGCGCACATCGGAGGGTTTCTCTTGGGGATGCTGTTGACCGGGATGGCGCGGCGAAGATAGCGGGCAAATCAAGATTTCCTGGCATTAAAGTATTACGTTAGATTGAAAGCTGGAATTGCAGCGGGCATTGCGGAAGCGGCAACCGGGCTGCCGTACTCCAAGAGGCGGCACACCATTTAGCGTTGATGGGCGAGGGCTTCGACGGATTTAATGGCCAGCCAATCGCCGACCTCTACCGTGCGTTTCTCGCCGCCGAGGTCGGGCGTCACATGGTTCTCGCGCAGAGCCGCCCGCACGGCGGTGCGAAGCGCCGCGGCTTCCGGCTTCCAGCCGAGGAATTCCAGCATCATGGCTGAAGAGAGGACGGAGCCAAACGGGTTGGCGACGCCCTTTCCGGCGATATGGGGTGCGGAGCCGTGGACCGGCTCGAAAAGTGAAGTCTTGCCCGGGTGAATGTTTGCGGACGGCGCCAGTCCCAGGCCGCCCGCGAGCTGCGCACCCAGGTCGCTGATAATGTCGCCGAAAAGATTGCAGGTGACGATGACGTCGAATTGGCTAGGGTCGCGGACGATTTCCATCGCCAGGGTGTCGATATAGAGATGGCGGGAGTCGATGCTCACATATTCTTGGCGGGCTTCCTTGAAAACCCTTTGCCAGAGGTCGTGCGCAAAATTCATGGCGTTGGATTTGTCGCTCATGCAGACGCGTTTCAGGCCGTTCTGTCGGGCGTATTCGAAGGCGTAGCGGATGATGCGCTCGACGCCCTTGCGGGAATTCACGTCTTCCTGGACGGCGATCTCGTCTGGCGTGCCTTTCTTGAAGAACCCGCCAACGCCCACATAGAGGCCCTCGGTGTTCTCACGGAAGACCATCAGCCGGATGTCCTTCTCAGTCCTATCGCGCAGCGGAGTGAGGCGGTCGTGGAGCAGTTCGACGGGTCTGGCATTGACGTAGAGATCGAGTTTGAAGCGCAGCCCCAGCAGGATGTCGGCTGCATGTCGGTTCGACGGCACGCGGGGATCGCCCAGTGCGCCGAAGAGGATGGCGTCAAACTCATCGCGCAGCATCTCGACCGCACGCGGAGGCAGTGAAACGCCTTCGCGAAGATACTTCTCCGCACTCCAGTCGAATTCGACGAATTCCAGGGGGCGCCTGGCGGGTGCAGTCACGGCTCTCAGGACATTGACGGCTTGCGGTGTAACCTCCGCCCCGATGCCGTCGCCGGGTATTACGGCGATTCGGGCCGCAGGGCCACCATTTCGCAAAGGAATACCGGGCAAAGTCTCGCCTCCTCGACGGCGGGCTTCGCGCCGTCGGATGGATCGCGTGGGTTGAAAAGCCCGGGCGCTATTCTTCCATCAAAGAGTAGTTCGCGCCACCATAACCAAATTCCGCGCGTGAGTAATTCTCTTCAGCGCGCCGGAAACTGACACGGTACTCGGCTCTCACTGCGTCAGGCCAGGCGTTCTTTTCGCACGGTAAGTTTGTCGATGCGGTCCAACCGCGGTTCGAATCCGATGCCGGGAGCGGTGGGCACGTGAATCGTGCCTTGTGGCGACACAGTGACTTGGGGAAGAATGATGTCTTCCTCCCAATAGCGTTTGCTGGCGGCCACATCGCCGGCGAGCGTGAAATTGGAAAGCGTCGAAAGCGCGATATTATGCGCGCGGCCGATACCCGATTCGAGCATCCCGCCGCACCAGACGGGAATGCCGTGGCGCTGGCACAGATCGTGGATGCGCCGTGCCACGGTGTGGCCGCCGACGCGGCCAAGCTTGATGTTGATGATTTTGCAGGCGCCCAGCTCGATGGCGGCGCGCGCCTGCTCTTCCGTGTGAATGCATTCATCCAGGCAGATCGGCGTGTCCAGCTTCTTCTGCAGCTCCACGTGACTGTAGAGATCGTCCCAGCCGAGCGGCTGTTCGATCATCATCAGGTAGAAGCCTTCGAGTTGCTTCAGGAGCGGCCAGTCCTGCAGCGTGTAGGCGGAGTTGGCGTCGACCATCAGCTTGATGCGCGGAAAATCCTGGCGCAGGCGGCGCACGGGCTCGAGGTCCTTTCCCGGCTTGATTTTTATCTTGATGCGTTGATATCCGGCAGCGAGTTCTTTTTGCACCGCGGCGGCGAGTTCGTCCAGCGACTCTTTAATGCCGATCGAGACGCCACAAGCGATCTCCTCGCGAACGCCTCCAATGTGTCTTGCAAGCGGCACGCCCTTTTGTTTGGCTTCGGCATCCCAGACGGCTGCTTCCAGTGAACCCTTGGCCATGTTATGCCCGCGGACACGCGCGAGCAAATCCCACACTTGGTCGGCGGACGAGAAATCCTTTTCCTTGATCAACGGCCAAAGAAAATCGCGAAGCATGAGCCACGCGGTATCGGCCGTTTCCGGACTGTAAAAAGGGGCCTCGCCGGCGACGCATTCGGCCCAGCCGATGACGCCGTCCACATCCGCCTGCACCAGCAGAATGCGGCGCACGTCCGTGCGGTCCATGCTGGTTTCGAACGGGGCCACCAGCTTCATTCGCACTTCCTGCAAAGTGACCTCTCGTATTCGCATGAGCTTTCGGCCGAAATGCCTTTCCTAAAAATCGCTCCAGGGAGTGAGGAGATACGCCCGGTTTCCCGGTGCAGTGCGTAAGGCGACCGCCGCGTAGCCTTTGGCAAACCACTTTGCGAATTCTTCGCGCACGCGCGCCTGAACGATGCCGACCTGCGATGAACCTTCGCGCTGCCAACGATCGAGCTCCGCGGGCAATTCGATGATCGCCGGTGCGTCGACGGGTTCTTTGACGAGATTTTCGATGGCGGCCACGACGCGCGCGGAGTCGAGATGCCACTCGACCAGCAGCCGATCAGTCGCCAGGCCGCGATGAAGCGGACTGGTCGTGACGCCGTACAAATTAGGATGATATTTCCGGCAAATGGCGCCAAGCCGGTTCAAATTGAAGTGCGCGTTGCGAAGTTCGAGGGGATCAAACGTCCATTGAATGAGCCGGATTCCACGGCCCAGGGCTTCCGTGCGCTGAAAAAGTTTCAGCAGGCGGCCAACGCCACGGTCGCGGTATTCGCTGTGCACACCGGTCATGTGGGAATGGAGGTAAGGCAGGCGGTCACGCAGGCCAACCACCGCCAGCGTGTAGCCCACCAGGTGGGTGCCGTCGAAAGCCCCCAGCACTTCACCGCCCGTATGCGCGGCGACCACAAACATGGTAGCCGGCTCGACCTCCAGGTCGGCTTCCCCCCAGACCTCGCGCTGGAGATCCACGCAACGGTGGAAGTCATCGAGACTCTCGCATTTCCGAACGATGATCTCCTGGCCCATTGCTTCGTTGCCGCTCAGCTCATTTCCGGCAAGCGCGGCTTCCCCTCCGACTTCTTCGCGGCGTCCCAAAATGCCTCCATCTCCTCGCGTGGGAGGTCTTTGAACTCCCGGCCATTTTTCCGGGCCAGCCTCTCCATGGCGCGGAATCGCCGAGAGAATTTTGCGTTGGCCTTCTTGAGAGCGATTTCCGGGTCGATCTTCAAAAATCGTGAGAGGTTTACGGTGGCGAAGAGCAAGTCTCCCAGCTCCTCTTCGATTTTCGGCTGGTCTTGATCCCCCAAGGCCTTCTTCAGCTCTTCCGATTCTTCCTGCATTTTTTCGAAAATCCCCTCTGCGTCGTCCCAGTCAAAACCGATTCGGGAAGCTTTGCGAGTGAGCTGAAAGCCTTCCAGCGTTGCGGGCAGTGCCCGAGAGACGCCATCGAGCAGAGAAGTCTCTTTTCGTGTTTTTCCACCGCCATTCGAATCACCTTGTTTGCCTCTAGTGCGGCGCTCTTCGGCCTTGATCTGTTCCCAGTTTCTCAACACCTCGGCGGAATCTTTCGCGCGCGTCTTCCCGAAAACATGCGGATGCCGCCGGATCATCTTGTCATGGATTTCGCGAATCACCTCGGCTATGGTGAAGCGTCCTTCTTCGCCGGCGATCTGCGAATGAAAAACAATCTGCAAGAGCAGGTCGCCCATCTCCTCCACAAACTTGCCGTCGTTCCCGCTTTCGAGGGCTTCCAGAACCTCGTAGGCTTCTTCGATGAGGTAGGTTCGCAGCGATTGATGCGTTTGCTCGCGGTCCCAGGGACAGCCGTTCGGGGCGCGCAATCTGGCCTGGACGCCGACGAGCTTTTCAAACCACTGGCCCGGTGTTAATTGTTTCTGTTTCACGCGCTTGGCATTTTGGCGCGGTTTGCTTGTTTTCTTCGTGTGTTTCCCTCGTGTAGGCATTGCCTTTTCAGCTCTTTCCATTCTGAATCGAGGGTCCCACTTTACGGTGCCACACTGGCGTTGACAAGCCTCGCAGATTCAAGTAGCACGCCGCAGCGACGCGACCTGGCAACCCGTGATAAACTGCAAACGCGATAAATCGCTGAGGAAAGTACCTTGTCCGACCACAAACAGGAAGAAGCGTTTCGCGTAATCGACCGGCGCCCTTTTACGGCGGAAGGGGAATTGCGCAAGGAAGTCGTCGAGGAAGCTGAGCGGGAAGCCAAGCGGGAGGCGGCAAAGATTCCAGTAGCACGCCCGGAGACCGCAAAAGCAGTTGCTCCTCCGCCTCCAGTCGAAACACCGAAGCGCGCCCCCGCTTTCGAAAATCTCGTCCGCATGCTCGGCAGCAACGCTGCCATGGTGCTCGGCGCGTATGCTGACCCGCGCACCGGCCAGCCGGTCATCGATCCCGAGGCCGCACGTGAGCTGATCGACATGCTCGACGCTTTGCACGAGAAGACCAAAGGCAATCTCGCGCCGGAAGAAGACAACCTGCTCCTGGACCTCCTGGGCAAGCTGAAGATGACCTTTCTGGAAATCAATCAGGCGGTTGCGGCCGAGGCCGCGAAAGCCAAGGCCAAGACCCGCCCGTAAAAAACGCCCGGCGGTCTGCCACGGCTCCGCGTGATGATTCGTTCCAACGCTTTCACCATGCCTTCTACTCCGCTAAGAGTCACGGTAGTCGGTTCCGGCACATCCATGGGTGTCCCCACGCTCGGATGCCCTTGCCGCGTGTGCAAGTCGAACGATTCGCACGATAAACGGCTGCGCCCTTCCCTGCTGATCTCCCGCGGCGGCCAGAACGTAGTGATTGACACCACCCCGGACTTCCGCCAGCAGGCGCTCCGCGTTGGACTGGAACGCCTCGATGCCATTTTGCTGACGCACGGTCACGCCGACCACATCCTCGGCTTTGACGACATTCGCCCCTTCAATATCCGCCAACGGGCGGCGCTACCCGTCTACAGCAACGAAGAAACGTTTCGCGTCATCCGGCGGGTCTTCGCCTACGTTTTCGACGACAAACCCACCCTCAGCACCGTGCCGAGCGTCACGCTGAACACCATCCGGGGCCCATTCGAACTTCTCGGCACCCCGTTTGTTCCCGTGCCCATGCTCCACGGGGAGATGGAAGTTCTGGGATTCCGGTTTGGGCGGGCCGCCTATCTCACCGACTTCAGCAAGATTCCCGACTCGTCGATGGCGCTTCTGGAAGGTCTCGACGAGCTGGTCCTGGACGCCCTGCGAGATATTCCACATCCCATGCATCAGACGGTGGAGCAAGCGCTCGCTCTCATTCAACAACTCAAGCCGCGCCGCGCGTGGTTCACGCACATTGCCCACGACCTGCCACACGCCGAGACCAATGCGCGCCTTTTGACAATGGGCTACCCGCATGTGCAACTGGCCTACGATGGCCTCGAATTTCAAGTGCAGGTGGACGCGGCCGGAGACCTTTCACGCGAGGGCCGGGATTCACAAGAATCACGAGCCGTGATGGTGGGCGCGAGGTCCACGCGATTATCGGCCTTTTCATCTTCGCAGGCCTGGGCGTCGCGCTATGCAACTTTTGGCCATACCAGCGTGCTGGCCATCGGCAACTTCGATGGCATCCACCTGGGCCATCAGGCGATTCTTCGCGCCACGGTCGAGTGCGCTCGCGCCCTCAATGCGGTCTCCACAGCACTTACGTTTGACCCTTCGCCGCGGAAGGTGCTTCGCCCGGAGACTGCGCCCCCGCGGCTCTCAACCAACTCCCAGCGTATGGAGTGGTTTAACGCCATGGGGCTCGAAGCCGTTGTTGTCTTGCCTTTCACACTCGATCTCGCGCGGCTTTCACCCGGTGAATTTGTCGAGCAAATTCTTGTCCGTGATCTGCATATAAAGGCCGTTCTGGTCGGCGAGAATTTTCGCTTCGGGCATAAGCAGGCGGGCGACGTAAAGCTGCTGACCGAGCTCGGCGCAAAACACGGATTCGACGTCGTGATTGTTCCCCCGGTAGTCCATCGCGGAGAAGTGGTCTCCAGCACCATCATTCGCCGGGAAGTCGCCGAGGGCGACGTGTCCCACGCCGCGTGGCTTCTAGGCCGGCCGTTCGCTCTCACGGGCGAAGTGATCAGCGGTACGGGGACAGGGCGCCGCTTCACCTTTCCCACCCTGAACCTTGCCGCCGAACAAGAGCTGCTTCCTGCTCGGGGCGTCTACATCACCCGCTCGTGTCTCGAAGGAGAAACGCCCAGCCACCGCTCGGTCACGAACGTCGGTACGCGCCCGACGTTTAACGGCTCGTCGCTCAGCGTCGAAACGCATTTGCTCGACGCTCAGTTGGCGACGGCACCCAAGCGCATGGAAGTGCGATTTTGGAAGCGTCTTCGCGAAGAGAAGAAATTCAGCGGCCCCGAGGAATTGCGCGTGCAGATCGCCAGCGATATCGTCCGCGCCAATCATTTTTTTTCGCGCCTGCGCCGTTTTCGCTCGATCCGCCAGCCAGCCTGACCGTTATTCCTTTGTTTTCTGCAGGCACTCTTCGCAGTAGCCGCCGACTTCGGTGCGGGAAACCGTGACCTTCATGTGGAAGTCGCGCGCAATCTGTTCTTTCAGTTGCTCGTATAAGCGGCTTTCGAATTCGCGGACCTTGCCGCAACGCAAGCAGGCCACGTGGATGTGATCTCGCGGCCCGTGCGTTTCGTAGTAGTGGCGGTCGCCGCGAAGATGCAGCAAATCCAGCTCGTCGATCAACCCTTGCTTTTTAAGAAGATCGATCGTGCGGTAGACGGTGACGAGGTGAACACCGGCATCGATTTTCTGCGCTCGCTCGAGGATCTGATCCACGTCCAGATGTTGCTCGGCGTCGTCCATCACTTGCAGGATGACGCGGCGTTGGCGGGTCATGCGGATGCCGCGGGCAGCCACCGCCTGCTGAATCTTACCGGTTGTTTCGGCGGTATTGAGGCGCTCGCCGGTGGAAACCCGATGGGCAGGCGATGCAGCCATTTGTCTCCCTCCGCCTCTCTAGCGCAGGTCTAAGTATGGATCGGAAGAAACCGCGCCACGTCATTGTACATAACGTAGCCGAAGAGCACTAAGAGAAAGACCAGTCCAACCTGAACGAAGCGCTCCTTGAAGGCCAGGCTGAAATCGCGCCGCCGGATTCCTTCCAAAGCGAGAAGCAGGATGTTTCCACCATCCAGTATGGGGATCGGCAAAAGATTCAAGACCCCCAGATTCAGGCTGATGATGGCCATCAAGTTGATCACCGCGTACGAGCCTTCCTGCACCGCCTGTCCTGCCTGGTCGATGATCCCCACTGGTCCGAGCAGCAGCTTTACAGACTGCCTGCCGGAGAAAAGCCTGCCGACCATGCCTAACATCTGCTTCAATCCATACCATGTCGACACGGAGGCATTCTCCGCGGCGGTGCCAAGCGTCATTTTCTTGTAGGACCAGCTCTCTTCTGCTCCGACTCCCAGCCGGAAATTCGACTTGCCATCCTCGCCAACAATGGCTTGGGGTTCGAGTTTGAGCGTCACGAGTTGTCCATTGCGCTGCACCACGGTAACCAACGGGCTACCGCTCGAGCTCAAGATCATGTCTTTGAACTCCATCCAGCTTGTAATTTTCGCGCCGTTCACGGAAACGATTAGATCTCCGCGCTTCATGCCGGCGCGCTGGGCTCCCATCCCCCGGATGGGCTGGGTAACAACGGGAACCACCAGCGGGTAATGCCCCGGAGCGTCCGCTTGGATGAGCTCCTTGCCACTTGCCTCGACCTCGCGCGTTGTTCCCTGGTGCTCCACCGTCACTCGATAACTACTTTCGGGCCGCAGCTCACCGAAGGCCTCATCCAGCTTTTCCCAAGTCGGCGTGGCTATCCCATTGACTGCCGTAATTCGATCGCCGACGGCCACACCGGCCTTCGCCAGCGGATCATTTGCTTTCATCACGGCTATGACCGGCGGTTTGTCGAGGTACGATGGATAAGGGAGGCCTTTGGTCCAAAAGAATCCGCTGAGCAGCAGCAGAGGCATGATCAAGTTCACCGTGGGGCCGGCCACGGAGATCAGCGCCCGCTGCCAGCGCGGCTTGCTCATCAATTCGTCGGACGCACCAGTCGGCGCCACGTCAGCGGAGTCGACCTCCGAGAGATCCTGTCCCGCCATGCGCACGTAGCCGCCGAACGGAAGCGCGCTTACCCGGTAATCCGTCGCTCCCCGCTTCCAGCCGAAAAGCCGGGGCCCGAAGCCGATGGAAAATACATCCACGCGCACGCCAAAGACTCGCGCAACGATAAAATGCCCCAATTCGTGGACCAGAATCATCAGGCCCAGGACGAGAACGATTCCGAGAATCGTATTCATATGCTCTGGCTTCTCTGCCTTCTCCTTTACGATGCCGCCGCGGCCGTGACCGCCAGCCGCTCTATCTCTTCCCTGGCCATTCGACGCGCTTCACCATCCGCCGCAAGCACGTCCTCCATCCTCTCAAACCGCACGCGCGGTGTGCGGCCGAGCACGCGCTCGATCACTTCCGGGATACCCAGGAACGGAATCCGCCGTTCTAGGAACGCCGCCACGGCAATTTCATCCGCGGCATTCAGGGCGCACGGCAGTGCACCGCCCTTTTTCATCGCTTCCCGGGCCAGACGCAAGCAGGGAAACCGTCTTGTCGAAGCCTTCGCAAAATCCAGGCGCTTCAACTTCGGCCAATCCAGGGCCACCTGATTAGATGCGACCCTCTCTGGATAGGTTAACGCATATTGGATGGGCATGCGCATGTCCGTTGGTCCCAGTTGCGCTAAAATGGAACCGTCCACGAATTCCACCATGGAATGAATCGTGGACTGTGGATGGATCACGACATCGATTTGGTCCTGGCGCATGCCAAAGAGCCAGCGCGCTTCGATAATTTCGAAGCCTTTGTTCATCATCGTGGCCGAATCAATGGTGATGCGGTTTCCCATGCGCCAGTTGGGATGCGCCAGTGCTTGTTCGGTCGTGACGTTCGCCAGCGCGGCCAGCGGCGTCTTGCGAAACGGACCGCCCGACGCGGTCAGGACCAGCCGCCGCACTTCTCCGCGTGTTCCGCCGCGCAAGCATTGATGCACGGCGTTGTGTTCGCTGTCCACGGGAAGAAGTTCGCGCCCGGCCTTTTCGACCGCGGCCATCATCAGTTCGCCCGCCGCGACAAGGACCTCTTTGTTCGAAAGCGCGACCGTCTTTCCTTTCTTGACCGCTTCGTAAGTCGCTTCCAGCCCGACGACGCCCACTGCTGCCGAGACCACGATGTCTACCCTTGGGTGTGTTCCGGCCGCCAGCAGTCCTTCACGGCCATGGTGAATCTCCGGGGACGGCGTGATTCCCTTTTCGCGCAGCATCCGCGACAACTCATCAGCCCCCTTCGCATCCCCGACGGAGACGACTTCCGGGTGGTGCCGCTCGATCTGCCCGATCAGCTCTTTCAGGTTGGTTCCCGCCGCCAGCGCAACCACACCAAACCTCTCCGGCAGCGCCTCCACCACCGAAAGACACTGCCGCCCAATCGATCCGCTCGAACCCAAAATGGATAGCTGTTTCACGGAGTCGTTCGAATTCCTTTTTGTCGGTTGGTTGAAAATCTTCTGACCTACGACTTGGGCGAGTAGATCAATATCCAATAATACCAGACAACCGGAATCGCAAGGATGAGTGCGTCGATTCGGTCAAGCACACCGCCATGCCCAGGCAGAATACTCCCGGAATCCTTGATCCCCGCGCTCCGCTTGTACGCCGATTCCAGAAGGTCGCCAACTTGCCCGGCCACGTTGCCCACGGTCGCCATCGCGAGCAAATGCGCCAGCGGCACGGTCATAAACCTCGCAAAAACCACAGCCACGATAAGCGATCCAAGAAAACTCGCGACCGTCCCCTCCCACGTCTTCTTAGGGCTCAAACGCGGTGCCAAAGCGTGTTTGCCGATGGATCGCCCGGCAAAATAACCCGCGGTGTCTCCCACCCAGATGATGACCATGGCGAAGAGCAGGAGTTGCGGACCTCGCATGGGGATGGCATGCAGGCGGATCGCATACGACAAAGGAAACGCAACAAGGAGAAGTCCGCTCGCGCTGATTCCTGCCGCGGGCAGTGCTTCGACAAGTGGTCGTTTCGTCCAAAGTGTGAGCGCTGCAATCCCGAGGACAAAGAGAAATAACGTCTCCGGAATCGCAGGTGCCCCGCCGAAAAACCTGAACGCCTGCCGGTAGCGCAGCTCCCATTCCGTGAGATAGTCAGCGGGCCAGTTTGTTGCAAACCACTGAGCGTAAATCAGGAGCAGTGCACAGGTTGCCGTCCAGAAGCGATACGCCCGATGCCCGATGGCTTGGCCCAGCGCGAAATACTCGAATAGCGCCAGCAGAGTCACCAGCGCGACGGCCAGCGCTACAATCGCCGTCGAACCCCGCACCACTAAACTCACGACGAACGGAATCAGCACAGCCGCCGTTGCCACCCGCTTCCAAGTCATGGAAATGGAATCCCCTGAGAAATCGCTGCCTTCATCTCATCACATTGACAGAAATAAATCACGCGCGCGGTAGGACACCCATCCCTGTCTGTCCGAATTTTCGAATCCCGGGACACGCTCAGCTACAGCCGATGGTTAGCCACCACTCGGGCAGATGAATCGAATACAGTTCCCATCGGCGTCCTTCACACACATTTCCCTGCTCCCCCCACGTCTGGTCAACCGGTCCCGTGTCAATCCGCACGCCCTTCCCCACAAATTCCGCGTGCAGCGCATCCACGTCCTCAACAATCAGGTTGACCACGCCACCTGATACCCCATCACCGGAAAACGACGACACATGCAGCCAGACACCATCGCGCGATACGCCCGTGTAGCACGGATCCGCTTTCGCCTCATCCCCGCGATGCGCGAACTCCCGCCGGAAACCCAGCCGCGTGCAATAGAACTCTTCCGCTACAACCGAGCTATTAACATGGACGAGAGGAATCGCAACCTTGATCAAGTGGCACCTCGTCGGCATGGACCTAACCATACGTACGGCGTAAGTCTCCCAAAGCGGACCGGCTTACACCAGCGAATAAGCCACGAAAAACGTGCGGCTAAATCCAGTGCTGCGGCTGATCCGCGGCATCGCTTACAAGGGGAGCGTGGGCTTGCGTCAGCGCTCCAGAATTTCCTTGTAGACGTTGAGCGCGATCTTTTTGGGTTTGCGATCCAAAACGAAGTTGTAAGTCTTGGTGGAATTGCCGGCAATGCCCACCTGAGTGAGTCGCACCATGCCATCTCCAAAATCGGCGAAGATCGGAACAAACATAGCGAAATTTTCGTCAACCTCACTCTGCGTGATTTCCGCCTGGACTTTGAATTTGCCGCCTTCCGCTGGCTGAAGTTCATATTTAAAACTGTAGCGTGGCACCTGGGTACCCCAGACCCACTCTCGAAAAAACCAATCCAGGCGCCCGTTCTGCTGAAGGTCCATCTTCTTGGTCATGTGCTTTTCCGCGACGGCCTTGAAGGATTCGGTCGAGGCGGGAGTGTCGCGGTGACGTTCCATGAAATCGTGCATCATGTCGATGAAAGCCTGATCGGGGTCGCCACCGGAGCCGATATCCGCGCGCATCAGGGATCTCAGCATGGACAAAACGTAGGCGCCTTTCGAATAAGTTACTCCCTGATAGGCTTGCCCGGAGCGCGGAGAAATGAGCCGGATTCCCAGCCACAGCGGGCCGGCATCGTTCGGTGAAATGCCGAAATTATTTTTTTCTAAAATGCGGACGCGCTGGCGTTCCCAGAACTCGATGTAGTCCTTCTGCCACTTCGGTCCCACGGCTTGCTGCAGAAACAATGCCGCCGCAAACTCCGCAAAACCTTCGGAAAGCCACTGGTCGTGGTACGAAGCCCAGCCGGCGCCGTGCCCAAACCACTGGTGCGCCACCTCATGCGGCGTGACTTCCTGGACGAACCCGGTGAATTTCGAATCAATATGGCCAAACAACATCCATCGCTGGGTTGAATCGATGTACGCTGAAATCGGCAAATACACAAGATTGGGCCACGATTGGCCGAAGCTGAAGTTCGGCTGTTCGGTAATGTAAATGTTGTCGTAAGGGCCCTTCCCGAAATACAGCGTGCACAGTTGCATCTGGGCGCGAGCCTGATCGAGCGCGTATTTGGTCATTGCGCCGGGAGCCATGCCGCCAAGCGCGCCACTTTCAAAACGCCGCAGGCTGTCTGGCAAATCCGCCAAATAGTAACCGGAGATCTCGTAATGGGTGATGGTGTCGGGGAAATCGATTTTCTTGTATTGCCCATAGTTGAAGCCCGCGACGGCGATCGGCACTGGCGTTACCCAATGGGTCACCGCAAACCCTGCTTCGGTGTGTTGCCCCTCCAGCTTTCCGACGCTGATCAGAACATTCGAGGGTGGAACCTTGAACGTGAGATCGTAGAGCGCCTTTTCACCAAAGCCGTTCAGGTTCGGATACCACGATTCGCGCGCTCCGATGTAGTAACTTCCGCTGCCCGCGTTGCTCAGCACTTTGTCCCCGCCGTATTCCACGGTGATCGCATGGGCTTGCCCCATCGAAGGGGCTTCATCGAGAACGGCATAGAAGGAGCCGTCTTCCTTTCTGTTCTCTTGAATGAAATGCAGATCCTGGCCGCCTTCGCCGCTTACGCGCGTGACGCGCAGCGTGGGAAGCAGCGCGAATTTCAACACGCGTTCGCCGGGAACGAGCGGCTCAAAGGTGATCGTCGCCCGGCTGAACAGGTGATCGTTCTTGGCGATTACGGTTTCGATGTTGTAGCGCCGGGTGGCGAACACTCGCTTGTCCTGCTGCGAACTTGCGGTGTGGGCCTGAAGCTCGGATTTCAAGTGTTGGGAATACCAGATGCCGTCGTCCATTCCGCCGCCGTTGCAATTGACAAGCGCCACCTCTTCGGGCGAATCGATTTGCGGAATCGCGCCTCCACGCATGCGCAGGAAAAAACGCAGGTCCTTGTGAGGCGAACCATGCATGTAAGCGTTGAAAAACGGAGGGTGTTTCGGATTGTAAATGGCGGCGAGCACATCGGCATCCACATTGTCGATCGTTTCGCTCTCGAGGAACGCTTGGGTTAAACCTTCGGGTAACTCGTGGCGGTGTCGAACTTTATCCTTCCAATGCTGAAACGCGGTGGAAGCCTCGGTAGGCGTATCCGCTCTGGTTCCGAGCACAGCGGTGAATTGTGAAAATTGATCGGGGGAGAAACGAAACACCACTTCGGTGAAGTCTTCCTCGGCGGTCGGACTGCCGGCGCGCCGGGCCATCTCGTTGGTATCGAGGGTGGCGAGGGGTTTAAGTGCGAAGTGTCCCCGGCCCACGAAAACAGCCCCAGTTTCGAATTTGTTGACCGGCCCCAGGAGAGTAATGGTTCCGGATTTCAACTCGAAGGTTCCGACATCTATCGGTAAGGTGAAATTTTCGCAGCGGAACGTGTCGCTTAATCCGTCGTTGCGGAGCTGGCGGTAGACGGCGTCTGAATTTGCGAACGCCGTGCTCTTTTCGTTGACGGTGACGCTGGTTTGCTGCGCAGTGATCGTCAATTTCAGCGCCAGATCAGCCGTGCCCTGCAGGTCGACCGTGGTAACAAGATCGTCGAAGCCCTCTTTGGCAACGCGGAGGGAATATTTTCCGGCGCTCAAATTGGCCGCAACAAATCTGCCGGATTCATCCGAAGCAAGCAGCAGCAGCTGTGACAGGTTGCCGCCGGTGAGCTCGATGCGCGCGCCGATGACGACCGCGCCCGACGGGTCTTTTACAGTTCCGGAAATCGTGTCTGCGCGCAGAGGAGTGGCAAGTACCAGGCAGACCAGCGCCAGGATCGGCGCGAAGAGAAAGTAAAATCGGCGCAGACGCCAAAACGCTCCCGTCGCGGGCGACTTGGGTTTACTGATGGCACAGTGCGTTTCGCTCACTTGACGCAGGTGCTTTCCTAAAATAAGTGGCCGGCACTGCTTCGCGGCTCTGATTTCGCCCGCCTTACTCTGCTGTTCCGTCCACCCGTGGGCCTCGTCGATTCCAAGCCCTTTGAGATGATTTTCATCAAGTAGTGCGATTCCAGGTACCGCCGGAATCGTCCCATTTTCGGCCCTGTCTTTGCAATACTTCTCCTCGCACACCCTCGCACATGCTGCTGCGTGCGAATCCCCATGCAAGTTCGACCATCCTGATCGGCGACCCGCGAAAACTGCTAAAGAGTACCGTGCTAAAGAGCAGCAATCTTCGCGCTAACTGGTTTCCTGCGCACCGCGTGCTGAGTTGTGAGCCCTGAGTTACGCCGCAGGGAAACGGCGAGACAACCAGCGGCGCACCGAACGGCAATAGGCCTTATTTTCCGCTGCTCACACACCCGGGTCGAAAGACGCATGGTCGCAATCACAGCCGACCTGAAAACAAAGGATTTAGCGCTGGGAATGCGGCCTTCATGAGGTTTCGCGGGCAGCAGGCCCTCTAAGTGGCAACTTAGAACTGACAACTGAGAACCGCAACATCGCGAAGCGGATCAGAATGAGGCTCGGAAATCCTTTCCCCGTCACGGGTCACCTGTCAGGAGATCAATGTCCCGCAGCGCGCGCCGGCTTTTCGTCAGAAGGCTCGCCTTCGCGGATACCTCCGTAGCGGCGCTCGCGCTTCTGGAATTCAAGCAGCGACTCAAGCAGCCGCGCCCGGTTGAAGTCCGGCCAAAGCGTCTCCGTCACAAAGATTTCCGCATAGGCAATCTGCCAGAGCAGAAAATTGCTCACGCGCATCTCCCCGCTGGTGCGGATCAGCAGATCGGGGTCCGGCAACCCTTCCGTGTACAAGTGCTGCGAGAGCTGCTCCTCGGTGACCTTGTCCTCCGAAGTCCCGTGGCCGTTGCGTTCGGAAAGAATTGCGTTCATGGCATCAACGATCTCCGCCCGCCCGCCATAATTCAGCGCCACGCACAGCACCATGCCCTTGTTCCCCGCGGTTTTTTCCATGGCGTCCCGCACATCGTTCTGCACTCCAGCGGGGAGTTCGTCCATCCGGCCAAGGAATCGCATCCGGATATTGTTTTTCTGGATCAGGGGCATCTCCTTGCGGAGATATTCGCGCAGGAGCGCCATCAGGAAGTCGATCTCAGTCTTGGGCCGCCGCCAATTTTCGACCGAAAACGCATAAAGCGTCAGCGTTTCGATTTTCAATCGTGCGCACGTTTCGATCGTCGTGCGGGCCGATTGGGTTCCCGAACGGTGCCCCGCGATCCGCGGGAGGTGCCGCTTCTGTGCCCACCGCCCGTTGCCGTCCATGATCACGGCGACGTGCCTCGGCAGCCGCCCCAAGTCCAGCTTTTCGAGCAGACTCGCCTCTTCAGGTGTTACCGGGCCGAGCGAACCGGGTGTGGCGACGTGCAGCGTTTTGGGAGTATTGCTGTGGGACACGGTGTCTATGCAGGCTTTCTATGGAAACTTCTTTACGACGCAAAGTTAACATACGCTTCGGTGCTCGCGCAACGTCAGATGCCGTGTTTGCCATCAGGGCGGCGGTGGAACGCTTTGCTGGAAGAGCGCGGTGTAAGTGAGAACTAACGTCAGCCCGATCATGGCGATTGCCGTCACCCACGCCACGATGTTGAAAGTCACCGTGTTGACGTAGTCGCCCATCAGGTCGCGCCGGTTGACGAGCAGCAGAATGAAAATCACCACCACCGGAAGCCAAATCCCGTTGCCCACCTGCGAAAAGATCAGAATCTTCCAAAGCGGCGCGCCGGGCAGCAGAACGACGCCCGCCCCAACCACGATCAAAATCGTATACAGCCAGTAGAAAATGGGGGCTTCTTTGAATTTGTGGTCGAGTCCCGCTTCAAACCCAAGCCCCTCGCAAATCACGTGCGCGGTGGAAAGCGGCAAAATGGAAGCGGCGAAGAGCGACGCGTTGAGCAGCCCAAAAGCGAATAGAATTCCTGCGCCTTTGCCGGCAAGCGGAATCAGCGCCTGCGCTGCCTGCGCGGCGTCGTTGATGTCCCGGTGGCCATTTTTGTAGAGCGTGGCTGCCGTGCAAACGATTATGAAGAAGACGATCACCATGCAGCTGATGCTGCCAAAGAGGACGTCAGCGCGCGCCTGCCGATATTGCCGCGGCCCCACTTTCTTTTCAACAAAGCCAGCTTGAAGGTAAAAAAACTGCCACGGGGCAATCGTGGTTCCGACGAGTCCCGTCAACATAAGTAGATAGCCTGAATTGAGACTAAGATTCGGAACCACCGTATGTTCCGCGGCGATCAGCCAATCCGGTTTTGCCAAAAATGCGGAAAATACGTAGGACAGATACAAAACGCAGGCGAATAGAAAAATAACCTCCACCTGGCGGTAAGTCCCTCGAATTACCAGGACCCACACGACGATCGCTGCGATCGGCACCGCGACGTACTTGCTGACTCCAAAAATCTGCATGGATGCCGCGACACCGGCAAACTCCGCTACCACGTTCGCCAGGTCCACAAAGAAACCGGTGATCATCACAAAAAACGTCGAACGGAATCCGAACTCCTCCCGAATGAGATCGGAAAGCCCTTTCCCGGTGACCACGCCCATCCGCGCGCACATCTCTTCGGTGACGTAGAGAGCAATGGTCATCGGAATGAGCGACCAGAGCAGCGCGTAGCCGTATTGCACTCCGGCTTGCGTATAGACGGAAATTCCCCCCGCGTCATTGTCCACATTGGACGTGATCAGCCCCGGGCCCACCACCGCCAGCAGCAGCGTCAGACGCCGGCGCAGTCCACGGATCTTCTTCTGCAAATCCGTGTCGCCCGCCCTCACGCGGTCAAACTTCGAGGAAATAACATTCCAGTTCATCAATCGGCTCGAATTCCCTTGCTATTGCTTCACCAGTCGCGACACCACGTCATCCACCGTGATGGCTCCAATCGGCTGGTGTTCTTTGTCAACCACCGTCAACATCCGCAGGTTGTACTTGTCGAAAAGCTCGAAGACTTCTTTTTCGTCCGCATCGGAGGGCAGGCTGAGCAGTGGTTCCATCTTCAGCTCTGCCATGCGCTGATCGCCCGCCGCCAGAAGAAGCCGCGCAACGGGAACGGTGCCCGAAAACTGTGCCAAACGGTCCAGCAGCACGATCGTGTCAAGCTGGTCATAGTTCAACTCCTCCCCGCGCATCCACTCCAGAACTTCCTCCCGCGTGGAATCCTCGCCCACATATGCGAATTGAGGGTTCATCATGCCGCCGGCCGTTGCGGGGTCAAACTCCAGCAATTCTCGGACCTCGTCGGCTTCCTGGCCGGGCATCTCATCCAAAAGCTCATCGGATATTTCCTTGGACAAATCCGCCAGAAGGTCGGCAGCCGCGTCCGGGGCCATTTCTTCCAGAATGTCTGCCGCCTTCTCCGGATCCAGTTTTTCCACGATTTGTGTGGTGAGCCGCTCGTCCAACTCTGCGAGAACCGCGGCCGCGGTCTCTTCGTCCAGCGACGCGATAATTCCCTGCCGCTCCGCCGCGGACAGATCCTCCATGATTTCCGCCAGGTCCGCCGGGTGCAGGTCCTCCAGCTTTTCGTGCGTGATGCGCAGCTTCACGCGGCGCATGGGGTCCGGTTCAACGAGGTTCACAAACTCCCAGCGAATCGCGCTCTGCGGCAATTTGCTCTGCAGCTTGCGCACGACCGCGTGAGGCACCACGCCCTGGAGCAGCCGCCGCACGGCTCCCGGCAGCCCCACATCGACTTGTGTCAGACGCAGCTCCACGTTGCCATTCGTGCGGAACGGTGTCAGATCGACGTCATTTACACGCACGACCTTTCGGCCGCGGGTATCGATGATCTGTTGATCCAGCAGATCCTTCTGAACCGCCAGCCACGACTCGTTCGGGTGGTAAAGCTCAAGCGCCCGCTCGCTGACGCTTAACTCCATCTTCCCAGCCGCCACCGACGCAACCTGGTCGTGTTTGGCCACCAGCGGTTGAAAATGGCCCCGTGACAGCAGGTAATGAGAGACACGATTGGGAGCTTCCGCGGGCTCGATAAAGAATTCGCGCACACGTCCGACATAGTTCCCAGCCACGTCGTAAGTCTTCGCGCCCATCAATTCTGTCGCGTAGAGATCCATACCGTCATCCTCCTCGCGCTTCTGATCCCGGCCACAAAAAACCCGCGCACCGAAAAACTTCGGCCGCGGGCAAGTACCTCACACAAATGGACTTACCTTTAGCCGCCAGGGAACCCTCCCCACCCGACCGCTCGCGCTGTGGCTTGCGCCTCGCGCGATATCATCCGGATACCCAGCCGATAAACCATTTTCAGGTTGCACCGGAGCCCCGGCCAACTAGGGCCAGGTTCGAGTTCGCTGCCCGCACTCATTGAGAGGAAATTCACCCCGTTATGTGACTGCTTGGCAGTCACAGTTGCATTGATAAGCTGCGTGCTGCGGATTGTCAAGAACAGAATGGCATTCGAGGCGCATTTTTTATTCGAATGCCTATGGGGAGCGTCTCTTGCCGTTCGGAAAGACCATGTGACGTGGTTCTTCCCCTTTCCGGCGGCAGTCTTCCATGTACAAGCGGAGATAGCTCTTCAAGACATAGTCGTGTTTCGTAAATCCCAGCTCCTCGGCCGCCCGATCGATCGCAGGCGAAGGCCCTTCCAGTTCCACAAAGGTCCCGATGGGCGTTTCGTCGAGTTCAATCAGAAGGCCATTGGCCCAGGCTTTCGAATCGGGAAGGCGAAAAGTCGTGCGGTACTTCTCATAACGGAACCAGCCGCTCATCCCCAGCCCTTCGAAAATTCTGGTGAGATTCCCGGGGTCAGTGACCTCGAGTTCAATCTCTTCTCGGATCTTGTATGACCCATAAGAAGAGCTCTGCAAACCTGCGACCGGGGTCTGCACCATCGGCTGCTTGAAGGTCAAAACCACGCGTTGTTTCGCTCCTGTGGTCTTTGCCTTCCCTCGAATTTCGGGCGTCTCCGTCCGAATGCGCAGCAATTGGCCATGCTTGGCAAGTCCACCCTGCGGCGTGTCGAAAATCACATTTTCTTCATGAACTTTGGAGCTTCCGGGGCCGCCGGGGCGCGCTCCGATGCGCTTCAAAGCGCGATGAAACGCGCGCACATCGCTGATCCTCAGCTTGATTTCAGTCTCTCTTGCCATTGGGTTGCTCACGCTCCGCCGCAGGCTGCTTTCTCCTGCCGCCGACTTCCGATAGTATAGCGAAGGCACCCGAATCATTCCGCGCGTCGCCCCACCCCGTCGCGCGCATCAACGATGGACTGTATTGCGGTCTTTGTTAAAGATGGGCCGCACCGCGGTCCTCGACAAAAAAGAGACAGATGAACCCGGACGCCAACACCGCCACGCCAGCGCCAGCCCAGGAAACTTCAGCAAGTACAATTCTCAAGCCCCCGGTCGCCCGGCGCGAACCCGTGGAGCACGTTTTGCATGGCGACCGCCGCGTCGATCATTACGCCTGGCTTCGCCGCAAGGAAACCCCCGAAGTCATCGCCTATCTGAAGGCCGAAAACGCGTACACCGATGCCGTTCTCAAGCCGACCGAGGCATTCCAAGAAAAGCTTTATCAGGAAATGCTGGGCCGCATCCAGCAAACAGATCTTACCGTCCCCCACACGCTTCGCGGTTACCAATATTTCACAAAGACATTTGAAGGCCTGCAATACCCGCTGTATTTTCGCCAGCCCGGTACTGCATTCTTTGACGAGCAACTCCTCCTAGACTTAAACGCCCTCGCTGAAGGTCATTCCTTTTTCTCTGTGGAGTCCTTTGAAGTCAGCGATGACAATCACCTGTTGGCCTATTCAACCGATACTACGGGTTTCCGCCAATACGTGCTTCAAGTCAAAGATCTGCGTACCGGGACCACCTTTCCCAAGCAATTCGAACGCATCACTAGTGTCGCGTGGGCCTGCGACAATCGTACGCTGTTCTACACCGTCGAAGACGAAACGACCAAGCGCTCTCACCGGCTCTATCGGCATGTTCTGGGCTCCGCCGAACCGGACCCCTTGCTCTACGAGGAGACCGACGAGCGCTTTCGAATCGCGGTGGAACGTACGCGCAGCGGCGCTTTCCTACTTCTCACCATCGCTAGTCATACGGCCAGCGAAGTCCGCTTCTTGCGCGCCGATCGGCCCACCGGAGAATTTCGGCTCGTCGCTCCGCGCGAAGACAACCATGAATATTACGCGGATCATCATCCCGGTCCGCTCGCCGCGGCACATCCCGGGCTGGCACCTCATTCAAATGAGGGAGTGTTTTACATTCGCACGAATTCCGACGGGCGTACCTTCCGACTCATGACCGCCCCGGTGACCGACCCACGCCGAGAATTCTGGCGCGAGATTATTCCCAATCGCCCGGAAGTCATGCTTGCCGCCGCAGAGGTTTTCCAGACTCACCTGGTGCTATTCGAACGCGAAGGCGGCCTCCCTTTTCTCCGCATCGTGGATTTGACCGCGGACGGCCCCAGCGCTCTCGCCGCGTCGCATCGCATCGAATTCGCCGAGCCCGCGTACAACGCTTCCATCGGTGAAAACCCGGAATTCGGCGCCTCCCATGTGCGATTCCAATATGAATCGTTCGTAACTCCTCGTTCCATTTTCGACTACGACGTTCGCACGCGTGAACGAAGCCTTCGGAAGCAGCAACCCGTGCTCGGCGGCTACGATCCTGCCCAATACGTTAGCGAGCGTTTGCATGCCACGGCTCCGGACGGCACCCGCGTGCCTATTTCCATCGTGCACCGCCGCGATACGCGGCGCGATGGCTCTGCCCCGCTACTTCTCTATGGTTACGGCGGCTACGGAATCTCAGTGCCGGTCAATTTCAATTCGAATCGGCTCAGCTTGCTGGACCGCGGCGTGATCTACGCCGTCGCTCACATCCGCGGCGGCGGAGAGCTCGGAAAACCGTGGCACGACGCCGGCCGCCTGAAACAAAAACGTAATACGTTCACGGACTTCATCGCCGCTGCTGAACACCTGATTGCGCAACGCTACACGGCGCCGGAGAAACTCGGCATTGAGGGCGGCAGCGCCGGCGGCCTTCTTATGGGTGCCGTGGCGAACATGCGCCCTGATCTTTTTCGCATGGTCATCAGCCATGTGCCCTTCGTCGACGTGTTGAATACCATGCTCGACGCGTCTCTCCCGCTGACCGTCAGCGAATACGAGGAATGGGGCAATCCGCAAATCGCGGAAGAATATTTCTGCATGAAGTCGTATTGTCCCTACACCAACCTGGAGCGGAAGGCTTACCCTGCGATATTGGCAAAAACGGGGCTGAATGACAGCCAGGTGATGTACTGGGAACCCGCGAAATTCGTTGCGAAAATGCGCACATTGAAAACCGATTCGAATCCGCTGCTGCTCAAAATCAACATGGGTGCGGGACACGGCGGCGCTTCCGGCCGCTATGACTATTTGCGCGAGATTGCCCTGGATTATGGTTTCTTCCTGACGCATCTAGGCATCAAGGAATGATCGGCTCACCGCCGGTCCGCCGGGCGGAGATTGTCTTTGTAGTGGCGCCGCATGCTGCGCAACTACAGGCAGGCGTAAACATAGAGAACGGTGTAACTAAGACTGATGATTGACGAATGAGCGAGCCTACAACACCACTGATGCAGCAGTATCACGCCATCAAGGCGCGCTACCCGCACGCCCTGCTGCTCTTCCGTCTTGGCGATTTCTACGAACTATTTTACGAAGACGCGATCATCGCCGCGCGCGAGCTTCAAATCACTCTCACCTCGCGCAACCGCGAGAAGGGCCAGCCTATTCCCATGTGTGGCGTTCCGTACCACGCCGCCGAAGGCTACATCGCGCGCCTGATTCGCGCCGGCTTCAAGATCGCGATCTGCGATCAGATGGAACTGCCCGGTCTGGGCAAAAAGCTCGTGCGCCGCGAGGTGGTGCGCGTCATAACGCCGGGTACGGCTACTGACGGTGCACTTCTTGACGCCCGCGAAAACAATTTCCTCGCGTCCGTCGCCAAACATGCCGGTGGTTCACCCATCGGCCTCGCTTTCGTCGATCTTTCCACCGGAGAATTTCAGGCCACCGAATTCTCCGGCGCCCGCGCCGATGACGCTCTTCGCGACGAACTTCAGTTGCTGCGACCGCGGGAAACTCTACTTCCCCGGCCGCAACAGCTTTTCGAAACTGCAAAGACATCGCTCCTGGAAGGTGTTGGTGGCGTGGAATCCCGCCTCGAAGACTGGGTCTTCCAGCGCGACTACGCCGAACGCATCCTTCGCGAACAGTTTGGCGTTGCCGAACTCACGGGTTTCGGCCTCGACGAGCACCCGCAAGCGCTGGCCGCCTCCGGCGCCATCGTTCACTATCTCCGAGAAAACGCCGCGCGCGGCGACCGCTCTGCGGCCACCAATGAAAACGTGGGTGCCTCCAGCGTCGAAGCATTGCGGCATCTCGACCGCGTCCGCTACTACGAGCAACACCTTGCTCTCGTACTCGATCCCGTGTCGGTACGCAACCTGGAGCTACTCGCGCCCATCTTCACTGAGGAAGCCGGCCGCACGACTGGCCCTGCTACTCTGATTGCCGTGCTGGACGCCACCGTGACCGGCATGGGCGCGCGACTTCTGCGCTCCTGGATGCTCCGCCCGCTCATCGATAGCGAGGCCATCGACGCCCGCCTCAATGCCGTCGGACACCTCGTCCAACAAACCGTGGTGCGCGGCGAAATCCGCAAGGAACTCAAAGGCATCCTCGATCTCGAGCGGCTCACCAGCCGCATCACGCTGGGACTTGCGACTCCGCGTGAGCTCGTGGTGCTGCGCAAGTCGCTTGTACAGTTACCGGTGCTGAAAAATTTCCTTACGCCGCCCCCCGCCGGCGGAAGCGAACTTCTTCGTCACCTCCATCAGGAAATCGACGAACTCGCCGACGTCCGCGATCGGCTCGAACGCGCCATCGCCGACGAGCCGCCCGCCCTGGCCACCGATCCCGGCATGATCCGCAGCGGTTACCATGCCGAGCTGGATGAACTTCGCGACCTCAGCCAGCACAGCAAGCAGATCATCGCCGCCATGGAAGAGCGCGAGCGCAAACGCACGGGCATCGGCTCGCTAAAGATTCGCTTCAATCAAATCTTTGGCTACTACATTGAAATTTCGAAAGCCAACCTGCATCTCGCCCCGGCGGACTACGAGCGCAAACAAACGTTAGTCAACGCCGAGCGGTTTACTTCATCCGAGCTGAAAGAATACGAGCGGAAGATCCTCGCCGCCGATGAGCGCATCCTGGAAATCGAGCGCCAGCTTTTTGTCGATGTGCGTTCATCCGTGGCCGCCAAAGCCGCGCGCTTGCGCCGTACCGCCGCGGCGGTCGCACAGCTGGACGTTCTCACCGCGTTCGCAAAACTGGCCGCCGATCGCGGCTATTCCCGCCCCGAGTTCAACTCCACCGGCGAACTCCTCATCATCGGCGGGCGCCATCCCGTGATCGAAGAGCTGCTGCGCCAAAAAGGCGAGCGCTTCGTTCCCAACGATCTTTGCTTCGAGCACGGGCGGCAGCAGCTTCTGCTCATCACTGGCCCAAACATGGGTGGCAAGTCCACCTATCTTCGCCAGTCCGCCCTTATCGTCCTGATGGCGCAGATGGGCTCTTTCGTTCCCGCGCGCCAGGCGAAGTTGCCCATCACCGACCGCATCTTCACGCGCATCGGTGCGAGCGACAATCTCGCCCGCGGGCGCTCGACCTTCCTCGTCGAAATGAGCGAAGTCGCCGCCATCCTGAATTCCGCCACTCCCGCGAGTCTCGTGCTCCTCGATGAAGTCGGCCGCGGCACCTCCACGTTCGATGGCCTCTCCATCGCTTGGGCCGTCATCGAGCACCTCCAGAAGCACACTCGCGCGCGCACGCTCTTCGCCACGCACTATCACGAACTGACGGAACTTGGCGACCTTCTCCCCGCGGTCAAGAACGTTCACGTGTCCGTCAAGGAAACGCCCAGCGAGATCATTTTTCTGCGCCGTGTCGAACCCGGCAGCGCGGACAAGAGCTACGGCATCGAAGTTGCCCGCCTCGCCGGGCTCCCTCGCAGCGTGATTGAACGCGCCCGCGAAGTCCTAAAAAGGCATGAACAGAGCGAACACGAACTCAGCGAGACGCTTTCTCCCGGCGCCTCCCACCTCGCCAACAAGAACGGCAATCAGCAGGTGCTCTTCACTGCGCTTGATCGCGAGGTGTTAGAGAAATTGCGCGGCGCCGACCTCGACCAGTTGAGGCCACTCGACGCACTCAATCTCCTCGCCGAGCTGAAGAAACAAATCTCATGAACGAAAAACCCATGCTTGTTCTCGGCACGATGTCCGGAACATCCGCCGATGGCATTGATGTTGCCCTCGCGCGCATCTCCGGCGCGCCGCCGAATCTGAACGCCAAGCTGCTCGGCCACACCTCCGTCAAATTTCCTCCCGTCCTTCGCAAGGAAATTCTTCGCGTCGCCGAACAGCACCCCATCACCGCGGGCACTCTCAGCCAATTAAATTTTCGATTGGGAGAACTCTTTGCCGACGCCGCTCTCGCCGCTTGCCGCAAGTTCAGGATTGCACCAAAGAAAATCGCCCTCATTGGCAGCCACGGCCAGACGATTTTCCACCAAGGCAAGCCCATCAACTATTTAGGCCATACCACCACCTCAACGTTGCAAATCGGCGAGTCGGCCATCATTGCCGCGCGAACCGGCGTTACCACCGTCGGCGATTTTCGCCCTGCCGACATCGCTCTCGGCGGCCAGGGAGCGCCTCTCGTTCCCTATGTGGACTATCTTCTTTATCGCCACCCGAAACTTGGCCGTGTTTCGCTCAATCTCGGTGGCATCGCCAACCTCACAGTCCTTCCTCGTGCGGCCAAGCCCCATCAAGTCTTCGCCTTCGACACCGGCCCCGCCAACATGCTCATCGACGCCCTCGTCTCGCATTTCACGCACGGCCGCCTGCGTTTTGACGAAAACGCCCGCCTCGCTTCTCAGGGCCGCAGTGTACCAGCGCTGCTCGACGATCTTTTGCGCGATCCCTATCTGAAGCTTGCACCGCCCAAATCCACCGGTCGCGAATGCTACGGCCACGCCTACCTGAAAAAACTCCTCGCCCTCGGCCGACGCTATCGCGCCAAGCCAAACGACCTCATCCGCGCAGCCACAATCTTCACCGCACTCTCGGTCGTCGATGCCCTGAACCGTTTCGTCGCGCCCAAAACCAAGATTCACCAATTCATCGTTTCTGGCGGTGGCGCGCACAATCCGCTGATCCTCGCCCAGCTCTCCGCCGCCCTTCCCGGCATCGAAGTTCTGCCCTCTTCGCGTCTCGGCATTCCCGAAAGCGCCAAGGAAGCCTTTGCCTTCGCCCTTCTCGCCTACGAGACATTTCACCAGCGCCCCGCGAATCTGCCGTCCGCAACCGGCGCCCGTGGTCCCGCAATCCTCGGTAAAATATCCTATGCTCCGCCGCGCTAATTACCCTTCGTCAAATTTTCGTCTTTTCGTTGCCTCTTTACTTCCTTACGTCCTTGCTTCCTTTTGTCTCGCCTCATGTTCACATTCATCTCACAGCGATCCCTCTTCTCTCACCTTCCTCATCGAATCCAGCCCCACCAATCTCGACCCGCGCTTTGCCACCGATTCGCAATCCCAGCGCATCGATGGACTCCTCTTTAGCGGCCTGCTGGAGCGCGACAATCAGATGAATTTTCACGGTGATCTTGCCGAATCCTGGTCGACTCCCGACCCGCTCACGTACGTCTTCCATATGCGGCGCGGCATTCGCTTCCATGATGGCCGCGCGCTAACCTCCGCCGACGTCAAGGCGACTTTCGACTTCATCATGAATCCCGCCAATAAATCCCCGAAACAGGGAGCCCTTCGCATGGTCACCTCCGTCGAAACTCCCGACGACGCCACGGTCATCTTTCATCTCAGACAGGCGTACGCTTCCTTCAGCGTGAATCTCATTCCGAGCGCCATCGGCATCGTTCCTGCAAACGCCGGCGCCGATTTTTCCCGCCACCCCGTCGGCTCCGGTCCGTTTCGATTCGTTCGGCAATCGCAGGACGAAGAGGTTGTCCTGGAGCGAAATCCTGAATACTTCCGTGATGCGCCGCAGGTTGCGCGCGTGCGATTCCGCGTCGTCCCCGACGGCGTCGTTCGCGCGCTCGAACTGCGCAAAGGCTCTGCCGATCTGGAGATGAGTTCCCTTTCTCCGGATATCATTCCCGTTCTTGCGCGCCAACCCGATCTTGCAGTGACCGACCGCCCCGGCACGAATTTCACCTATCTCGGTTTCAATCTCGAAGATCCTATCTTGGCCCATCGAGAAATTCGCCAAGCGCTTGCACTCGCGACCGACCGCGAAGCGCTCATCCGCTATCTCCTCCATGGGCAAGCAAAGCTCGCCGCGGGCGCGCTGCCTCCAGTTCACTGGGCCGCCGATCCGAATGTCCTGCAGTATCCTTACACTCCCGCTCGCGCCGAACAGGTTCTCGACGCTGCGGGCTTCCCTCGAAAACGGGATGGCGTGCGCCTGCGCCTCACTCTGAAATGCTCTACCGAGGAACAAGCCCGACTCATTGGCGCGGCTCTTCAGGAGCAATGGCGGCGCGCCGGCATCGAACTGGAACTTCGGCCGCTCGAGCTCGCCACGCTGTTCTCCGACGTCGCAAAGGGAAATTTCCAGATCACCTACCAGCGCTGGGTCGGCGCCAACACTGATCCCGATTTTTTTGAATACGCTTTCTCGTCGAAGCGCTTTCCGCCCGACGGCGCCAATCGCGGACACTATCGCAACGCGCACATCGACGCACTCACGGACCAGATTCGCGTGGAGATGAATCAGGAAAAAAGGAAGGAACTATGCAGTGAAGTTCAGAAAACTCTCGCGGAAGATCTTCCTTACTTGCCCATGTGGTTCAACGACGTCGTTTCCGTCCATCGCCGCTCGCTCGGCGCTCTCGATCTTCCCTCCACCGGCAACTACAATTTTCTTGCGACTCTTCATCCGGGCGGGAATTAATTAGCGAGCACGCCTCGCGCCTTCAAGTTAGGTTCTACTCCAGCGCCTTCTCAATCTCCGCCACCGGAATGGCCCCTTCCCTGCCGATCCTCCAGGTGTCGCCATTCAATTCCACGATGGTCGAAGCCTGCGTCCCGCCGGTTTCTCCCGTGTCCAGCACAAGAGGCACCCGCGAGCCGAGTTGCTTCATTACTTGTTCTGCGTTCGAACACGAAGGAAAGCCGGAAATGTTCGCGCTCGTTCCCGTGACCGGGCCTTCGAATTCATCGATCAATCGCCGCACCACTGCGCTATTCGGCCAGCGCAAGGCGATGCGGCCTGTGCCTGCGGTCACTTTGAGCGGGATGCGCTGCGCGGCGTTCACCACCAGCGTCAACCCGCCCGGCCAGAACGCCTGGGCGAGCCCCAAAAATTTCCGCGGCGCTTCGCGCGCGAGCAGAATGGCTTGTTCGATCGAATTCACGAGGATAGGCAGCGCCCTCGTTTCCGGGCGCCCTTTCACACGATAGATTTCATCCACAGCGGCAAGATTGAAGGGGTCGGCCGCCAGTCCGTAGAAAGTGTCCGTGGGAATGGCAATCACACCCCCGCGCGTCAGAAAACCTGCTGCATACCGCAGCAGGTCCGCCTCTGGGAATTGCGCATTTACGCGCAGCAGCTCAGCCGGCAATTTTTTGGCCTTTGGCGAAGTCGTAGCGCCACCCCTGCAGCGCCCCGCCAGCGCTGCCCTTAATTGGGCGACGCTACCATACCCCCCTCGACCCACGCAATAAGAGCTTGCTGGCGAACCTCTCCAGCAGCAAAAGCGGGCCGCAAAATGACAAACACGGTGTGGGATTGTCTGTTTCCGGTAAGCCAATCCTGTAGCTAAATGGCCACCAACGTGAGAGGGGAAGCCGAAAGGCGCGGGGGACGTTTCCGATTGCTCGACATACGCCCGGAATGTTTCGGGCGCGAACGGTACTTCTACAAGTGGATTGTTTTTCGGGACCTATCTGATGCGTATGCGCTGAATGCGACATAAATCAATCAGCTCTTGGTGCATAGTTATGGCTACCGCGATTCCGAAGGCGGACATTTAGAATTTGGAGGACTACAACATGCACCTTTCACATCGTTACATCGCTGCGCTGTTCCTGACCGCTGCTCTGGTGGCGCCAGTGGCAATTATGGCCGCTCCTGCACCTCAAGAGGCCCGCGTTCAGCTCCGAGTCTACGATAAACAACACAAGGACTATCACAACTGGGATGACAACGAAAACCGCGCCTGGGGCCAGTACCTTGCGCAAAACCACAGGAATTCTCGCGAATTCTCGAAGGTGAGCAAGAGGGAACAGTCGAAATACTGGAATTATCGCCACACCCATTCAGACAGCAACGTGTAAAGTCACCACATGAGACGAGGAAACATAAGACCGCAAAAAATACGTCTCGTCCGTAACGGTACGAACGGGACGCCGGAGTGGTGCCACTTCGTTAGTTCCGCAAAAACCACCGGCGAAGGATACTCCTGCTCGCCGCGTGGACCCGACGAATCGTGCCATTGAAATTTACATGAAACGGCTAACGAATCAGTGATTGAAGAATCGTTCAGTTCGCCGATCCTCCGGCACTGACCGGTGCAATATCTGACTTCATCCCCAGGGCTTTTAAATATCCCTGATTCACGCGGCACTTTTGCGGGCGGACATTCTCGAGCAACTCTGCGAAAACACGGGCGATCGTTTGCTGTTCAGGGCGGGCCTTCAGCCGTTCTTCCGCGCGCCCAGTGCCGCGCGGAAGCTTTGCGAACTCCACAATCTTTCCCCAATCGGAAGGTGGGATAATGCTGACGACCGCCGACGGCTTTTCCATCTTCTTATACGGCCAGAAAGCCCATCCGATGCTGTTTTTTTCAAGCGCTTTCACGAATTGCGCGATCCACTCATCGGTATTCTCCCCGGACTCGCCCATCCAGATTGGCACGTCATAACGCTCGCGAAAATCAATGTATTGCCGTAGCACGCTTTCATCAGGCGCCGTCCAATACTTGTGGAACGTGTATGTCACGTTCGCATCGAAGGGTTTTCCGAAGACCGAAAAGTTCCCGTCCCACTGCGCGCCACCGAGAAAGAGAATATGGTGAGCGTCAACCTTTCGTATTTCGCCCGCCAACTTCTTGTAGAGCGGCTCAAGCGAAGAATTCAAAGCTGCCAGCTTAAGGAAATGCGGGATCGGCTCATTCAGCAGGTCATAACCGAGCACGGCCGGCGCATCGCGATAGTGCGTCGCCAGGCGCCGCCAGATGGCGATCAGGTGTTCTTGCTCTTGTGGACTCTGGTATAGCCAAGGATATCCCGCGCTGTCATCTATGTTCGTGCCCGTCTGTCCGCCCGGCGCGGCATGCAGGTCAAGAATCACATACATGTTTTCCGCACGGCTCCAGACGATCAGCCGGTCCAGCAGCTGGAAACCTTCCGCGTTGTCGCTCTCAAACAGGCTGTAATGCAAAGGAACTCGAATGGCGTTGAAGCCGGCCCGATGCAGGAGCGCGATGTCCTCACGCGTGACGTAGTTCTCGCGGTACTTCTGCCAGAATGCGGCCGACCCTTCAGGCCCCAGGAGTTCCAACACCAACGCGCGGATCTCACTAGGAGATTGCGGGCCGCCTTGGAACAGCCACATGTAACCCTCTGGCACCAGCCAATTGCCCAGATTTGTTGCGCGAAGAAAGAGCGGTTTACCAGCGGCATCGACGATCTGTTTGTGGTCGGTGTGTGCAAACTGCGCGCTTCCTTGGGAACTCAATGCCAGCAGAAGAAGCGGCAACTGTAGAAGTCTGAATTTGAACATGATTCTCTCCGGCGGAAAGCCTACACCAAACTCGCTGCTGCTAGCGGTTTGGATGTTCGCCATGACCCGATTTGCGTATGGCGGAGGTCCTTTTGATCGTCGGGCATTGGCGCAAGATCGCGAGCGCGCCCTCTTAAAGAGTTCTGACAGCAATGACGGTCACGTTCGGATCGGGTGGTTGCTGTGGCAGGTCAATCTGGAGCCGGCGTTCCGTCTGTCGAGATTTCAATGATTGCCTCCTGCGAGCAAGTGCGCCGACATCACCTTCGTGTCCAGCCCCGATATCTCCAATGGCGACGACGCCCAATCGAAGATGTGGAGGAAGAGTCTCCCGCGTCTTGCCGTGGTTCGAACAGATTTCATGTTTTGCTCTGGTCCGTAGGTCGTCCCGTATATGGATTCGCCGTTAACCGCGAGCCAATCGCCGATGGCGCGGAGACGCTGCTGAAATTCCGGCTGAATCAAGCCATCGGGTTGCGGTCCGACGTTCAGCAGGAAGTTCCCGCCCCGGCTTGCGACTTCCACGGGGCTCCGAATGAGAAGCTCCGACGGCTCATATTCAAGATCGTTCGCGTTAGATGCCCACGTCTTGTTTATGGTCATGCAGGTTTCCCACAACTGAAAGTCTTCTGGCGGCGGAGTCAACTCCTTCGATCTTTTTGAACGCTGGTATCGGTCGCCGCAAAAGCCACGCCCTTCGTCGGGATCGCATTAGAGATGAACTGTTCCGGCGTTTGATAGTTTCCCGGCACGCCAATTCGGTCGTTCACCAAAGTGGCAGGCTGCAGTTTCTGGATCAGCTCAAGGAAGCGGTTGCCGTCGTATTTCTCCTGGTGACGCAAACCGTCGAACCAGATCAAAGCGACCGGGCCTCGAGGTACATGAGCCACTCGGGGCATGTGGGCTCCCCGTTCCAATTCTCTTTCGCCAACTTCGTGGTGTCCCGAAAGGCAGTGCGGTGCATATCGGGCGGCGAGTAGTAAAACCCCAGTGGCATACCTCTTCCTTGGCAAACGTCCGCCGGTTGCCTGACAACGTCCTTCCCATGGGGAGTAGTCGTGATCTTGTAGTCTGTGTAGGAAGTGTCGAACATGCAAAAACCATCGTGGTGTTTCGTCGTTAACACCCAGTGCTGTCCCATTAAAA
>QHZB01000202.1:0-31625 GCA_003224525.1 Acidobacteriota bacterium | reverse complement strand
TAAACCGATAAGCCCATGCCAAGCTTGGGTTTCACTGCGTTTCTCCGAGGTGCCGTAGAAAGCTGTGATGCGCAAGAGCAGTAGGATGGCGCCAAAAGAGAAGCAAACAATTGAAATCGAAAAAACTGACAGAGACCCCTTACTTTCGTTCAATCAAGCAGTTACCGTGGATTGCTCGGACTTTCTTGGGACGGCACTGGTGAACACCATGTATTCCTGTCCTGCGGCCCGAGCCAAATCAGTGAAAGTATGCGCGTCGAACTTTGATGGATCAAACCGCCTTGGCAACTCGCGATACTCCGCTTCGCTGATGCCCGCTGGTGTGGGTGTCATTATGGGCCAGGAGGCCACGCTGGCCAGCGCGTATGGTCCCCCAGTGGATGAACATGCCAAATTTGGCATCGCGGTACCAGCGTGTCCGGTCGTTGGCCAAGCCAGAGCCCAATCCCAGACTAGGCATAAATGGAAGTGACGACCCTGCAAGCGCAAGTCTTATGAAGTCGCGTCGAGAAGGCGAACAAGCACTCACGAGGGCTGAAATGCTATCACGACACCTGCTCGCGCAAAAACGTTGGGGATCTCCGCGGCGCTCCATGTCTTTTTCCTCGTCTGCACACGAGAGGCCAGGGAATGACTACTTCTCGGATGCGGACTTCCGGCCCGGAATAGTTTCCAAGTAGCGCACTCGGAAGTATCCCGGCTGTCCGTATGTCGCGCTTATTGGAAAACGAACCGGCAACAGAAACATCCCAGGGTTAGCGTCCCCAGCCAGAAGTTTGCTACCCTCCACGGTAATGGCTACGCCCGGAAAGATCGCGCGTAACGCTCGTCCCGCGAACGGCGCGGCGCTTCTCACCAGCCGCGACAATCGCTGGCTCAAAGAGTTCCGCATGGCTTTGCGCGGAGGACTGCCGACGGAAAGTGGATTCGTCGGCGTCGAGGGCGTGCGTCTCGTTGAAGAAGCTTTGCGTTCCGGTTGCCCGATCCGCGCCATTCTTTTCGGCGAATCCGGCGAACGCCACCGTGAACGCCTCGTTCCCTTGATCGACCGGCCGGAAATCGCCTTCCCCACTCTTCGGACCACCGACCACCTCTTCGAAGGTCTCGCCGATTCCGAACATCCCCAGGGCGTCGCGGCGCTCGTTAAGCCGCGCGAGACGACTTTCGATAACCTTGTCCGCGCCCCCCTTTCGGCTTGTGCCGCGCTGCTGGTCGTCCTGGCCGGCGTCCAGGATCCCGGCAACGTCGGGACCATCCTGCGCACCGCCGCCGCCTTCGGCGCGACCGGCGCCGCCACTGCCGCTTCCGGCATCAGCGGCACGGCAAACCCTTTCTCGCCGAAAGCTCTGCGCGCCTCCGCCGGTGCCGCTCTGCATCTTCCGATCCTTGCTGGCGTGTCGCTTTCGATCCTCCTTGCACAGCTTAAGGTCGCGGGCGTCCGCACCCTGGCTTCCAGCGTCCGTGAACCGCGTCACGGTGAGCAGGCTCCGCTCGCTCCGTGGGAAGTCGATTGGTGCCAGCCGGTGGCCCTCCTTGTCGGCAATGAAGGCGCCGGTCTTCCTGAAGAGGTCGAGCGCGGCGCCGATGCGCGCATCCGCATTCCCATGGCCAGTGGCATCGAATCACTGAATGCCGCCGCCGCGGCCGCCGTCGTTTTTTACGAAGCCGCCCGTCAAAGAACCAAGCAATTGAACGGACGAAAGGATGGAAACTAACGATGGGACCTGTCCCACGTAGTACAGAGCATAAAAAGAACGGCTTCATCTTGTGCCTGAGCATCATCTCCATCTTTGGTGGATCAATTCCCAGCGCTTTGGGGCAACAATCTCAGAAATCGAAGACGAGTAGGGTGTCGGAAACGGCCCTGGCTCGCAGAGAACTTAATTTGATTGGCGAAAAAATCGCAAAGGCGGTCCTGGACAAAGATATCCGTACCTTATTGAGCTATGACTGCGAGGATTTGCGCTCTGAAGATAAAGCCTCCTTGAAAGACGCGAAAAGCGACCTGTACTGCTCCCTGTTTGATTCTTCTTGCATCCAGGGCGGCAAATGGCACTCGGTGTATGACACAAAGTCTCGTTACGACAGCCACGTATATGGCACCTTGCTCTTCTACGACCGCGCTTCAATAGCTGACAAGGACCTGGGCTCGCCCGATTTCTTGTGCAAAGCACCATCGACGCGGCTCGCGTCCTGGAAATTTAAGCTGGAAAAGGGCAAATGGAGACCGGTGATGCCCATGTTCGACAATGAGACGGAAGGACTTTGCTCTTACTGACCACAGATTTTACGTTTTCTAAAGAGCACTAGTATCGTGAGCCTCTTCTCAGAATTGCCGCCACAGGCACGGGGAAGCGACGTGCCTGCAGCCAACCAGCCGCTCGCCGAGCGCATGCGCCCGCGCACCCTCGACGAATTCATCGGCCAGGAAAAACTTCTCGGCGCGGGCAAATCGCTTCGCGTTCAGATCGAGAACGACAGTCTCGGCTCCATGCTCTTCTGGGGCCCGCCGGGATGCGGAAAGACAACCCTCGCACGGCTCATCGCACGTTTGACAAGCTCCGAATTCGTTTCCTTCAGCGCCGTTCTCACCGGCATCAAGGAAATCAAGGAGGTCATGGCCGTGGCCGAACAAAAGTCGCGCTCCGGACATCGCACCATCGTCTTCGTCGACGAAGTTCACCGCTTCAACAAGGCGCAGCAGGATGCCTTCCTCCCTCACGTGGAAGCTGGCCACATCATCTTCATCGGCGCGACCACCGAAAATCCTTCCTTCGAAGTCATCTCGCCGCTTCTCTCCCGCACCAAGGTCTACGTCCTTGATCCGCTCAGCGCGCCGCAAATCGCTGAACTTCTCCGCCGCGCCTTGAACGACAAAGAACACGGTTTCGGAAGCGAATCCATCGAATCTCCCGACGACATCCTCTTTCGCATCGCCTCCTTCTCCAATGGCGACGCCCGCGCCGCCTATAACACGTTGGAACTCGCCGTCCGCAGCGCGCCTTCGAACGATGTCGGCACGCGCATTATCACCCCCGAACTCCTCGAAGACGTGCTCCAAAGAAAACTCCTCCGCTACGACAAAGCCGGCGAGGAGCATTTCAACCTCATCTCCGCTCTGCACAAATCCGTTCGCAACTCCGATCCCGACGCCGCCCTCTACTGGCTCGCCCGCATGCTCGAATCCGGCGAAGATCCGCTCTATCTCGCCCGCCGCATGGTCCGCATGGCCAGCGAAGACATCGGCCTCGCCGAACCCGGCGCCCTCGCCGTCACTCTCGCCGCGAAAGATGCTTTCGACTTTCTCGGCGCGCCCGAAGGCCACCTGGCCCTCGCCCAGGCCGCCGTCTACCTCTCGCTCGCGCCAAAATCCAACGCCGTTTACACTGCCTACGGCGAGGTCATCGATGACGTTCACAAAACCCAGGCTGAACCTGTGCCTCTCCACATCCGCAACGCCGTCACTGGGTTAATGAAAAACATCGGCTATGGTCAGGGCTACAAATATGCCCACAATTTCGAAGAAAAAGTCACCGACATGACCTGCCTCCCCGACAATCTCGCCGGCCGCACCTACTACAAGCCCACCGACCAGGGCTTCGAAGCCCGCCTCCGCCATCGCTTTGACGAAATTCGTAAAATAAAGTCTCGCTCGTCGTCTACCTCTTGAGGTGAAAGTATGAAACGCATCTTGGCATCACTTACGACTGTCGTTCTGTGCGCTTCAGCCAGCGCCCAAAAGGAGCGTCCAAGGCCGCGAATAACGGGGATCGCTGCCGTGCAGTTTTACTCTACAAATATGGACACAGCTCGCAGCTTTTACACCCGAGTCGTCAGCAGTGAAGGTACTCCCTCTGATGCCTGTCTTTGGTGTGAAAGGTCCCCGATCGGTGGGGAGAGGCCGGTGATTGCCTTCCCCTTCTTCATGCAGCAGCTAAGCTCCGGTCAAAACTTGGTGCTCGCGACGGCGCCCAAGACGCCGCCGTCTAACCTCCTTTATGAGATCGTATTCGCCACGGACGATGTGAATGCGATGAAGAAATACCTCGCGGCGAAGATGATCCCAATACCGAAAATCAGAGGTTCCAGTGACGAATACTTCGCAATAATCGACCCGGAGGGGTACCGAATCGGATTTAAGCAGCAGACGAATTCCCCAACTTCGCCGTCCTCGTCCACTATGCGTATCATCCATGCCGGCTTCGTCGTTCGGGACCGTGACGCGGAAGACCGCTTCTATAAAGATATTCTCGGCTTCCACGTCTACTGGCACGGCGGAAGGAAAGACGACGAAACCAGTTGGGTCGACATGCAAGTCCCCGACGGCACCGACTGGATCGAATACATGCTCAACGTCCCCGCCAACGCAGACCATCACACACTCGGTGTCATGAACCACATCGCTCTCGGAGTCCCCGACATCCACGCCGCGGAAGAACAACTTCGCAAGAACCGTTGGACCGGCAACGAACAATCCAAAATCGGCCGCGACGGCAAATGGCAGCTCAATCTCTACGATCCCGACGACACCCGCGTTGAACTCATGGAATTCACACCCACGCAAAAGCCCTGCTGCTCTGAGTACACTGGACCGCATCCCGGACAACATCCATGATCAGCTTGCACCTCGACCACCTTCGCAAGGTAAAATCGCGCGTTGCACCAAACTTTCAAGGGAGTCTCATGAAACGCACTGCACTTGCGCTCTCCGCCGCTTTCATCTCCTTTCCGCTCGCCGCCCAGGATCAGCCCACGCGCCCGCCCATCACCGGCATCGCGCACGTCCGCATCTATTCCACCGATCTTCACAAGTCGCTTGATTTTTACAGCCAAATTCTGGGCATGACACCACGCAACGCGGGCTGCACGGGCATGGCGCGCCCGTGTTTCATCGTCAACGACCGCCAGCAAATTCAGTTGTCAGAAGTGGGTTCTGCCTCTCCCGCCAACCTGCTCGCCGAAATCGCCTTCGCCACACCCGACGTTGTGCGGATGCGCAACTACCTCCTTGCCCGTAACGTCGCGGCCGACGCGGTTACCAGGGATATCAGTGGCGTCGCGCATTTCGTTGTCCACGACCCCGAGGGTAATTCCATCGCCTTCGTTCAGCTTCACCCTCGCAGCGTGTTCACTGCCCCCGCCGAACAAATCAGCACGCGCATGCTTCACGCCGGCTTCATCGTCAAGGACCGCGCTGCCGAGGATCGCTTCTACAGGGATCTCCTCGGCTTCCGCATGTACTGGCACGGCGGCTTCAAGGACGCCGGCGACGATTGGTGGGAGATTCAAGTCCCCGACGGCACCGACTGGATCGAATACATGCTGAATATCCCGTCGAAGGCCGACCACAGGGAGCGTGGCATCCAAAATCATTTCTCTTTCGCTGTCGAGCAAATCAAGCCCGCCGTCGCGCTCCTCCGCGCCCACGGCCTCAAAACCACCGCCGAACCCGAAATCGGCCGCGACGGCAAATGGTCCTTCGATATCTGCGATCCCGACCTCACTCGTGTCGAGTTCATGGAATTCAAGCCCGCGCAGCCGCCCTGCTGCAATCCCTACACGGCGTCACATCCCGTACAATGATGTTGCGCACAAACCATGACTCGTCCCTGTTTCTCTAACCGCTCGCACTGGCTCCGCCCTATGTGTTCGTTGCTGTGCATCCTCTTGGGCTGCTGCGCCGTCCCGTCCGCGCTCCCCCAAAATCTCGAGAAACCCATTCAATCCATCGACGAGGAAATTACCGCCTTCGCCTACGCTCCCGATGGCCGGATCGTCTATTCCGTTTATCGCAAAATGAAAACAAAGGTCTACGACGCGCTCGAACACGATGACATCTGGATCCAGAACGCCGGTGGTAAACGCCACCGCCTCCTCGAAGGGCAAAAATACACGCGCGGCGCTCAATCTTTCAGCTATCTCATCGACTCCTTCCGCTGGTCCCCCAACGGCCATTTCATCCTCGCGCAGCTTCTCACCACGACGGTTCTGGATGACACCGGCAAAACCGAGGACTCCTTCCAGACGCTGCTCCTCGATGACTCCGGCAAGGAAATCCATATCAACAAAGGCGACAGCGTAATCTCCGACGCCGCCAACGCCTCCTGGCTGCCTGACAACGCCACCATCGCGTATCTCTCGGAATCCGTGAAGCCTCGCCTGCTTTTCTCCTTGAAGTTCACGCGCCCCGCCGTCGGCGCCCTTCCTTCTTTTTATGAAGGGCGCACGTTTCGCGACATCGCCTGGCTGCCTGGAGTGAACTCCGCCATTGCCGTCGAACAGGATCACAACCTCACCGGCCCATCCCGCCTCCAGCGCCTCGACCTGCTCAGTGACAATGCCAAAGAGTTGGCCACTCTTGAAGGCTATGAAGGCGGCGCAAGCGTCTCTCCCAGCGGCAAAAAAGTTGCCTATTTCATTGACAAAGAGATTCTCGAAATTCGCGATCTCACTTCCCTCAATCGAGTGGCCCGACTCCGCGTCGGCCTCGGCGTCTTTCGCTGGTCGCCAGACGAATCCCGCATCCTCCTCAAGCGCTCCCTCGAGAAAAAATCCGGTGATCTCGTCTGGGTCGATCTTCCTCCGCTAGCGCCGATCCCGGCGAATCACGAAATCCCCATCTCCCAGCCCACGCCAATTCCCATTCTTCACGGCCTCAGCTTCCGCGATTTCGCCATCTCTCCCGACGGCCGCTCCCTAGCCGTCGTCATCACCGGCAAACGCAACCTGCTCGTCTTCCCCCTCCCCCGCTGACCCCTCCGTCCCCTCTTCTCTGCGCTCTCTGCGTCCTCTGTGTTAAATTTTTTTTCCTTGATCTTTTTTTGTCTCCTGAAATCAAAAAGCCCGCGGGCCATCCCCGCGCGGGCCTCCCCGTCCTTCCGAATTGTGATTCGCCTATTGCTTCATCTCTCCAACTCTCCTCCGATGCTCCACCAAGATGCATGCGTCCTCGATCACCACCAGCCCTGCCCCACGCGCCTTCTCCGCCGCCTCTTCGTTCTCAATTCCCGTCTGCATCCAAACGACCTTCGCCCCGATTCGAACCGCGCTCTTCACCACGGGAGCCACATCCTCCGCCCGCCGGAACACATTGACGATGTCTATTTTCTCCGGCACATCTTCCAGCCGCGCATAACTCTTCTCCCCCAGCACTTCCGTCTCGTTCGGGTTCACCGGAATAATCCGGTATCCCGCACCCTGCATGTATTCCGTCACGCCATAACTCGGCCGCATCGGATTCGACGACAATCCGACCACCGCAATGTTCTTGCTTTCTCTCAATATTTTCGTGATTGGGTCGCCATCGCCACGCCCGCCGATCTCCGCCCCACCAGGAATGTGCACCCTCATGGCGTGGCCGCCCGTTTTTCCTTTGCCTCATTTACTTCCTCTATTTCCTTTACCTCCTGAAATATCACTCTCATCGCGCGGCGAGTGCGCCCTTGCCCGGGCGCTTCAAGATCACCCGCGCCATGGCCGACAAACACTTGTCATTTTCTTCCGCCGTCCCCACCGAAATGCGGATCGCTTCCGGAAATCCCATCCACCCCAGCGGCCGCACAATCACGCCCATCCGCAGCAGATCATCGCTCAGAGCTTTCGCATCCGGACCCACCACAATAAAAATAAAATTCGCCTCGCTCGGCACCGGCCGGAATCCCATCTTCGCCAAATCCTCGCTCAAGCGTTTCCGCTCCGTCGCATTTGTCTCGATGCACCGCTTCACATGCTCTTTGTCATCCAGCGCCGCCAGCGCCGCAGCCTGCGCCACTCCCGACGTATTGAATGGCGTCCTCAATTTATTCATCGCGGAAAGCAGCTCGGGCCGCCCGATGGCATACCCGATGCGCAATCCCGCTAATCCATAAACCTTTGAGAACGTCCGCAGGATCAGCAGATTTTTCCTCTTGCGATAAGCCTCCACCGCATCCTGCAAGCCCATGCTCACCGCGTAGTCGATGTACGCTTCATCCAGCACCACCAGCACGCCATCCGGAACGCCCGCGAGAAATTCCTCGAATTCTTTGCCCGTGAACGCGCTGCCCGTCGGATTGTTCGGATTCGCCAGATAAATCACGCCCGTTTTCGGCGTGATGGCTCTCGCCATGGCCTTCAGGTCAAACGCAAACTCCCGCTGGGGCACCAGCTCCAGTTCCGCGCCGCTTGCGCGAATCGCCACCGAAAACGGCGCATACGTTCCTTCCGACGTCAGCCCCTGGAGCCCGGCCCGCAAGAGCACGCGCGAAGCCAGATCAATAAGCTCGCTCGAGCCCAGCCCCACGAAAATCTCTTCCTGTGAAACTCCTCGCCGTTCCGCCAGCGCCTCCCGCAGCAGGTGCGTCCCGCCATCGGGATACCGGTTCGAATCCCCCAGCACCGCCCGCGCCGCCGCCATCGCTTTCGGCGAGGGTCCCAGCGGGTTCTCATTCGAAGCGAGCTTCACCGCATGAATCTTCAGCTCCCGCTCCACTTCTTCAATCGGTTTTCCCGGAACGTACACCGGCAGCCCGCGCAGGTAATCCGGTATCAGCTCTTCAATTGTCCGCGTCATCTACCCAGTTTACTTCCTCCACTGTCCCGCCGCCAAACGCCGCTCTTTCGTGGTGGCCATTTTCTAACTCTTAGAGATCTGATGCGCAAGCTGGGCGAAGCCAGCGTGCCGCAGCTGCCAACGTCCCGCTCTTCTCCCTTACCTCCTTTACCTCATTTATCCTTTACTTCCCTCCGCAAGGCTCTTCAATTTCGCCACTTCCCGCACCGTCAGCGGACGATACTTTCCCGGAGGCACATCCAGAACCAAAGGTCCCAGTTGCACGCGCTTGATTTTCTCCACGAGAAATCCCACGCCCTGAAACATCCGCCGAATCTGCCGATTCCGCCCTTCGATTAAAATCACCTCATACCAGGGATTCGCCCCGTCCTCCAGCAAGCGAATTTTCGCCGGCGAAGTCTTCACGCGCGTCCCATCCTCCAACTCAATCGTGATTCCCGCGCGCAAGCGCCCGATCGCCCGCTCATCCGGCTTTCCGCTGATCTTCACCATGTAGGTTTTCGGCGCGTGCGAACCGGCCTTCATCAGCTTCTGCGCCAGCGCCCCATCATTTGTCATCAGCAACAATCCTTCGCTGGCATAGTCCAACCGCCCCACCGGATACACACGCTCAGGACATTTCTTCATGAACTCCATCACCGTCGGTCGGCCTTCCGGATCGCTGACGGTCGTTACGTAGCCCTTCGGCTTGTTCAGCAGAAAATACAGCAGCCGCTCCCGTCTTTTCAGCGGCGCGCCATCAACGCAAATCACGTCCTGTTCCGGATCGGCCTTCGTTCCCTGCTCCATCACCACTTTTCCGTTGAGCGTCACCCGCCCCGCCGCAATAATCTCCTCGGCCTTGCGCCGCGACGCAATCCCGCTGGCCGCCATAATTTTCTGCAATCGTTCTTGCATTTTCCGGATTTCGTCTCTTGGTAGCGTTACTCCGTCAGGCCAGTTCGCGCACTAAAGGCACGAGGCCAAAATGTTGTCATTCCGAGCGAAGCGAGGAATCTGCTTTTTCTTCTCTTCCCTGCGTCCGCTGCGTTCTCTGTGCCCTCTGTGTTAAATTCCCCTTTCTTATTTCACCCCGCCCCTCGTCCGTCTTCCCAAACTTGCGCAACCTCTCCGCGTCCTTCTGCTCAATCAATCGATATCTCCCCCGCGGAATCCCCTCCACCGTCAGCGGCCCCAATCCGATGCGCTTCAACTTTTCCAGCGGATGCTTCTCCTTGAACAGCACCCGCCGCAACTCTTCCTTTTTCGAATCCCGCATCCGTACTTCGTACCAGAAATTCGCCGCGCGCCCACGGGTGGCGTCCGGCTGCCGCACCGTTTGCATCCTCACGCCAATCTCTTTTCCCAGCCGCTCCAGGTCCGCCAGCGTCAGCATTCCTTTCACCTTGACCTGATAGACCTGCTCCAGGTGGGCCCAGTTCTTCAGCATCTCCGCCGCCAGGTCCCCGTCATTCGTCAAAAACACCAGCCCCGATGCCGCATACTCCAAATTTCCCACCGGAAACACTCTCTCGGGCAATCCTCGCAAACAGTTTCGCAGCGTCTTCCGTCCTTCCGGGTCCGCCATCGCCGACACCACTTCCGGCGGCTTATTCAGCAAAATGTAAACCCGCCGCCCCTCCTTCGCCTCGACGACGCGCCCCGCCGCCTCAATCCGGTCCTTCGCCGCGTCTGCCTTCGTCCCCAATTCCTTTACCACGTGCCCGTTCACGCGCACCTGTCCGCTAAGGATTAGCAGCTCCGCATGCCGCCGCGAAGCAATCCCCGCCCGCGCAATAATCTTCTGCAATCTTTCTTCCATGCTCTCTCTTGTCTTTTCTGAGTCTTGCTCTTTTTTGTGTAGGTGCGGGCTTGCACCGCCCGTCTTTCTGAAGCAAGGTGCTCTAATTCGTGACCGATCCGTCTCGCTTTTTCTGCAGCCCAACGTAGGCCGCTCCAATTACTGCGTAAACCGCAAAGTTGATCAGCCCGATTATCAGCCACATGATTGCGAAGCCTGTCGTCTGCGGCTCAATATCAAAGTTGGTAACGAAGAGAAAAGAACCGAGACAGAGAATTATCGTTGCGACTCCAATCCAGATGGCCACAGAACTCCCAGGTGTGGGATCCGCTTCAGAAATTCCGAAAGAGACAGAAGCGATTGCCAGGCCCAGCAATGCAAACCGGAAGATGGTCCGCCAATCCCTGGTCATACAATCCCAGATTCTGCCGGGCAAAACTCTTCTCTGCGCACACGGCGTCTCTCTACCTTTAATTCTTCTCTTCACTCCCCCGCCGCTGCGGCTTTCTGAGTCTCGTCGCTCGTCGCCTCTGGCATCCCCTCATTATTCGCCGCCGTCTCTTCCAACAATTCTTCCCGCGCCTCCATTTTCGCACTCGCCGAATTCTCTGTCGCTGACACCCCGATGCTCGCCTCGTTCGTCGATCCATTCTCCGTCGGCGCGAATCCCTCATCGCTCCCCAACGCCTCCCGCGCCAGCGCCTCAAACTCCTTCAAGCTCGGCAACTCCTCCAGATCGCTCAACCCGAACCGCATCAAAAACTCTTTCGACGTCTTGTACAAAATCGGCCGCCCCATCACTTCCTTCCGCCCCGCCGTAGTAATCAGGTGCTTGTCCAGCAGCGTGCTGATCACTCCCGAAGTATTCACCCCGCGAATCTCCGAAATCTCCGGCGAAGTCACCGGCTGCTTGTACGCGATCACCGCCAGCGTCTCCAGCGCCGGCATCGAAAGCCGCAAGGGAGGCCGCAAGCTCTTGATAAACCGCCGCACCACGTCATGCTGCTGCGGCTTGGTATACAATTTGTACCCGCCCGCCACCGCGCGAACCTCGATCCCGCGCTCTTCCGCCGCATAGCTCGCCACCAATTCATCCAGCGACGCCTGCACCGCCAGCTTTTCCTCCCCCAGCGCCTTCGCCAGTTGCTCGATCGTAGCCGGCTCGTCCGCCGCATAAATAATCGCTTCTAGTGCCGCTTTTCTCTCTTCGTTGGTCATGAACAAGCCCCTGAGGTTGCGTAAATAAAGGACGTTAAGGAAGTAAAGGAGAAGCCCAATCGACGCATTTCGGTTGTGCAATATTTGCAAACTGTTCCAGCGGCATTCTTCATCCTTTGCCTCCTTTATCTACTTCCTTTACCTTCTATTTGTATTCCTCATCAATCTGCTTGATCCCCCCGCTCTCATCAAACACCAAATCAAACATCTTGTGCTTCCGCACCACAATCTCCCCAAACTGCTTCTCCTGCGCCAGCGCCACCGCCTGCAGCTTCACCATTTCCAGCACCGCCAAAAACGCCACGATCATCGCATGCCGCGACGGACACGCCTCAAAAAACTGAATCAAGTTCACTGAATTGTCCGCGCTCGCCAGAATCTGCGTCCGCAAAGCCGCAATCATTTGCGCCACGGTAAACTCTTCATGCCGCAGCTCGATCCGTGAAACTTCCTTCCGCCGCTCCAGCACCTGCTGGAACACTTTCACCAAATCCACAAGCGAAACTACTAGCTCGCCCTCAGCCCCCTCGTCGTTGTAGAGCGATTTGTCCGGCTTTGACCACACATTCTCTTCAATCTGCTGCTTCTGATACAAAAGCTGCGCCGCATTCTTGAATTTCTCGTGCTCCACTAGCCGCTGCACCAGCTCCGCGCGCGGATCACCGCTCGCGTCTTCCGACTCTCCCAAAGGATCAGGCGGCAGCAGCATCTTGCTCTTGATGTAGATCAGCGTCGCCGCCATATAAATAAATTCCGCCGACACATCCACGTCCAACTCTTCCAGCTTATGCAAATACTCCAGGTATTGCGCCGTGATCTTCGAAATCTGGATATCGTGAATATTCATCTTCTGCTGCTTGATCAAATCCAGCAGCAGGTCCAACGGCCCCTCATACATCGGTATATTAATTTTGTACGGCGTCGCCATCTGAATTCCTTCTGCCTATCCTTTGCCCATAACCAACCAAGCCACCCATCCTAGACAAACCGCAACGATCGCTGAAAGCATCGCCGGCCCCGCAGAAAAATACTTCCAGCTGAGGACCAGCCCAGCTACTTGAACAATCATGAAAACCCAACCCAAAAGTCCAATTGCCTGCGGATTACTGCGGGCAAGAGTTCCCAAATGCCAAGCCAGAAACGCCGAGAACAGCAACTGGACCGTGATGCTCAGCCCAAACCCTCTGTAGAAACCTCCATAGCTGAAGCTGGACCCGCTCACGTGAAAATGAACGTTGTTCATCCCGTCGAAGACCGCGCGCGCTTCCGGCGACGGAGGTTTGAGGCTTAGAAACCCGAACGTGTGCCCAGCCGCAAACAACAAAAAGAAAACCGACGCAATCCGGTAGAGCGTGATCGCCTTCATATGGATCCTGCTTTTGTCTGCCCACTCTGCGTTCTCGGCGGCCACTTTGTAACTTCTGTCTTCTGCCTTTATGCCTTAGCCGCCGTTCCTCCAATCTCTTTCCGTTTCTTTTCCCACCCAAACACCGCCTCCCTCACTCTCTCCATCGTCCCCTGCGCTACTTTCCTCGCCTTCTTCGACCCTTCGTCCAAAATCTCCAATACTCGCTTCGGGTTCTGCTCGTAATTCACTCTTCGCTCCCGCACTGGCGCGATCCACTTGATCAAATTCGTCGCCATCGCGTCCTTGCATTCGATGCACCCGATCCCCGCCGTCGTGCAGCCTTGCCGCACCCACTCCAGCCGCCCCGGCTCTTCCGCCGAGAACAGTTTATGCCAGTCATACACCGGACACACGTCCGGATTTCCCGGATCCGTCCGCCTCTTCCGCGCCGGGTCCGTCACCATCACTTTCGTCTTCTTCCGTATCTGCTCATCCGTCTCGCTCAACGTAATCGCATTCCCATAACTCTTCGACATCTTCCGACCATCGAGCCCTGGTATTCTCGGCGTCTTCGTCAACATCACGTCTGGTTCAACCAATTTCTCGCGGAACTCAAAGAATTTGGCAAAACCTCTGTTCTCGGTGTCTTCTAGAAAGTTCCGAATGCCATCCTTCAGTGCAAGCTCCCGCATTTTTGCCCTGACGAATGACGTGCGATTCGCGTGCTCTTCGACGATCTGCGATAGCTGAGGTCTTTCACCAACCATGTTTTCAAAAATGACAGCGGAAAATGCGTCGGCATCAACACCTTCTCGCCAGTCGAGACCAAACAAGGTGTTGAAACGCCTAACCAGTTCCCGGCTGAACTCGACGTGAGAAACCTGATCCTCGCCAACAGGCACATACAGTGATGATCCCAACTGACTATAAATCACGATGTCTGCGGTCTGAAGAGTTGGATATCCGAGAAACCCGTACGTATGCAAGTCCTTGCTCTTTATATTCTCGAGCGCCTCTTTATACGTCGGCACCCGCTCCAACCACCCCAGCGGCGTCACCATGGACAGCAACAAATGCAACTCCGCATGCTCCGGAATCGCCGACTGCTGAAAAATCACGCTCTTTGCCGGATCCAGCCCCGCCGCCAGATAATCAATCATGATCTGCAGAGTATTCTCCGCCACCCCCGACGTATCCGCGTAATCGCTAGTCAGCGCATGCCAATCCGCAATAAAGTAGAAGCACTCATAAGCTGGTTCTTGACTCTGTAGTGGCGCAGCATGCTGCGCCACTACACGGCCAGCCGGTAAGACTTCATTTTGTAACCGCACCCAATTTTGCAGCGCGCCAAAATAATGACCAATATGCAGGCGCCCCGTGGGCCGCATCCCGCTCAAAACCCGACTCTTCTTCCCCTCAGCCCCTGTCGCCAATCCCCGCTCCTCCCGCTTTCACCCACGAAGGGAAGCCTCAGTTCTGAAGGCCTGAGCTACAGCTCGTTTCTTCCTCAACTGGCTTTCCCCAGCAACTCGCGCGCGATGATCATGCGCTGTACCTCGCTCGTCCCCTCATAAATGGTAATCACACGCGCATCCCGGTACATCCGCTCCACATCCGTCTCGCGAGAATACCCCACGCTGCCATGGACTTGGACTGCTTTATAGACCACGCGGTTGACCATTTCGCTAGCGTAAAGCTTTGCCTTGGAAGCACTTGCGCCCACCTGAGTCGGATGCGCGTCCTTCAGCCAGGCTGCGTAAAACACCAGCCCCCGCGCCGCCTCGATCTCCGTCTGCATATCGGCAATCATCCACTGAATCGCCTGAAACTCCGCAATCTTCTTCCCAAACGCCGCGCGCTGCTTGGCATACTTGACGGTCTCTTCCAGCGCCCCTTGCGCCAGCCCGACCGCTTGCGCGGCAATCCCGATGCGCCCGCCATCCAGCGCGCTGAGCGCGATCTTCAGCCCCTGGCCCTCTTCGCCAAGCCGGTTCTCTACCGGCACCACGCAGTCATTCAGCAAGATCTCCACTGATGGCGACGAGCGCTGCCCCATCTTGTCCTCGTGCCGCCCCACGCGAAACCCCGCGAATCCCGGTTCGACCAAAAACGCGGAAATCCCCTTCCTTCCAGCCGCCGGATCAGTCTTCGCAAACACAAGAAGCACGCCCGCAGCGCTCCCGTTTGTCACCCAGGTCTTTGTTCCGTTTAATTTGTACACATTTCCGTCGCGTATTGCTCGTGCTTGTATTCCCGCCGCATCCGACCCCGCCGCCGGCTCCGTCAGGCAAAACGCGCCGAGCGTTTCTCCCGTCGCCATGCGGCGTAAATATTTTTTCTTCTGCGCTCCGCTGCCAAACAGCATCAGCGGCGCCTGCACCGCCGAATTCGTCACGCTGATCGCCGTAGACATCGCCGTGAACACCCGCGCCACTTCTTCCAGCATCAACGCATACGAAACGGTATCGAGTCCCGGCCCGCCCCACTCCTCCGGCACCAGCATTCCGCAACAGCCCATCTCGCCCAGTTTCTTGATCGCCTCCGCCGGAACCTTTTCTGTCTTCTCCATCTCCTTGACGATCGGGCGCACCTCCGCCTCCATGAATTGGCGAACCGTATCCCGTATCAGTTTTTGGTGGTCTTTGAGCGCAAAATCCATCGGGAATAGTGTAAGCCCGATGCTAGCATAGCCGGGCGGAGAGCAGAAGGCGGGGTGGGAGGATGCTGGAGAGGCCTCGGCAAGCGCCGCGTGGGTTTCGCGCTGAGCGCAGGAGACGGTGACGCTCGAAGGGCCAGTACGGTCTAACGTTGAGTTTTCAGCAGGCTGAAAGCCAGAGCGATCCGGGGCTGGCTACCCGCAAAAAACAAAAGGGCGAGTTGCGTGAGCCACTCCTCGCCCTAGAAACATGATCCCAGATTGGAGACTTTTGGGAAGAGATATTTTTGTCTTTGCGACACAGTCCTCAGACGACGGGACGCATACCATCACTCCATTAGGGCGAGTGGAATTGTCAGAAATCTGAGCGGGCGCACCTCCGCCTCCGTGAATTGGCGAACCGTATCCCGTAACAGTTTTTGTTGGACGTTGAGAGAAAAATCCATCGTGCCCGTCGACCGCAATGCAGTCGCACTGAAAAAAGTGCGTGGGGCGTACGAGAAATGCTAACACGCGGCACGTTTTCCGCGTGGGCATAGGAGGAAACAGCATAGACTCCCCCCGAACCCAACTGTGCCAGAAGCCAGTGACCTCCCCGATTACCGCTTGAAGTGCACTTTCGAAGATGTGTCGCAACCAGATATGCCGATCTGAACACAGCTCCGCGAACCACAACAAAGATGATGCAGAATTAAAGAAAGCCCCAGTCTTGGCTATTTTTTGCAGGCGGCGCGCAAAATGGCATTCCGCAGCGATTATCGTCAATCGACCCTGGGCCGAAAGCTCTTTGTTGTAGTTTCTCTCTTTGTCTCGATCGTCCTATTTGTTTTTCTCCTCGGCGCCTTCCGATCCATGATTTTGTCTTCGGTGCGTGCCTACATCCAGGGTGAGGATTATTGGTCTAAAGGGCAAAAAGAAGCGGTTATCAGTCTGATGCAGTACGCCAGCTCGAGTTCCCAAGCGGACTTCCAAGCTTACCTGAATGCCATCCGGGCGCCCCTTGGAGATAAATTTGCCCGCATCGAGCTTGAGAAACACACTCCAAATATGACGATCGTGTATCAGGGGTTTACAAGGGGCCAGATCAATCCCGATGATATCCCCGGTATGGTCCGCATGTTTCGCTGGTTTCACGATTTCAGCTTCATGCGAATTGCAATCGTTGATTGGACCGCTGCGGATCAAGAGCTCGATAACCTCACGGAGCTCGCAGATCAGCTCCATGCGGAGACATTTTCAGACCAGCCAAATCCATTAACGGTGCGGTACGTCCTCGAGGAAATCGCCGCCTGCGACTCGCGTCTCACTCTTACGGAAAATCACTTCTCTTCGACGCTGGCAGCTGGTGATCGTTGGATCCGTAATTTGCTCAACTTGCTCACCGTGGGAACCAGCGCCCTTCTGCTGGTCTTAGGCATAGGGACTTCCCGGCACCTACTCAGCAACGTGCGCCGCTCCGAGGAGAAATATCGCCGCGTTTTCGATTGCGCCAGTGACGCCATCCTGATTGTGGATTACGAGACAGGTATCGTCCTGGAAGCGAACGTGCGGGGCGCCGATCTCTTCGGAATTCCGCCAGAGCGCCTGGTATTCGTACCGGAATCTTCTCTCTTTCCCGATGGTGAAGGTCAGCACTACGTGAGAATCTTCCGGGCGGGGCTTTCCGACAGTGAGTCGCACAGCGTCCAACTCAAAATCCGGCGGGCCGACGGGCGTTCCGTTGAAGTGGACGTCAGCGTTCGCCGCATCGAGCTCGATAGCCCGCGCCGGCTTGTCATTCTCGCCATTTTTCGCGATACCAGTGAACTCAAGCGCCTTAACCGTGCGCTTCTCGCACTCAGCCGCTGCAATCAGGAGCTCGTCCGCGCAGCGAACGAGCCGGAACTCCTCGAACGCGTTTGCCAGATCATCGTCAATACGGGCGGCTATCGCATGACCTGGGTCGGATTCCCTGAGCGGGACCAAACCAATTCTGTTCGTGTGGTCGCGCAGTTCGGCGATACCGGTGGCTATCTTGCCTCCGTGCACGCGTCTTGGGCGGACACACCGGAAGGCCGCGGCCCCGTCGGGGTCGCTATCAGGACCGGCGAGATTTGCGTCATTCACAACACCTTGAAGGACTCGCGCTTCGCATCCTGGGCTGGACGAGCCGCGGAGGAGAAGTTTTTATCCGTAATTGCTCTTCCTCTTTCAGGAGAACAGGGCGTGATCGGCTGCTTGGCAATTTATTCAGAAGAAGAAGATGTCTTTGACGCTGAAGAAGTGACCCTGCTCCGGGAACTTGCCACGAATCTGGCCTACGGCATTTCGACCCTGCGCATCCGTTCCGAACACGAACGCTCCGAAGCGGAAGTCTCCTCGCTCGAAGAGCAGCTCCGTCAGGCGCAAAAAATGGAGTCGCTCGGCCGGCTTGCCGGCGGTATCGCGCACGATTTCAACAATCTCTTGACCGTCATCCGCGGGTATGCGGAGTTGGCTCTTCCGGCCAAGCCCGGCGATGACGGTCTCCGCCGCAAAATAACGGAAATCATGAAGGGCTCGGACCGCGCGCAAGCCCTCGTGAGCCAATTGCTGGCTTTCAGCCGCAAGCAGATCCTCAAGCCTTCGGTCTTCGACCTTAACCACGCCGTTATGGAAATATCCAATCTTCTTCCCCGCCTCATCGGTGAGGACATTCATATTGACGTTCGGCCCGGTCGAAATCTCCGCAGGATCATGGCGGACCGCAATCAAATGCAACAGATCTTGTTGAATCTGGCGGTGAATGCGCGCGACGCGATGCCCGCAGGAGGAACACTCCGCTTCCAGACGGAAAATGAAACCTTGCCGGTTACCTCGAAATTTGAAAAAATCACCGAAGGTGTTCTCTTGACTGTCAGCGATACGGGAAGCGGCATCCCTCTGGAACTCCTTCCGCGCATTTTTGAACCCTTCTTCACAACCAAGGAACGTGGCAAAGGAACCGGGCTTGGACTCGCCATGGTCTATGGAACGGTTTCACAGAGCGGCGGACGAATCGAAGTCGATTCAGGGCCGGGCAAAGGCACGACGTTCAAGATTTACTTTCCGGCGACAGACGAACTCGTGTCTGCTTCCCCGATAGAGAACCGGGTTCTGCCGCTAAAGGCAGCGTACGGCACCATTCTATTGGTCGAAGACGAGCCCAGTTTGAGGGAACTCATTTCCGATTATCTCGGCATCGCCGGCTTCACCATTCTCACGGCCGCGAATGGCGCCGAGGGCCTGGCGAAAGCCAAGTCTCATAAGGGCCCGATTCATCTCGTGATTAGCGATGTCATTATGCCGGTTATGGGCGGCCGGGAGATGGCCGACCAACTGAAACTCTCCCGTCCGGCTACTCCGATTCTATTCATGTCCGGTTACACCGACGATGCCGCCATTCGCCGAGGCGTTTCCGAACATCGCGACCACTACCTCGAGAAACCTTTTGAACTGAACTCCCTTGCCCGCAAAGTCAGCGAAGTTCTCAACTCGGACTCGTAAAATCACTTCCGGCTTAGCCCGGCATCTGCAAGCCGCGTGCCGTCTTAACGTCCCCACAAGAGCGCAAGCCCGAGACCGATGCCCGTCATCACGGAGCCCCACCATCGGACGAAGAAGAGAATATTCTCGAAGTGTTCGGGCGACCGTGGCGGCAAGGTGTTAGGCCACTTCAATCCTGGAGGAAGCAGCTGGTCAAATCCAATGGCGATCGAGTTCATAGCATTGGCAATCTGGCGGTCGAACGCGAGGGCCAATATTCCCATGATAAGTGGGACAATCATCTCGCTCACCCCAAGGCTGGTATCCTGCCGTTAGAGCTTGAAGAGTTCGCGCATGCGCTTGATCTGCGAGCGGCTCACGGGAATTTCCGTCTGCTTCTTGTCGCTCATCTTCAGCATGTAGGTGGAGTTGAACCACGGCACGACTTCCTTGATGTGATGAATGTTCACCAGAAATGAGCGGTGCGGCCGCCAGAACGATTCCGAATCCAGCGCTTCATCCAAATCTTCGAGCGTCCGGTAATTCGACGTGCCCTCGGCACCGCGGGCGATGACGGAGATCGATCCACGCTCGATGGAGGCCCAGATCAGATCTTCGCCGTCCACCAGGAGCAATTTCTGTTGCGACCTCACCAGTATCTTCACCGGCGGCGAAGAACTCGGTTTCGCAGCGCCTAGCTGGCTAACCAGCTGCTCCAGCCGCTCGGTGGCCGAAGTCTCCGTCTCCAGCATCTTTCGCGCCCGCGCAATCGCCTTGGCGATGCGCGCCTTGTCAAACGGTTTCAGCACGTAGTCCACGGCATTCACGTCAAATGCTTGCACGGCGTACTGATCAAACGCCGTGGCAAAGACCACGTGCGGCATTTTCATCTTGCGCTCGACGATCTTTTTCAGCACGCCGAACCCGTCCAGCCCGGGCATTTTCACGTCCAGAAACACCAAGTCCGGCGCATGCTCCTTGATCAGCGACACGGCCTCCACGCCATTCTTCCCCTGCCCGATCACATTGATCTCAGGGAACCCCTTCAGCAGGAAGGCCAGCTCGTCTCGCGCCGGCTTCTCGTCATCCACAATGATCGTGTTTATGGACATCCAGTAGCGCAGGCTTCAGCCTGTGCCGCCCCTTCCACGGTGATCCCAAACGCCGAGTATAGGCGCTCCCTGTCTCCGCAGCAAACAAGTCTGAAGCCTGGCTCGACGTGGCGAATTAGCCGTTTCCCGGTATCATGTGGCACGAGAAACAGAGCCAGGAAAACAAAAATGAAAAAATCTTCAGGTACGCCACGCACAAAGAAGGCAAGCGTTCTCAGCAGCACCACAATTTATGAAGGTCCGGTCTTCGGGATTCGCCGGGACGAGGTCATCGAGCCGAGCGGGGTTCGAACGACCCGCGAGGTCATCACCCATCCAGGCTCCGTCGTGGTCCTCCCCGTTCTTCCCGACGGGAGAATCCTGCTCATCCAGCAGTACCGCCACGCCGCCCGGCAGTATTTATGGGAGTTGGTCGCTGGCCGCATAGATCCCGGCGAAACTCCCAAAGAGGCCGCGGCCCGCGAACTTATTGAGGAAACAGGCTTTCGCGCAAAGCGCTTTCGTGTCTTCCTGGACGTTTTCCCAACCCCTGGTTTCCTGGAAGAACGCATGTTTATCCTCCTTGCGGAAGGCCTGGCCACCGGAGAAGCAGAACCCGAAGAGGATGAGAAAATAATTTCCCGTGTCTATAATCGCAAGCAACTGGAGAGGATGATCCGCACCGGAAAACTTCGTGACGCGAAATCCATCGCCGGTATTCTCTACTTTTTCCGGTTCTTATCCCGGCATTAACAAAAATCCGACTGAAATTCATTGAATCGTTTTTGTGCGAAGATAAACGAATATTTATCTTTGCTATAAAAGAAGAATGTTCTATTGACTCGAACTTTGATTCTGCTACACTCCGCGCAATTTCTACTCAAAACGGCGTCGGGACTGTCCGCTCGATTCCGTTCAGGTCAATCTATGAGTGCCTGTCAGGAGGCAATCGAAGTGCAAGGAACTGTGAAATGGTTTAATAATTCCAAAGGATACGGCTTCATCGGGCGCGATGATGGCCCAGACGTTTTCGTACATTATTCCGCGATCGCCGGCGATGGCTATCGCACCTTGCAAGAAGGAGACCCGGTCGAATTCGAAATTGTTCAGGGACCGAAAGGCCCCCAAGCGGCCAACGTCTTAAAGGCTGGTGGCTGAAGCAGTAAGCTTTCATTTGGTCGGCAGACGCGCCCAACTGCCGGCCTCTTTTTATTTAGAGACGATCCGGGCGAGAGGGCACTGCGTCAATGGGGCGCATTCGATTTCGCTGGCTCTGCTCGATAAATTGTGGGATGGCTGGGTATTGCGGCGCCGACGCCGGCGCCTCCCGCCAACCCGACCACCGCGGCGATAGCGACCTCGGCGCCGCGTCCTATACCACATAAGTTGAACGAACCATTCGAATTGGAACATCTCGATGCTGCCGCCCCGATTCCCACGCCTGCGCCCGCGCCGACGACTCCGAGGATCGCAGCGTTGCGGAGCCGATGGCTCTTTTCGAGCAGGTCACGCGCGCGACGCTTTCTTTACGAATGCCGATGTCGTTTGATCCTTCGCGCAACTGAATCGCTTCCTCGGTGACAGTCGAGAAAGTAGCGACGTGCTTCTTCATGCCAATCTCAATCAGCTCAATCTTTTCACCGGAGCGAAGACCGTATAGCGCCTTCCAATCGGTCATTTTGTCCTGGGCACGCAGCGAGCCTATTTGCAGTCCGTGGATGCAACTACAGCAATGTTCGCTGCGTTTGTCGGGGAGCACCGGAGGTTTCTGCTGAAGGAGCTCGTCGACGCTATGTCTATTCGGTAGATAAGCCATTGCAGGAAATTCTTGCCGAGCCTCACTTTGTTGGCCTGACGCGAGAACTCGCGATGGTCCGATTTGGCACCTGGATTGGTTCGTTTTTCGTCTACCGGCCGCCTCAGTTCGGTTTTCGACCAGCGAGCAGCGCTTGTTGCTCGCTGCTTTGGGAGGTCGAACAGACGAGGACATCACCGAAACGCTCGAGATCTCCCTTTCTGCGGTGAAGAAGACCCGGCGCTCGATCTTTGAGCGGGTAACCGCTCAAAGTCCCGGACTTATTCCCGATCAGGTTCCGGAGGAATTGACCTTGGAAGGCGGCAAAGAAAAGAAGCAACGGCTGCTCGCCTACCTGCGCGAGCACCCGGAAGAACTTCGCCCCGCGTCGCTTTAATGGCTCTATAATCTCCGGGCATGGACAACAAACAGATCGCCCGCATTCTCCGCGAAACCGCGCAACTTCTGGAAATCGACGGCGCCATCATCGGCCGATATCGCAGCTACGAAAAGGCCGCCGAACTGATCGACGGCCTTCCGGAATCCATCGAGCAACTCGCGAAGGAACCGGAAAAGCTCAAAGAACTTCCGGGAATCGGGGACCGCATGGTCGAGCACCTGCAAGAAATCGTGAAGACCGGCGATTATGCGCTGCGCAAGAAGCTGCTCAAGAAGTATCCGGCGAGCATCCTGGATGTGCTGCAACTGCAGTCTCTCGGCCCGAAGAAAGTCGCCTTCCTGTGGTCCACTTTTAAAGCCGGCACCGTCGCCGACGTGGAGAGAATCGCGAAAGAGGGAAAACTCCGGGACCTCCCCGGCTTTGGCGAAAAGAGCGAGCAGAATATTCTCAGAGCGGTGGAAGTCTTCAAGAAATCCAGCGGACGGTTTCACATCGATACTGCCGAAGCCGCGGCAGCCGCGGTTGTTGCACACATTGAAAAGGCGGGACAGGCCGTCGAATCTGTTACGCCGGCGGGCTCGCTGCGCCGGGGTAAAGAGACCGTGGGCGATCTCGATCTTCTTGTCACCCTTGCGGATGGCCACACGTCGCAGAAGCACCTGGACGCGCTCGCCCAGCACATCCTGGCATTCCCCGGCATCGATCAAACACTGGCGCACGGAGAAAACAAGGTCAGCTTCACGCTGGAGAACGGATTGCAGGTTGACGTTCGAATGCTCGAAAAAGAAAACTTCGGCGCTGCGCTGCTTTATTTTACCGGTTCGAAAGAGCACAACGTGGCCCTCCGTGGCCGCGCCAACGACGTAGGACTCACCCTCAATGAATATGCTTTGGCTACCTTGAAAGGTGAAAAGCGAGTCGCGGGCCGCACCGAAGAAGAGATCTACGCGAAACTCAAGCTCGACTTCATTCCTCCGGAACTGCGCGAAAACACCGGCGAAATCGCCGCCGCAGAGAACCACAAGCTGCCGCATCTGATCACCCTGAAAGACATGAAGGGCGACCTCCAGATGCACAGCACGGCCAGCGATGGGAAGAACTCGATTGAAGAAATGGCGGAAGCCGCGCGCGAACTCGGCCACCAATACATCGCCATCACCGACCATTCGAAAGCCGTCACGGTCGCCAACGGCCTGGACGAAAAGCGCATGGCCGCGCACATCAAGAAAATTCACGCCGCCAACGACAAAGACCTGGGCATCCGCGTTCTGGCCGGGGCGGAAGTGGACATCCTCAAGGACGGAGCGCTCGACTACTCCGACGAAATCCTCGCGCAGCTTGACGTAGTGGTGTGCTCGATCCACTCTTATTTCAACCTCGACCGCGCCGCCATGACGAAGCGCATGCTCGCGGCCATCGAAAACCCCTACACGCAGATCATCGCTCACCCCACTGGACGACTGCTGCTCCGGCGCGATCCCATCGACTACGATATGGAAAAGGTGCTGGATGCCTGCGCGAAACACGGCGTCGCCATGGAGTGCAATTCTTATCCGGACCGCCTCGACCTGAAAGACGTCTATCTCCGCATGTGCAAGGAGCGCGGGGTCAAGGTGGTGATCTCGACCGATTCCCACAACACTGCCAACCTCTCTTTTATTCGCTACGGCGTCACGATGGCGCGCCGCGGCTGGCTCGAGAAAAAGGATGTCATCAATACCCTGCCAACTACTGAATTCCTGGCTGCGCTACGCCCGAAATCAGGTTCTACGACACGGATTACGGGAAGGAGGCACGCTGCGAGACGCGGCTGAGACGGAGCTGGCGTTCACGCCACCGGTGAGCTTGCCCATTCTGCACTAATGCGACATGCGCGCGGGGCGTGGGTTAGGCGGCATCGTTTATGGGGAGTGGTGTTTCCTTGCGCGGCCTGCAAAGGTATAATTCCCCGGTCCCGCTGAAAAGAGTTAGAGGCCCCTCATGCAACGGCGAATTCCCTTCCTCGCGGTGGTTATTCTTGTTATCTCTATGCTGACTGCCTGCGGCAGCAGTACGCATGTTACGCCGCCCGGTCCCCTTTTCACGACCACACCCGGAACCCAGGCGGCCGAAGGTGTCGCCTATACATATCAGATTGCAGCGACCGACCCGGGAGGAACCGCGGTCAGCTTTGCGTTAACCACTGCTCCTGCAGGCGCGACGTTGAGCGGCAACACGATTACCTGGACGCCCACGACCGCTCAATCGCGGATCGCGAACAAATTCAGCGTTACCGCTACCGCCGCTGCGGGCGACGTCAGCACTCAGTCGTGGGCCGTTAACCCCAGTGGCACCGTTCATTTGAGCTGGATCGACACTTATTGGAAAGCCAGCGGTCCCCTTACCGTTCCGTTCGACTGGACGCAGAACGTTGGAGCAGCCGCTGAGGTGGCCGCACTCGTTCCGCAAGCAGATGGCTCCCTTCGGGTGCTGAAAGGGTCCGGCAATGCTGACGGTACTTTCACCATCCCGAATGTGCCCGGAGGCTTCTATTGGCTGCGTATGGCGCCGATGGCAACCTACTGGACGAGCAGCAGCACGTTTGATTTTGGCCGCGACGTGATTGGTTCTCCCCTGCGTGCCGCGAGTGGCGTCCAGAATACGATCTTCAATATCAGTGCTTCAGGACTCGATCCATTACGGACGGAAGATTGGTTCGGGTTCCTGACCGACCAGCAGATGCTCGATATTGAATTCCCTCGGAATGCCCCCCGGGCTCGACGACCGTGGACGTGTCGTCCATCGTTAGTTCGAATATCGACTTCTCGCAGGCCAGCACGGGCTTTCTGATGGAATTTGAGCCGGTGTCCGTGGGTTCTATGAACGCGCTCGCGTTAGGACCGGAGCTCACGCTGTCCAATCTTTCCGTGCAGGATGGGGCAACCAATTCCATTATGGGAGCGCTCAATGCCTCCCCGGAGACTTCCTTTGCACTCTCCATTAACGGATCATCGTGGGCGCCTTTGTTCAATAATGCCGGACCCGCTTCCGCCAACCCCATTGGGTCTGTTTTGACGGTTTCCGCGCAACCTTTTGCAACCGGGCAAGTTGCCTCCGGAATGAATTCTTTCTTGGGGCCAGATTTGCCCTTGTTCTCATCGGCGTCGCAGGGCATCAGCTTTGGTTCGCCGAGCGCAGCAGTGACCAGTTGCGCCAATTCCTCCGACACGCTATTTACATTGCCCGTAGCTTCTCAGCCGCCGATCCTCACCGACCAGAATTTCGGCACGCTTCTGTACGGTGATCCGTTTCCTTCTGCCTGGCTGCGGATTTTTTCGTTTTGCCAAAAAGCTTCGCTGCAGATCCCGGTTCCCGGCTCCGGTGCCATCGTTCCGTTCCTCCTCGTAGACGGAGAGAGCACCGCCCTGCCAACCGGGCCTGTGGCGCCATTGGTTTCCGCGGTGCGGAATCCGACGATCAACGGCGTAAGCCTCTCCGTGCCAACGACGATCAATTCCACGGCAATCACCTTGAGTTGGTCCCCGCCAAGCAGCGGGACGCCGACCAGCTATGCGGCGCAACTCTTCGTGCTCGGAACACAGCCGGATGGCAGCATGCTCTATTTCCCTTCCGAAAAGTTCAGCACCGCAAAAACGTCCATGATCCCGCCCATCACGTTGCAGGCGGGCCAGGTTTTTGTCCTGTTGTTGACTGCGCAAATCGATGGGTTGGCGAACGTGGAGTCCCGCCCAAATCGCTCCGGTCTTCCCATCGCGTACGCAAACTTTGTCTCTGCTCCAGTGACCGTAGGCTCGTCCGGCGTTGGGATGGTCATCCACGGCGATGCTGCTGCTGCCGAACGGATACTCACTCCCCAACCTATTAGCGAGCCACCTCCTATTTGGCACTTGGAAGTGCGGCGCCCCCAGTAGCCGATGAGGAGGCAGTTCGACTCGGTTATCGGTTATATGGGGAACCTTTCGTTCCGGAGCGTCGTATATAGTTATAGAACGCCATCTTACGGAGGGTATTAGACATGAACCCACTCTCCCACCGCTCGGCCGGCATTCGGCTGGGAATTGCCAGCGTAGCCCTTTTGGCCGCTTGCGCGGCCGCGGCGCGCGCCGAAGACGTCATCAAGTCCTTTGCCGTGTCTGGACGCGCCAATGTGCGCGTGGAAACCAATGACGGCAGCGTGCGGGTTACCTCCGGTGACTCGAAACAAGTCGAATTTCGCGTCGAATACCAGGGCTACGAATTGGGAAAGAACCTGCGCGTCGACGCTCATCAGGACGGCGACAAGGTCGAGTTGACGGCCCGCGTCACCGGCCACTGGGGCTTCTCTTTCGGTCATAATTCGCGGCAGCTTCGCATTGAAGTCCGCATGCCCCGCGATGCTGATCTGCAGGTGGAAACGGGCGATGGATCGGTACAGGCGGAATCCATCAATGGGACAGTGAACGTCCATACGGGCGATGGGTCAGTGAAGGCCAATTCGTTGAGCGGCACGATCGACCTGCACACCAACGACGGCAGCATTACCGTTGAAAACCTCAAAGGCGACATGCGCTTGCGCACGGGAGATGGATCGATTGAGGCCCATGATCTCGATGGCAAGGTGGATGCCGACTCGGGCGATGGGCATATCCGCATCGCCGGACGGTTCGATGCGCTCAACGTCAAGACGGGGGACGGCAGCGTGGACACGCGCGTTCTGCCAGGTTCCAAGATGGTTTCGAGCTGGACGATTCGAACGGGGGACGGCAGCGTGGACCTAGTGCTCCCGTCCGATTTCCAGACGAATATCGATGCCAGCACCGGCGACGGCCACATCAGCCTGGGTATCCCGGTTACCGTCGAGGGAACATTCAAGAATTCGGAAATGCACGGCAAAATGAACGGCGGCGGGCAGCCCTTGACGATTCACACGGGTGATGGCTCGATCCGGCTGAGCAAGAGCTAAGGCGAGCCGCTCCGCGAACGGGAAACAAGAGCAAGTTAGCCTGCTATAGCTTCAGTACTCGGCTGCTGTCAAAGAGAGCGCACAAGTGTCCGTATTTGGCAACTTCCCTGCACACTCGTTTCATTGCAACCCATTGAAAACAAATGACGTGTCTTTTTGGCTTCTTACTTGCACTACCCTTCCTGGTTCTTCAGGAGAATGTTGTGATTGTCCTAGCCCTGCTCGCCGCCCTGGTAGTTCTGGTAGCGGTCACGTTTATCAGTTCCATCGATTTCTCCAGCACGCGCCGCCACTGATTCTCCCCCTTCAGCGAGAATCAGGGGTCCCAAAATGGCAGTTATCCCGTTAGCACTCTTCCCGCGGAAGCCTCTCTTAAAGCAATCATCGCAGCCTCGATATGGCTGACACGGGCCTGAACTCTTGAAACTGGCTTGAGGCTCTCCAGAAGATTAGGGGAGCTGCGCAGGCGTCCCTGTCTTGAGCCCATTTATCCCTCACCTATTGCGCGTCGCAGCCGGTTCGCGATATTACTCCTTGCCATGACGAACGCAAACCTGTCCCGCATCTTTCTCACCGTTGTTTCCGTTTTGCTTTTCTTGTGGCTGGCCGCCGACTCTTTTGCGCAAGCTAAGCCCGACGCGGGCTGGCCTAACTACGGCAATGATGGCGGCGGCACGCGCTACTCCCCGGCAACGCAGATCGACCGCAGAAATGTTACACAACTCAAAGTCGCGTGGACCTATCGTACAGGCGCACTGCCCCGAGACCCGGAACTCGACAAGAAAGCTGCGTTTGAGGCTACCCCCATACTTGTTGATGGCAAGCTCTTCTTGAGCACGCCGTATGACCACGTCATCGCGCTGAATCCAGAAACGGGAGCGAAGATCTGGGAATTTGCGCCGACGCTCGAGCTGCCCTATGGAGCATCGGAAGTTACCTCCCGAGGAGTTTCCGCGTGGCGGGAGAAATCCGCAAAGGCGGGACAACCCTGCGCGCTTCGAATTTTCATCGGCGCGCTCGACGCGCGCCTGATTGCGCTGGATGGTGAAACGGGAAAACCGTGCAGCGACTTTGGGGAGAATGGAGAAATTGACCTGACCGTGGGAATCAAACTGCGCGATCCCGGCGACTATCAGGTCACGTCCGCCCCTGCCATTTTCAAGGACCTTCTTATAACCGGATCTTCGATCGGGGACAACCGGGCGGTGACGCTGGAGCGCGGGATTGTCCGGGCTTACGACGTTCGAACGGGGAAACTGCGGTGGACTTGGGATCCGATCCCCTGGGCGCTGAAAACGGAACCGCGGACCGGCGCGGGCAATCCGTGGTCCACGATTTCGGTGGATGCCGAACGCGACATGGTTTTCATTCCAACGGGGAGCGCGAGCCCGGATTATTTCGGGGGCTTCCGAAAGGGCGACAACAAGTGGGCGAATTCGGTGGCGGCCTTGCGCGCGAGCACTGGTGAATTCGTGTGGGGATTTCAGGTGGTGCATCACGACATCTGGGATTATGACGTAGCGTCGCAACCGGCGCTGTTCGCCTGGAAAGACGGGACGCCGGCGATCGCCATCACGACGAAGATGGGGCGAGTGTTCGTCCTGAACCGGCTGACGGGAGCGCCGCTCCTGCCCGTCGAGGAGCGCCCGGTCCCGAAGAGCGATATTGCCGGCGAGGAGTCCTGGCCGACGCAGCCGGCTTCGACCATTTCCGTGGTGCCGGAGAGATTGTCGCCCGAGGATGCCTGGGGGAAAGATGCGCAGGAGAAGCAATGGTGCGCGGACAAAATCAAGGCCGCGCGATCCGGAGAGATTTTCACTCCGCCGAGTCTGCAGGGCACGCTGGTCTTCCCCAGCAACGTCGGCGGAGTGAACTGGGGCAGCGCCGCTTACGATCCTCGGAGCCATCTGCTTTTCATGGACACCAACCGCCTTCCCATTTTCGTGAAACTAATTCCCCGCACAGAGTTCGAAGACGCCCGCAAGAACGCCAGCGATTCCGACCGGCTCCACGGAGAATTTGCGCGGCAGGCCGGCGCACCGTACGGCATGTTTCGAACGCCGCTTCTCGCGTCGAGCGGACTTCCATGCAACCCGCCGCCCTGGGGCACTGTTGCCGCCGTCGATCTTTTCTCGGGGAAAAAAGTCTGGGACGTCCCGCTGGGAAGCTGGATTCCGGGCATGAATACGGGAACCATCACTCTCGGCGGACCAATGGTTAGCGCAGGCGGCCTCGTGTTCACGGCCGCTGCCATGGACAATTATCTCCGAGCCTTCGATTCTGAAACCGGCAAGGAGCTCTGGAAGTTTGAACTTCCGGCTGGTGGCCAGGCCACTCCCATGACCTACACCCTCAAAGGCAAGCAGTTCCTGGTCATCGCCGCGGGCGGCCACGGCAAACTGGGCACGAAGCAAGGCGACTACGTTATCTCCTTCACGCTTCCTTAGAGGAATCGAACGAGCGAAACCTTTTCCTCATTCTTGCGTAACTACAGGTACCCAAATGAAAATCACCACTGAGCAAGCGCCCGCTCTCAACAATCAAAGGCAATCCTTCCTCGCGGATGGCATGCTCCTCGTCCTATTCTTCGCCTTCGCGAACTTCCTGCTGCATCTCTACTTCAACAATCAGTATGGTTACTTTCGCGATGAATTCGATTACATGGCCTGTGGGAACCATCTCGCCTGGGGCTATGTGGATCAACCTCCCCTCGTGCCGTTCCTCATAAAGATCTCCCGGCTCCTTCTGGGTGACTCGCTTCGGAGCATTCGAATCATACCGGCGCTGGCAACCTCGGCTGCCGTCATTTTGACGGCCATGATCGCTCGAGATCTCGGTGGCCGGCGTTTCGCGGTTGTGCTTTCCGCGTTGGCGTTCATCGCGGTGCCCATGTATCTCAACGACGGGAGCGTCATGACCACCAATTGCCTCGAGCCATTGCTGTGGATGGGCTGCGTTTATTTCGCAATCCTGGCGATCAAGTGCGACGATCCCCGCTATTGGCTCTGGTTCGGGGTCGTGGCAGGCATCGGTCTGGAAGAGAAATACTCGATTGCCGTACTCGGGTTGAGCATCGTTGTGGGCCTCTTGCTGACCGAACAGCGCCGCGCCTTTACCAGGAAATGGATCTGGTTCGGCGGCGCGCTCGCTTTTCTGGTTTTTCTTCCGAATCTTCTCTGGAATGTTCAGAATCACTGGCCTTTTGTGGAACTCATGTACAACATCAAGGCCGACGGCCGCGATGTTGTGCTTTCTCCTGCGGCGTTCTTCGCCCAGCAGGTTCTCATCGCTCACCCGGTCCTCGCGCCGATCTGGATCACTGGTGTGCTCGCTTTTCTTTTCTCCGCCCGTCTGAAGCCATACCGGTTCCTCGGCTGGTGTTATCTAGCCGCGTTCACCGTATTCGTCGTTCTCAAAGGCAAGAACTACTATCTCGCGCCAATTTATCCAGTCTTCCTGGCAGCCGGAGCGGTGGTGATCGAGAGTTTCATCGCGCGATCGCGTCAAGTCTGGCTGAAGCCCGCGCTCGTAGTGTTGATTCTGGCAGGAGGAACCTGGCTTGCACCGGTTGTCATGCCGGTGCTCCCCATTGATAAATTCATTTTGTACGTGGATCACCTGCCTTTCAAAGTGCCTCGCAGCGAGCACAGCCACATGCGCGCGATCCTCCCGCAACATTTCGCCGATGAATTCGGATGGGAAGAGATCATCGCCGCTGTAAATCAGGCTTACAGCCGGCTCTCGCCCGAAGAACGGGCGGGGTGCGGTATTTTCGCGCAGAACTACGGGCAGGCTGGCGCCATCGATTTCTTTGGCGGCCGCTACGGATTGCCACCCGCCCTCAGCGGCCATCAAACTTATTTTCTGTGGGGCCCGCGCAGCTATTCGGGAAATTGTCTGATCGTTCTTGACGATTCCAGGGAAGTCCTGGAACGCGAATTCGAACACGTCGAATATGTGGGCAAGTCCTCTGACAATCCCTATGCGATGGAGCGCGAGATCCCCACATTCATTTGCCGTGGCGCAAAATTCGGTTCCCTTGCCGAGATCTGGCCGCGATTGAAGAGATGGCGCTAGAAATCCTTCGCCAGCCGCCGGGCCGCCAAGCCGAGTCCTTTAGCTAGTTTCCGTGGCGAAACGGCAATTTTCAAGACCTGCAACTGAATTTTCAAGGACTTAGTGGCGTCCGGTTGGCTTCCGACGACATGCGACAGCAGAGGATTGCAGCCGTGGATTGCGGCATCGAGCGGAAGACTGCGGTTAAGGAAAACACTAACGTTGCGTTACTCGGCAGGAAGAAAAAAAGAAGCGGAACGGTTGGGTTACGCTGCTTTGCGTTTGCGACGCGTTCGTTTGGATAG
>QHZB01000278.1 GCA_003224525.1 Acidobacteriota bacterium | reverse complement strand
CCCCTTACTTTCGTTCAATCAAGCAGTTACCGTGGATTGCTCGGACTTTCTTGGGACGGCACTGATTCTAGGTATTGAATCAGGGTTTCGGCCAATGGCATGCTTCGCCGGGTGTTTGGTTCTGGCGCGGTGCGTTTCTCCCAAACCGGTGCGGCCCTTACTTACTTTTTGAGCAGAGAGCGGACGCGGGCTTCGTCCGACAGTGGGAGCCAATCGCCGGGCTTTAGGCAGGTATAGGCGGCAACCTGATAGCCCCCCAGCGTGGCGGTGGGATCGCCGGAAACCTGATCCCTTTTCAGGAAAAATATCCCCTGTTGCTGCTTCTGGAACTTGGGAGAGTTTACCCAAGCTACATCTCTGGAGAGCGGGAAGCGCACGGCCATCTTGCCCCCCTTGGGTTTTGTTCCCTTGAGGATTGACTTGATTTGGAGAACGGCTTCATGCCAGTCCGCGCTGTGTTCGGAGATGGGATAACGCGCGGCGGCGGATTTGGGGATGGTCCAGCGGTGGACATCCGTAATGTGGCCGATGACGACCAAGTCAGATAACGCAATGCGGTTTTGGAGATCTTGATCGCTGATTTGCTTTTGCATCCGGCCGAGGGCGGTTTCGGCCGTACGGACTGCTTCGGCAGGAGCTCCCCCGCCCGGGCTGAAGTCATGTCCCAGTTCCTTGACGGCCACACCGGAACCAAAGATCCAACCTTCCGCGTAGAACGTGGCTTGAGCGCCTTGTTGGAACGCGGATGGGTCCTTCACCTCGACGGTGATGTTGTCGCCCTCCTTCAGCGAAACAGCCGGAGGCTTTTTCAAGACGGAGTCCACGCGAACGACTATCGTCTGCGGCGATTGAGGGACGCCCACAAAGGAGACTGCGCCAAGCTGGCTAACCGTGCCCGAAAAGATGATGCTCGATTGTTTGGCCAGAGCAGCCTGGTTGTTCTGCACCTGCGGGAACCCGGTGACGCACGGCGCAAGTAAGGCAGTCGAGAGGATGCCGGCAAGGAAGCTTAACAAAGAATTCATGTCTGCCTCTCCTTCTTCCGCGTCATGGTGCCAACGCGCTTCACGGAATCACGGGGACGCTAAAATAGAATGGGTCGATAGAAACCGCCACGCGGTTGCCTGAGCCGTCCGTGAGCGTCTTTGTGCTGAAATCCGCCGCGCGCTGATAGGTTACACCTTGGGGGAAATTCGCGAGCTCTGGCGAGTTGTTGGCGCAAAAAACGCCGCGGAACTCATTCCCGACGGAAAGCAAATAGTCATAGTCCCCCAAGTAAGGCAAGAACTGCTGCACCGGCGTATCCGCCGGGACATTCGCGAGAATGACGTCCTGAGCCGTTGCGAAGCCATCGTGCGATTGCACTACATGTGTAACCCATCGGCCGGCAGAAAGTTGCTGGTAGAGAAGTCCGACGACGCCATTATTGGCCACTGCCAACGCGATGTTCGTGGCGTTGCTGATCGTCGTTTGGGGCAGGTCCGCCTTGGACCAGGTTACACCGCGGTCGGTGGAGCGGCGCACATGGAGCGTATAGATGTCGCCCTTGCGTCCGTGGTCGGCCCAGCCGACGTACACCGTGGAACTGTTGTTGGGGTCGACGGCGATGGAAAGAGTGGAACCGATTCGTTCTTGACCCAGTGTGGGCACATTGGACCACGGAATGGAGGCGCCCTTGACGACCAGGCGGCCCGGAAGTTTATCGGATGGGTCTCTGAGCGCCTGGAAAGGATTTGGCCCAGTGCCTCCGGCATCGTCGCGCACGACCACCACGTCGCTGGTGGCGGTTGTACCGTTAAATTTGCGCCAGCCGAAAAAGGCCGCGTAGACGGTATTGTCTGGAGCGACGGCCGGACGCACCGATGGCCCATCCTGTCCCGCGGTATTGCGGGCCTCGATGGAAAAGGATTTGTAGGTCACGCCACCATCGACCGAGACGTCCACGGTTGCGGTGTGGCCATTGGGCTGGTTGAAATCGTTGACACCGACATAGATGTGATCGCTGTTGGAAATGGCTAGGGCCCGGACGAAGGGCTGGTCCACGTTGCTGCGCGTGGACTGCACGTTCATTACAGCACCGGAAGAAACGTCATTGGATTCCGACTCGTCGAGCGTGATGGAGGCGGCGCAAGCCAGCGTGCCGGCGTGGAGGTCCCCGCGCGGATGGTTCTCGCCAGTGGGCATGGCGTGCGTGATGTCGCAGGTCATCCGCGGAACGGGAGTGATGGCGTTCAGGACCCAGCTATTGCCTCCGTCCTGGGAAACATAGACGGGCGCATTGCTACTGCTCGAAACGGGATTGGGAGTGAATGCCGAGGCGACCATGACCTGTGGGTTGGCAGCTTGGACAGCAAGGAACGGTTCGCTGTCTTGATTGATTTCGCCGCTGAGACTTGCGGGGATGAGGTCCACAAGCTTGACCTGGACCGGCGCGGCATAAACAGGGGTTAAAGTGCCAGCGGATTGGAAGCCGTCGCCGCCTATGACGGTTTTGGGCGGAGACTCACTCTCAATGAGTAAGATTCCGGCAATCATTACAAGCAGAGTAAACGCCAGCAAGCGCGTGCAAAATGCGGCGATAGCTTTCACGGCATCGTCTCCTCAGTCAGACGGCGTTGAATATTAAGCAGGGCAGGGCAGCAGGCGGGCCGGATTCCGCATGCGACGCACACTTCGCTGGAAAAATAATAGGCCGGGAAATCAGCATACACCTAAGCAATCCCGCCGACAATGGCGCATGCCGATATACAGTGCTGCCGCAAGCCCGGACGCACGGTCGCCAGGGCAGTCCAGCAGGGGCAGAGCGTAGATAGCACGCGGCGAGTTGAGCCATCCTTCAACGAAGAGCGATGACGGCGTCGGCTCCTTCGACCGAGTAGACTCGCCTTGAAATCATTCAGTTCCCCCCGCTAAGCGAAACGGGGCTGGGAACGTCAGGCCAGCGGCTTTGTGAGATAATCCCGCCCATGAGAGTGACCATCGTCGTAATTCCCCAAGCCTTTCTCGTCCTTGCAGCTTCTCTCGTGCCTCTGCTGGCACAGACACCCAGCACTCAGCAGCAACAGCCCGAGTTCATCTCGCAGGGTCAACGATTGATGCGCGAAGGGAAGTTGGATGACGCGCTGGCGCTGTATCGCAAGACTCTCCAGACCTCGCCGAATTCTGTTCCAGCCAACATCGCGGCGGGGAATGTCCTCGACCTCAAGGGTCAAGGCGAGGAGGCTCGCAAGTATTTTGCGAAGGCCATTGAGGACGCTGGGGCCGCTCAGCAAGTGGCAAATTCCGACTCCGGACCTGCGAGGTCCACATCGCAAAGGGCGATGGCAATGTCCTATGCCTTCGAGGGAAATTGCAAGAAGACCGTCGAGTACGAGCAGCAGGTCTTCGACTACTACGGGAGCGTGAAGAACTTTTTTCAGCAGGGCGAGATTGCCGACGAAGCCGCTCGTGTCTGCATTGAATCAGGCGACTTGGACACCGCCTATCACTGGTATCAGGTAGGCCACGACAATGGACTGAAGGAACCCGACATCAAACCGGCTCGCCAAGACCTTTGGGAGTTCCGTTGGGAGCACGCTCAGGCTCGTATCGGTGCCCGAAGTGGGAATCAAGCTGAAGCGCAGAAGCATGTCGCTGCCGCGAAGAACATTCTCGACAGGGGGACCAATCCCGAGCAGGCCCAATTCCTTCCTTACCTGCAAGGCTATGTCGCATTCTATGCGGGAGATTACAAGACGGCCCTTGAGGAACTGCAAAAGGCAAACCAGAACGACCCCTTCATCCAATCCATGATTGCCCAGACCTACGAGAAGCTAGGCGACAAGGACAAAGCTATGGAGTTCTACCGCAAAGCTTCGACAGCAATCGCTCATAATCCTCCGGCTGCGTATGCGGTACCGCTGGCTAAGAAGAAGCTAGCCAAGCTAGCCTCGCTGCCACGTTAGAGACTTCGGAGGTCGGGTTTAACCTAGCCACTCCTGCTTGAGGAATTCATCGAACTCGCGCTTGTTCTCGTCTGATTCCGTCATTGGATGGCGTTGTCTGGATGAAAAGTACTGAAAGTACTGCGTTATTAGTGCAGTGAACCCGCTAGCGTGAGACAGTTTCCTGATGCACAGTTTTGCGGGTTGCCAAACGCGCAGTCCTAAAGGGCAGGCGCGCCACTGTGCCGCGGACTGTGCAAGAATGCAACATTTTCATGCCATTGGGGATAGCCTTGAGCGAGAAGCAGATTCCCCGATTAGTTGGAAATGTTAGTAGTTGGAAGTGACGGATATAGGGGTTGGAGACGACTCTCGTGCTTTGCAAGCAGGGGGCCCGAGTTCGAGTCCCGCCACGTCCACCAAGCATCTCCCTGCATTATTAAGTGAATGTGACAACCATGTATCCTGCCCAGGCAATTACTTCCGTATTATAGTTAACTCAAACGTCACTTGAAGGAGTGCGGCAATAACCAGGAGTTGAGATTTTCTGTGGAATCTAGAAATGTTTGTGTCAGAAGCAACTTTTTTTGGCCCACCTCGGCTTGCAATCAATCTGACTCGTGCGTAGATTGAATGCTCAGCCTCGCCCAAAAGGACAGTACAAGCCCCGGCCCAAAGGACAGTAGCTAGGGGGCACTGCCCGAAGTAGTCTGGGTGAATTCGGAAGTTCCTCAAAGCAAGAGGTTCGGATGAAGTGTAAGCTTGTAAGCGTTCTTTTCTTATTCTTTGTTGCGTTGGCGTCAGCGGTTCCGGCGCCGGCCCAGCAGACCAGTTCCAATCCCACGGTCATACCCCCCGTCAGCTATGACATTTCTCCACCTTTGGTGGACCTGGTCGCTTCCGCACCTCCCAAGGCCCCCACCGGTCATCGCAACATCCCCCTTCGCCAGCCGGCACGACCTACCCCGGCTCCCCCCGCCTCGGTCACCCTGGACCAGGCTCTTCAACAGCTATCCCTGCCCCTGGTCAGCACTTCGCCAGGATTGGACTTTGACGGCATAGGAGCGGACGGGGTGGCACCTCCTGACACGAACGGCTCGGTCGGAGCCACGCAGTTCGTACAGATCGTGAACGTAGAATATGCGGTCTACAACAAGACGTCGAGTGCCCTGCTGTTGGGCCCGACGCCTGTCCACAACATCTGGAGGGGCTTCAACGGCGACTGCGCCAATGGCGACGGGGGCGACCCCGTGGTCCTTTATGACAAATCCGCCCAGCGCTGGGTGGTAGGCCAGATGAATGTCAATCTCAACGCCTACTGCATGGCTGTCTCCACCACCTCGGATGCCACTCAAAGCTATTATCGATATGAGTTCTCCTTTGGCAGTAACACGCCCGATTATCCCAAGCTAGCAGTCTGGCCCGATGCCTACTACTGGACGGCCAACACGTTTTCAGGCCCAACCACTTTCGTCGGCGCGAACCCTTGCGCCTTTGACCGCGCTACGATGCTGAGTGGTGGACCGGCCAACGCCATTTGCATGCAGCAGAATCCGAGCGTTGACAGTCTCTTGCCCGCGGACCTCGACGGAACTACGCCGCCGCCGACCGGGGAGCCCAACTTCTATCTTCAGATGGCGGCACCGGGCAACCTGAACCTCTTCAAGTTTCACGTGGATTTCACGACGCCCTCGAACTCCACCTTCACGGGTCCCACCGTGATCCCGGTGGCGCCTTTCAGTGAAGCCTGTGGCGGCGGCACATGCATTCCCCAGCCTGGAACGACGCAACAGCTCGATTCCCTGGGCGACCGTCTGATGTTCCGGCTGGCGTACCGGAACTTTGGCAACCATGAATCACTGGTGGTCAACCACTCGGTGATGGCGGGAAGCAGCGTGGGGGTGCGGTGGTATGAGATCCGCAGCCCCAACGCCACGCCGACCGTTTTCCAACAGGGAACTTTCTCACCCGACTCGCAGTACCGCTGGATGGGCTCGATCGCGATGGATCAATCGGGTGACATTGCTGTGGGATACAGTGCTTCCAGCAGCAGCAATTTCCCGGCTGTTCGTTATACGGGCCGCGTGCCCTCCGATCCAGCGGGCACGATGGAGAGCGAGAACAGCATCATGGAAGGCACAGGATCGCAGACCAACGCTAGCAGTCGCTGGGGTGACTACAGCGGTATGAGCGTCGACCCGGCCGATGACTGCACTTTCTGGTACACGAACGAATACCTGACGACTAACGGTTCGTTTAACTGGAAGACTCGCGTTGGGTCCTTCAAGTTCACATCTTGCGGTCGGCCTGGCTCCTCCTTGTCGGCGACAACGTT
>QHZB01000364.1 GCA_003224525.1 Acidobacteriota bacterium | reverse complement strand
ATGTAGCCGTTCTTGACTTCCGGGCAGCCCACAAATACCTCCTGCGTCTCCTTCGGGAAGCCACTGCCTTCATGGACACCGAAGTTGTAGCTCACTAGTTCGAGCGCCAGCTGCGCGGCGTGCGCCAGCGGCGACGCGTCACCCGGCCCGTGCCAGGCGGTGCGCACGCCGAAGAACTCGCTCAGCGCGGCGACCTTGCGCGCCGGACTCAAACCGCCGATCTGCGAAATGTGGATGCGGATGAAATCAATCAGCCGCTCTTTGATGAGGGGCACGTATTCGTGCTGGGTGTTGAACAGTTCACCCATGGCCAGCGGGGTGCTCGTCTGCTGGCGCAGCAAGCGGAAATGATCGTTGTCTTCCGGCGGGAGCGGGTCTTCCAGAAAAAACAAACGATAGGGTTCGAGCGACTTGCCCAGATTGATCGCCTGATTCAGCGTCACGCGCTCGTGCACGTCGTGCAGGAGTTCGACATCGTCGCCGAGTTTGGTGCGCAGGTGTTCAAATAGCTTCGGCACCATTCGCACGTACGGCGCCGGCTCCCAGATCTCTCTCGGGCTGGTCGGACCGACGACTTCGTTCCGAGTGCCCCCCGCTTGCGCGTTGCCGCGAGCCCCGTAGCCGGCATAGCCGGGCGTCGCGACCTGCACACGCACGTGGCGGAAGCCCTTCTCCATCGCCCGCCGGGCGTTCTCCTCCACTTCAGAAAAACTGTTGCCGCTGGCGTGAAAGTAACAGTCCGCGCCGTGCCGCACCTTGCCGCCGAGCAATTGATAGAGCGGCATCCCGGCGCGTTTTGCTTTGATGTCCCAAAGGGCAATGTCCACGCCACTCATGGCATTGAACAGCACCGGGCCGTTGCGCCAATACGAACTCACATAACTCGACTGCCAGATATCCTCGATTTCATCGACGTTGCGCCCGATCAGAAACGGCTTGAGATAATCCTCAAGGGCCGTCTGGACGGCCAGCGCACGCTGCGTAAAGGTCGCGCAGCCCCAGCCGACGAGGCCCGCCTCTGTCGTTTCAATTTTCACGACGACCAGTCGGATACCATTGGGCGCCGTCAGAATCGTTTTAATGTCGCGGATCTTCACCGGCGTGGTGCCTGTCACCGCTTGAGTGTAACCGGCAGCGAATTTTGACACGAGAACTCCGGCCAGTGGTGGTGTGGAGGCGAGCAAGGACGCCCCGCTAGCGAAAGAGAGAGAACGTATTGCCTCACGACGGTTCATAGTGGTGCCCTCCATGAGTGTCCGCAGAAACGCTCTTAGCTTACGGCATCTCATCTACAGGCGGTTCGCTTAGTAACGATAAAGATGATGTTGCCGCGCTTCTACCCTGCGCAACGGCGTCCGCGAACCATAAGCCGACGAACGCCGAACCGCTACGTGAAGTCACCGCTCAGTACGTTGCCAATTTCCACTTGACACGTTGCCGGTATCCTCGTGTAGTAAGGCTCATGAACGGCAAACTATCACGAAGAACGATCTTGAAGAGCGCGGGAGCAGCGGCCCTAGCGATGCCCGCCGCTTACGGCGCGTCCGCATTGTCGTTGCCTGCCACTCCCGCCGCGGCAGCTCCCGGCCGCCCACAGGTCGAGGGAAAGGACACGCCGAAGATTTGCCTGGAGGCGGCGCTGGGTGGGTCGCCGGGCGACCCGGCTGGTTCGAATGACGAGGCCGCGGCGGCGGCCCAACGAATCCGTCAACTTGGTGTCGACCATGTGATCTCCGGCGGCGGCCCGATTCCCTGGGAAGAAAGCCGACTCAAGGACATGATCGGCCACCTCAAAAGCAATGGGCTCGTCCTGGCCAACTTGATGATCGCAGGCTTTCCGAATGCCATCTACAACCGGCCAGGAAGGGATGCAGACGTCGAGAAGGTAATCCACTCGATCAGGGTTGCCGGTAAGGTCGGCCTGCCAGTTATCGAGTATAACTGGTACGCGCACCGGGCAATGGAGGGCTATTTCGAAGAGACCGGGCGCGCGCGGGCGGGCTGGACGGGCTTTGATTACGAACGGATGAAGGATCTTCCGCCACTCGCAGAAGAGGGGGCCCATACGCTCGACGAAATGTGGGCCAATATCACCTATTTCCTAAAGGCCGTGATTCCTGAGGCCGAGAAGGCCGGCGTGCGTCTCGCGTTGCACCCAAACGATCCCCCCGCGCCTATCAGCCGCGGGTCCCAGCAGATCATGGGAACGATCGAAGGCTGGAAGAAACTGATAGGCATCGTGAACAGCCCTTCGAACGGGATCACCTTCGATTGCGGGGTGACACGGGAGATGGGCGGAGACCCTGTCGAGGTGTGCCGGTGGTTCGCTTCCCGGGACCGCATCAACCATGTGCATTTCCGCAATGTGCAGGTGCAGAGGGTTTACGAGCGTTACACCGAAGTGTTCGTCGATGAAGGCGAGATCGACATGTTCGCAGTGATGAAGGAGCTGGTAAAGCAGAAGTATACTCAGTTGATCTATCCTGAGCACCCACGCGCACTCGACTACGATCGCGAACGGCCGAATTTCCGTCCGCAATACCCGGGTGGCGGAGGGTACGCGGCCTTCGCGTTCAATGTTGGCTACACGCGTGCAATGATGCAAGCTGCGTTGGAAGCTGCCTGATGAGATCCTCAGGTAGGCGACGATCATTCTCCCTTGCCATCGCGGCTGGGTTTGTCGGTACAGTCTGGCTTATGGCTCAATCGACGCAGGAGCTCGGCGATACGGAACACCGCATGATTCCATTTATTGAAAAGCTCCACTCCATCAAGGAATCCGTCAAAAAGTTCGGCAGGATCTGAGATCCATGCTGGCGTTTCTCCTCACGATAGTTTTGGGAGTCGCCGCACAGATCGTCCAGAAGGTCGATCCCGGACGCCAGGCTTTCGAGGCCCGTTGCGCCAGATGCCACGGCGCCGATGGCAACGGCGGCGACATAGGCCCGGCAATCGCGTTGCGTCTGGCGGCGTATCAGGACCGGCAGTTGGCGAGTTTGATTCGCAACGGCCTGCCTGCGCGAGGCATGCCTCCAAGCGGCATTGCGGGTCCTGAAATGACCCGCTTGCTGAAGTTCCTGCGTACGATGCAAGGTCGCGCTGCAGCCGGTTCCATTGCCGGTAGGAAGCTGCAGCTTCAGACCACCGAAGGCAAGACCCTCGAAGGACAGGTGCTCGGCGAAGGTTTTGACGACATACAGTTGCGGACCGATGACCAGCGCGTGCACTTGCTGCGCCGCGCCGGCAGTCGCTTTCGCGAGGTGACGTCCGAGACAGACTGGCCTAGCTATAACGGTGATCCCGGCGGGAACCGCTACACCGGCCTCACGCAAATCAACAAGGGCAATGTCGCGCGTCTTGCAATGACATGGATGTTCACGGTTCCGGACATGGGCAAGCTGGAGGTCACCCCGGTCGTTGTCGGCGGAATGATGTACGTGACCGGCCGCAATGCGTGCTTCGCGCTCGATGCCGGAAGCGGCCGGCAGATCTGGCGTTACAAACGGCCGCGCACGCGCGCAATGTCTGTCAGCGGCGGTGCCAACCGCGGCGTCGCAATCGCGAGCGATCGCGTCTTCATGGAAACCGATGACGCTCACATCATCGCGCTCAACCGCTTCAGCGGCGAACTCCTGTGGGATAGCGAACTCGCTGACTCGCGCAAGAACTACGCTGCTTCATCAGCGCCTCTTCCCGCAGGCGACCTGGTCATCTCGGGTGTTTCCGGGGGTGAGCACGGTGCAAACGGATTCGTCGCAGCTCACGATCAGAAGACCGGCAAGGAGGTCTGGCGGTTCTCAACCGTCCCGCAACCAGGAGAACCAGGATCAGAGACGTGGCAAGGAAAGGACATCGAGCATGGCGGCGCTCCGACCTGGTTCACCGGCAGCTACGATCCCGAGCTCGACGCTGTTTACTGGCCAACCGGCAATCCCAGCAAGGAGTACAACGGTGATCAACGCAAGGGGGACAATCTCTATTCAGACTGCATTCTGGCGCTAGAGCGCAAGACAGGACAACTGAAGTGGTACTACCAATTCACGCCACACGATCTGTGGGATTGGGACGCTACGGAAACTCCGGTCTTGGTGGATGCACCGTGGCAGGGCCAGACGCGGAAGCTGATGCTGCAGGCCAACCGCAATGGATTCTTCTACGTTTTCGATCGCCGCGACGGCACCCTCCTCCTGGCCAAACCGTTCGTCAAGTATCTAACGTGGGCAAGCGCGATCGCGTCCGACGGGCGTCCCATCAAGCTTCCTAACCAGGAACCCACGCCAGCGGGCACCAAGGTGTGCCCTTCTCAGGATGGAGCGACGAATTGGTTTTCTCCCTCGTTCAATCCCGCGACCGGCCTCTACTATGTCCAAACGTTTGAGAAATGTAGCATCTACATGAAGAGCGCTCCAGGAGAATGGGAGGCTGGCAAGTCCTATCTGGGCGGGTCGCAGCGTACAGGGCCTGATCCCGAGCCACAGCGGATTCTGAAGGCGATCGATATCTTCACGGGCGAAATTGTCTGGACACTTCCGCAGCCAGGGCCGGCCAATTCCTGGGGCGGCACTCTGACCACCGCCAGCGGGCTAGTGATCTTTGGTGAAGAAGGCGGCGGCCTAATGGCTGCGGACGCGGCGAAGGGCAATCCACTGTGGAGTGTCGAGACCAATCACAACTGGAGAGCGTCACCCATGACCTATATGTTCGATGGCAGACAGTTCATCGCCGTGGCTGCGGGGCCGAACATTATCACGTTTGCGATTCGCGATTAGCGGAACTAGATTCGGACCGGGTATGACATGCTTTGCAAGCAGGGGGCCGCGGGTTCGAGTCCCGCCACGTCCACCAACCATATTCATTTCAATGAAATAGCGCCGAAGTTTGCCCGGCATAACCCCTGCCAGTCGAGCAGGGGTTCAGCGGTTCGAGCCCGTAGCGTCCAGCAACCTTTGTGTACCCTGTTGCAGAGCATTTTTAGATCGGCGGCGCGCACCTTCACGCACGCCAGCTGTGTTTCGACGCGATGTACTTGGTCATGCCGGAAAACAGAAGAGGGCGTCACTCGCGATGAACGAAACCGTGGTCCCGCCTCAGCATGGGAGGTGTAGCAAGGTGTAGCATGCTGAGGGAACTGGTTAAAACTTCGAGCCGAACCAGCCTTGTCGAGTCTGGACTGCTCGGCGACGCGCGTCGAGGTCGCGCAACTACACCACGCTTGCTCGCTTCATCTATCAGTCGGTGCGACTGAGTGCTTCCCGGATCGGGCGGTGCAAGGTCGTCTGGAGCAGCTCCTGACCTGATTATGAGAGGGTTGGAAATGCGTCTAAGCCGTTGCGCATGCAGAGAATTCAGGAGCGTTACGGGTTGAAGAGCCGTTATGATGGAGTTCGCGAAACCGGCTCTGACCGCGAGATCGCACAGCTGCTCGGAATCTCGACTGAGACGGTTCACGAAAGGGCGCAGACGCAGGCTTTGAAAGGTATTCGACTGAACGACAGGTGTGAGTATCTGTGAGTATCTTTACAAATACCCGGGCGTTGGTAGGCGTTGGCAGGGGACGATCCATTGAGTCCGGCACAGAGAATCTGGGTTCGAGTGCCGCGGGGACCCATTACTGAAGTAGCCCAGAGGGCCCTTCGGACGCAACTGGAGCGCCATGCGCGGGCCGCATGCAAGCACCAGTGCCGCGCCGTGCTAATTCGCTTCCGCGGGGCATATGCTTACGTGGACGCTCTGCCCTTACGCCGCGAACGGAGAGCCGACAGGGCGGAGATTCCTGTGCGCCTTTGTCGTCTCGGCTACCTTGGAGATACCAACCGATGGCAGTACGCCTTTTTCACGTACAGCGACATGAAGTACGCGCTTTCAGTGGTTGCTTCGGGTTCGTTCGAGGCCACGCCCGAGCAGGCGTTCGATTGCTCTGCGGGAGTCTACCTGGGTTAGCGAGTCTGAGCGAATTCCCATTTCGAACGAAAGTGGTGGCTGGAATTTATTGAGGGGAACGATGAGGTCACGCGGAAAAACTCGACGCCAAGCAGCCCGAAACGGCGAAGGCCGTCCTCTGCTGAAACGCTTGAAGCCGGGTGAGGCCGCAGCCGTGCTGCGGTGCCTTCTCGAAGCACATCCCGATCTGGCCGACGAGGCCGAAGGGTTTGCGCGATCAGTCTTGCACCAACTCAAGTATCAAGATGTCGCGGCGGAGATCGAAGACGAGATTCGGCAGCTGGATTATGAGGACCTGAATGCCCGCGCGGGCAATCATGAGTGGGGATACGTCGAGCCCTCAGAGGCCGCCTGGGAAATCCTTGAGCAAACGGTACAGCCGTTCCTTGATGAAATGAAGCGCTACCTGGAACTTGGACTGAAGGCGGAAGCGCTAGAGATTTGCAAAGGACTGGTGCTGGGATGCTATCGGCTCGGCGATCACGAGGGAGGCGATGTATTGGGATGGGCGCCTGACTTCCCCGCGGAGGCAGCCGGAAACGCTTTGCAAGTTTGGTGTACCCAGTCAGCCGACCCCACGGGCCGTCCCGCCCGAGGAAAGCGCTCTCCGCTTCCTTCGGATTTCCTGAGCATGGTCCCCAACTGGATTTCCATGATCGAGGGTATAGGAAAAAAGGCCAAGTGATTCAACCGCCGGGCAATCGGGGGGGCGTTCTCGGACCGCCTTAAATAATCGGCTACGTACAGCACTCATAAGGGTCTTCATCCTACCTAGTCTTGGCCAACAGTTTATTATGCTGTTGTCCCTTGTTGGTAGGCTGACAAGCGCACTATGGCTCCGGCAACAACGAAAGACGATAAATTCGCAATGGTCAAAGGGTGCATTCGAGAAGCGGCCTGTGGGGCCGCACAGGATGGTTTGTTGGCGTCGGTTGTTGAGCGGTTCCTGTACACCGGTGAGAGGACTTGGGAGGGAGCGGGTTCTGGTTGTTTTACCTCTGCCCAGTTCAAGATGGACGAAGCTTACAGCCGAGCGGTCAAAATCGCGCTGCGGATGCTGTTTCGTCGGTTGGGTGAACTGGTTCCAACAGAAGCGCGGTTGAAGCCCAAGGTGGCATCGGAGGACATTCAGCGCCGTCTTGGGACTATGGTGGAGGGACTCGTGCCGAGCGGCTGGCAGGAGACTGCGCTCCGCGAGCTCACCGCGCGCACGTTCGTGCTGAATTTTCAGGGAGCCGCCGCAGCCTTGGAGACCGAATTGTCGAGCGGCTACGTCGGGGGAGACACGACGGCATGGCACATTCTTTGGGTTTGTTTCGGCGATTACGGACTCACACCCAAGGAAATCAAAATGCCATGTGACGGCATCGCGAACAACTTCGCGCATGTGCGGTGGTCCTCCTACGAAACCAGAGATCCCTACAACGACGTCGTCGTGCATGAAGCGGCGCATCTGCTCCACTATCTGAAGCCCCGCCATTACGGCTTGCCTACGCGACGGCACCAGGAGAGGTTTGTAGACGTTGACTTTCGATACTACGAGCTCTTTGCATTTGCATGCGAGGCGTATTCGCGCGTGGTGCAGCACTGCGAGCGCAGATCGCGGATCTCATTCGCCGAGCGGATGCCGGAGGACGCTTCCTCTTTTCCTCGTAGCCAGATGGAGGAGCTGGCTGCACTCGTTCTCAAGGCTGCTCTGGCTCGCAATGGTTGGAAGGTGATCCGCGAAGCAACAGTCATCCGCAGAATCCCAATGCCAGCCAAGGGCCTCACGAAACCGTAAGAACGATTTACTGCCAAGGGCCAGATTCCCATATTTCAACGGAAGGTGCTGAAGTCTCTCGGACGGGACAACAGGAATCGGCGACTGCAGGAAACCGCGGAAATGATCTTCTCAGAGAGCTAGTATACGACGCTCGGTCGCGCGGCGGTGGTGGGGCCGTCGACGCGAGAGCCCGGCAAACGAGCTGGGCGAGCCAGGTCTTTCTATTGGCTCATGCCAGTGACCCTGTTACACTCGGCCTCGCCAGTAGCCGGGGCGGCGATGACCGTGTGCAACGGCAAGAACTAAAACAAGGGAAGCGGAACTCTGATAGACAATCTCAAACGGAAATTGGTGAAGCAAGAAACGCCGCGAGTCTCCGAGATAGCGGGGCCAGCGTTCGGGTGCCTGCTGGATCTTTTCAACAGATCTAGAAAATTCAGCCTCGAACCTCACGGCAGTCATAGGGCTCCGCTCCCTATACCAACGTAGAGCTTCCAAATATTCAGCCTCCGCTTCGGGATGGAACCTAACGGCGATTCTGGTCATCGAGGAGGGTACGAGCCTTCTCTTGCACTTCTTCCCATGGAACCGTGCGTACACGTCCTGAGCGCAAGTCGTCGATGCGGCGCCGGACTTCCTCCTGCCAAGCAGCCTCGGCGTGCTCGTCAATCGTAGCATCCAGACTATCGATCAAGGTGCTCGCTAGATTGGCGCGTTCCTCCGCAGGTAAAGCGAGGGCTTTTTTCAACAGTTCGGCGGCTTCTTGGGTCATGCTGATAGTATACCGCTGCCAGCCTGCGAACAGAGCCTGGAGTTGTCCAGAAGCGCTGAAGGCCCTTGCCTAATGTTGCAATGTGCACCGAATCTTCGTCCGCAGTGGGTGAAAAACCCACAATGCCCTTGGAGACAAAGCGAGTCCGTCAAAACCGCCGGGGATGGGCAATCGACAATCCACGTGACCGACTCTCGGGAGGTTGGAGTCTTGAAGCAAGTTTGGAGCAACTTACAGTAAGAGCATCCCTAAAACTGTAAGCACAACCGAAGCAATGAGTTAGCCCACCAATCTGCGGTAGCGCCACGACGAACCCCATTTCCGGCGGCTGAATCGCTCGTGGCTCTGGGGAGTCCTTCCCCAACGAAAGATGCGTTCTCGATCGGTGATAGTAATCGAAATACGAATTGAAGGTTCGCCGTAGCGAGTTTTCCTGGAATACGATCACATGATCGAGGCACTCGCGTCGAATCGATCCAATCACTCGTTCCACATAGGCTCTCTGCCAGGGTGAGCGTGGCGCAGACAGAACTTCGCAGATGCCCATATCTCGCACCTGTTCTCGGAAATGATTGCCAAAGATGGCATCGCGGTCCCGCAGCAACAGGTAGCGCGGGAGTTGGGCAAAGGGAAATGCCTCCCGCAGTTGCTGTCCCGTCCACTCCGCGGTTGGGTGAGCGGTCACATTGAAATGCAGAATGCGCGCCGGTCATGGGCCAAGACCAGAAACACGTAAAGGACCTGGAAGCGGATCGTGGGCACGGTGAAGAAGTTGATGGAGACCAGCTGCTGGGCATGATTCTCAAGGAATGTCCGCCAGGTCTGAGACGGCGGTTTGCGGCAGCGCACCGAAGCACACCGATTTGGTGGCGCGGCGCCAGGTTCTCGAGCTGGAGGCCGGCACGTGAACGGAAGATCGAAGACAGAATTGCGAGGAGTGTCGCGAGAGAAATGAGCATCAGAGGAGAATAATGCAGGAAGGTATAATTCTCATCGGCTCAGACAGTTCGAGGTTTACAAGAGGCACAGTTAACTCGCGGACAACGGAGGGGAATGTCACAGACTATCGGATTGACCTCGTCCTTCGCGGCCTGGATGAGATCCTCTAACTCGTCCACCAACTGGTGCATCTGAGGCGAGGTCCGGTCGATCTGGCGAATGTGATGCAGTTCGGCTGAGAGCTCCCCAAGTTCGTTAAGCGGAATCACCTCCCCGCTTGTGCGTTCCCGAATAGAGTACTTTCCGGATGACGAAACACTCTGGGTCGATCAGCCCTGAAGCCTCCTCGCGAAGGGCGCTGATCTCTGCCACGTTACCGAGCCGATGCGCGACAGCTTCGACTTTGTACTGGTACTTTCTCGACAGTTGATTGTCCTCGAAATAGACCTCCCCGGTTTGCTGGGCCATATTGGCGCGTGCATTGTCAGATCCCATTTCGAGATGCTCTCTGTTGCGATAAACGACAGCATCAAGACCCACGGCACGTCTCCTTCTAAGGTCCGCGCTAGAATTTGGTAAGGCCGTCTTTCGTAGCGCAGCGAGACCATTATCGTCCGTGGCTAATGTGGTCCGGCACAGCCTTCGCTCATTGTCATGACCCCGGGCAAGTGACTGATGCCTTCAGGAGCCGCTTTGCCAGGTGGAGAAATCTGGCGATGCTGGGGACGGCACTTGCCGCGACCCATCTCTCCTTTTGCGTCGCTACGGCAACAGCTCGAGTGCTCGTGAGAAGTGCGGACCGACACGAATCGCGCCGAAATCGCGTCGATCGGAGGTCAGTACCCGGTAGACACTCCGGCGCTCGCTAAGGGCCGCAACGGTCCCGTCGACCAATCCGAGATTCAGCTCTTTGAACTTGGCGTCGAATTCGCGGGCGCGAACAAGATCGGAAGGTAACGGCAGCGCGTACTCGTAACGGGTCTTTGGATCGAAGAGCTCGGCGACGAGCTTGCGCATGGCGGCTCGATTCTCTCTTAGGAAGTAGTCCACCGCCGCGAGCACGAGCGCCGGCACGATCACAGTGCTCGCCGTAGCGAGGGCCACTTGGTACTCTGGAAAGCTCGGTTTGCTGTCAGGCGTGCGGGCGAGCGCCTTCAGGAGTCCGCCCGTGTCGGCGAGGACCGGGCCACTCAATCTTCGACATCCTGAAACAGCTCGGATTCG
>QHZB01000201.1 GCA_003224525.1 Acidobacteriota bacterium | reverse complement strand
AAGGCCATGCGGGGGATGGCGGCATGTTCATTCGCTCGATGGCGACGCGCGGCTTTCTCGGCGGTCTGGCGCGAGCAACCGCGGAAGTAGCGCTGCTGCTTGATGCCGCCGGGAAGAAGCAGGTACTCATCGAAACCGTTGGCGTTGGCCAGGACGAAATCGACATCGTACGGCTGGCGGATTGCGTGATCGTCATGCTCGTGCCTGGGCTGGGAGACGACATTCAGAACATGAAGGCCGGGTTGATGGAGATCGGCGACATTTTTGTCTTGAACAAGGCGGACCGCGAAGGCGCCGACGGCCTCGAGCAACAACTGCTCGCGATGCTTTCGCTGGTCATGCCGCGAGATGGCTGGCATCCGCCGGTGGTGCGCACGGTGGCCACGGAGAACAAAGGCGTGGAAGCGCTCGCGGAGACGGTGGCAAAGTTTCGAATGCATTTTGAGGCCAGCGGGGAGCGACACCGCAAGCAGGCGGAGCATTGGAAGAACAGGTTGCTCGAGCTGCTCGGATCGCGGCTTTTGGAGCGCGCACTCGGCGGTGCGGGGGGAGAAGCGAGGCTGGCGGAGCTCGCGGGAGAAGTCGCGGACCGGAAAAAAGATCCGTTTACCGCCGTGAACGAGATTCTCAATAGCAGCGGCCTTCGGAGCTAACGAGTTCGCGGCATCGCCGCCGGAGCAGGGTGTAACGAGCGAAGTGGAGTTACCGGGGCTCGAGCGGCAATTCCCACGGAGAAAATGAGAATGGCAATAAAGAAGCCGAAAAAGTCAAAGAGTGCCAAGACCGATGCCAGTGCGGCAATCGGCATCACGGGCGGCAGCGGACTATACGAGATGAGCGGGTTGACGAACACGCGGGAGATACGCGTCAAGACGCCCTTCGGCGATCCTTCCGACGCGATGGTGCTCGGCACGCTGGAAGAGAAGCGCGTGGTGTTCCTTGCGAGGCACGGCCGCAGACACCGCATTCTGCCCAGTGAAATCAATTACCGGGCGAACATCTGTGCGATGAAGCTGCTGGGCGTGGAGCGCATCATTTCCGTGAGCGCGGTCGGTTCGCTGAAGGAAGACTTACAGCCAGGGGAATTTCTCGTTCCCGATCAGTTTTTTGACCGGACCAAGAACCGCGCCTGCACCTTTTTCGGGGATGGCATCGTCGCGCACGTGGCCTTCGCGCATCCGACGTGCGGACCGTTGTCCAGAGTGCTCGCCGACGCCTGCGTCCACGAAGCCGTGAAGGTGCATCGCCGCGGGACGTATATCTGCATCGAAGGGCCGCAATTCTCGACGCTTGCGGAAGCGCAGGTAAATCGGGAGTTGCGATTCGAAGTCATCGGCATGACCAACTTGACGGAGGCGAAGCTGGCGCGAGAAGCGGAGATCTGCTACGCCACGATCGCGATGATCACGGACTTTGACTGCTGGCATCCGCTGCATGAATCGGTGACGGCCGCGCAAATTATGACCACGCTGGTGCAAAATGCAGATAATGCGCAAAAGGTTCTGCGAACTGCGGTTCGCGAGATGCCCGCCAGCCGGTCATGCAAGTGCGGAGCGGCGCTGCAGCATGCGCTGGTCACGAACTTGAAAATCGTTCCCAAAGCCACCAAGAAGCGGCTCGCCGCCATTCTCGGAAAATACATTTCCTAGGAGGAATTCGTGTCGTTACTCGTTGTTGGTTCCGTGGCGTTCGACGCGCTGGAAAGCCCTTACGGAAAAGTGGAACGGACCGTCGGGGGTGCGGCGACATATTTCGCCGTGGCCGCCAGCTTCTTCGCTCCCGTAAGTCTCGTCGGCATCGTGGGCGACGATTTCACCCAGGAAGACGAGAAAATCTTTCGCGGCCGGCATATCGACACGGACGGCCTGGAGAGAGCCACGGGCAAGACCTTCTTCTGGGCCGGGCGTTATTCCCAGAACTTGAACGAGCGCGTAACGCTGGGAACGGAACTGAATGTGTTTGCGGAATTCAAGCCCCGCTTGCCGGAAAAGTACCGCGCGTCAAAGTACGTTTTCCTGGCAAATATCGCGCCGGATTTGCAGCGGGACGTCCTGCAGCAGGTGAAGAAGCGCCCCAAAATCGCGGCGCTGGATACAATGAACTATTGGATCGAGCGCTCGAACGCGGAACTGCGTGAGACTCTGAAGCACGTGGACATCCTGATGATCAACGATTCGGAGACTCGCGAGCTTTCCAATGAACACAATTTGCTGCGCGCCGCGAAACACATCTTCAAGATGGGCCCTGCGACGCTGGTGGTGAAGCGCGGCGAACACGGGGCCATGATGGTGGACAAACGTGGCGTCTTTTGTGTGCCGGCATTTCCGCTCGAAGAACCGCACGATCCCACTGGCGCCGGCGACAGCTTCGCCGGCGGCTTCATGGGCTACCTGGCGGGTTGTGGCAATAAGAGTGACGCTTCGCTGCGCCGCGCCATGGTCTATGGCTCGGTGCTGGGGAGCTTTACCGTCGAGAAATTCGGCCTGGACCGGCTGCGGCACTTAAAGCGCAGCGAGATACACGCTAGGGCACGCCACTTCGTGAAATTGACGCAATTTAAATTGTAAATAGCTAGAATTTCGTTCAGGCGGGGGGTGGGCCGCTGGGGCCATGCTTTCCATTCATGAAATATTTCTACGGCTAACGATCGCGGCGGCGTTGGGCGCGATCATCGGCTTTGAACGCGTTTTGCGGCGGCGGCCGGCCGGAATTCGCACCAGCCTCTTTGTGTGTCTGGCTACCGCGCTGTTTACCATCTTGTCCGGCGAAATTGCACACCGCCTTGGCGATTCGAGCGGCACGCGAATCGCCTCCAATATCGTCCAGGGCATCGGTTTTCTTGGAGCGGGCGCCATTCTCCGCGGACCGGGGGGCGTCCTGGGGATGACCACTGCGGCAACGATATTTGTAGAGGCCGCCATCGGTATGGCTGCTGGAGGAGGCCTTTACGCCGTCGCCGGCTATGCAACGGGGCTGGTGCTCTTTGGCTTGACGGTCATTGGCTGGGCGGAGCAATACTTCAATTTGAAGTGCCGGCTTATGGTGTTCCGAATCACCACGAGTCAAGCGGATAGCCTCGCCACGGAAATTCAGCGGATGATGGCGGGCATGAAAATTCCGATGCAGCATTTGCGCACTTCGATGGCGGGCGCAACTTCTACCGTGGAATTCGAGGCGGATGTGACCCACAAGCAGGAAGAGGCGATTTTCAATCAGCTCAATCGCCAGGGCGTGATCACCGAGGTGGCTCCCGTCGAGGGCCATCAAGAATGAACGGAAGCAATGGAGCTCCACGAAAACCAAAGGCGCTCGCCGCCGGTTCGCGGCTTGGAGTATTCGCACCGGCTTCGCCCGCTGATTCCGTTGCAATGATTGCGGGGCTCGCGGAGCTGAAGCGGCACGGTTTTCAGGTCGTCGCCAATCAAGACAGCAAAGCGGAAGGGTACTTTGCCGGTCCGTCCCTGGAGCGGACCAATGGCTTTCTTGGGCACCTGAATTCCGATCTGGTCGACGGACTTGTTGCCTTGCGCGGCGGCTACGGATCGAATTACCTTCTGGAATTCGAACTGGAGAAGAGCCTCGCGAATCTCAAGTGCGTGATTGGATTCAGCGACCTCACCACTCTGCAGATCTTTCTGTGGCAAAGGTGCAACTGGGTAACCTTCTACGGTCCAATGGTTGCCGCCGGGCTCAACGCGGGTCCGGGTGCACGCAAGGGCTACGATGAGAGTTCATTTCTTCAAGCGGTGGGCAGGGCGGAAGGCGGATGGAAGCTGCGGCTGAGGGGTGAAGCCGTCCTCGCCGGTCAGGCCATGGGCAGAGTTTTGGGCGGATGCATGACTCTGCTGGAGGCCACGATCGGAACGCCGTGGGAATTGGACACCAAGGATTCGCTCCTGATTCTCGAAGATCGCGGCATGAAGCCCTACCAGGTGGATCGCGTCCTGATGCATTTGAAACAAGCCGGAAAATTTGCAGGCGTGCGCGGGATTGTACTCGGGGATTTTCCTGAAAGTGAGCCGGCCGCGGCCGGAGCCCCCACGGTACGGGAAGTTTGCGCGCGAATCCTGCGGCCGCTTGGCGTCCCGATCATTTTCGGTGCACCGGTTGGTCATACCGTGCGGCCCATGCTTACGATACCCCTGGGCATAAAGGCGCGCCTGGACGCGGAGGGGGAAGGCACACTCGAATTCCTGGAACCGGCGGTGATGGCTTGAGCGAAACGAAGCACGTGCATGTGATCGGGATTGGCGGATCGGCGATGGCGCCGCTGGCCGGGATGCTGCGCGAGCGCGGCTTTCGCGTGAGCGGTTCGGATTCTGGAGTCTACCCGCCGGCGTCAACGCTGCTTGAAACCCTCGGCATTTCATTCTTCAACACTTTTAATGTCGCGCACTTGCAGCCTGCTCCTGACTTCGTGGTGATCGGGAATATCATCGCGCGCGGAAATCCCGAGCTGGAGGAAGTGCTGGACCGAAAGATCCCGTATCGTTCGATGCCGGAGATTCTGGAGGAAGTCTTTCTCCCAGGAAGACATTCCATTGTCGTCAGCGGCACACATGGAAAAACCACCACGACGGCGATGCTGGCTTGGATTTTTCACACTGCGGGGAAGCGGCCGAATTTTCTCGTGGGAGGCGTGGCGGAAAACTTTGGCAAGAGTTATGGGCTTGGCGGCGGGGAAGAGTTCATTCTTGAAGGTGACGAGTACGAAACCGCGTTCTGGGACCGCGGGCCCAAGTTTTTTCATTACCACCCCGATGATTTGATCATTACCTCGCTCGAATACGATCACGCCGACATTTATCCTGATTTTGAGACGTATCAGCTGGCTTTCCGCCGCCTGGTTAATCTTGTTCCCAGGCGCGGCCGCGTGGTCATCTGGGGCGACGCGCAAGATGCGGGCCCGGCCTTGCGACTCGCGGCAGAAAAGGCTTTCTGCCCGGTTGAAACGTACGGCTTCAACGATGGGAATGATTGGGTGGCGAGCGGCTTCGCGATCGATGGCGAAATCATGCGCTTTCGCGTCGCGCATCATGGAAAGCTGTTTGGAGGATTTGTGCTGGCCGCCACGGGACGCCACAACGTCTTGAACGCGATGGCGGCGCTCATCGTTGCCGAGGGACGCGGCATCCCAGCCGCGGAGATTGCCAAGGCGCTCGGGACGTTCCGCAGCGTGAAGCGCCGAATGGATGTGAAGGCCGAAATCGGGGGAGTCTTGGTGATTGATGATTTCGCACATCATCCGACGGCGGTGAAAGCCACCATCGAGGCCGTGCGCGGACGCTGGCCCGCACGCCGGCTCTGGGCCATTCTCGAGCCGCGGTCAAATTCTATGCGCCGCAAAGTGTTTCAGGAGGCGCTGCCAAAGGCGCTCGCCCTCGCCGACCGCGTCATTCTCGGCGGCGTTTTTCGCGCCCAGCAATTGGGCGGCGAGAATCGCCTTGACCCCGAGACGGTTGCAGAAAGCGTCCGTACGCTTGGCAAAGGCGCTCGCGTTTTTCACAGCTCGGACGCCATCGCGGAACATCTTGCTGCCGAGGCCAAACCGGGCGATCTCCTTCTCATCATGTCCAACGGCAGCTTTGATGGCTTGTGCGAAAAAGTTCTGAAGAAACTTGGCACGATTGTTCAACTTGCGGGCGAGGCGAAAACCCGGTGATCTTAACTCTGGGTCGGCGCACTCTGCGAATTTTGGCGCTCCTGTGCTTCCTGTTTCTTCTCCTATCTGGCTCCTCCAGCAGCGCCGTCATCCGATACGAAGTGTCGCTTGCACACCCGGAACAGCATCTCTTCCACGTGACGATGACCATTCCCAATGTCGTGAAAGAAGTCACCGTGCAGATGGCGGCATGGAACGCCCTTTATCAGATTCGCGACTTCAGCAATCACGTCCAGAATGTTGCGGCCCTTGCCGGTACAGAAATATCGTCCATTGAAAAGCTGGATAAGCAATCCTGGAGGGTAACGGGGAAGGGGACCATTGCGATCCGCTATGATAGCTATTGGGATGAAACCGGCCCATTCGACTCGCAGCTCAATGGCGAGCACGCCTTTATCAATCCCGCGATGATCCTGATGTACGTCCCCGATCGCCGGTCCGAACAGACCCTCCTCGAAATGCCGGATGTCCCCTACCAATGGCAAGTTGCTAGCCCTTCGCTCGCAAGCGCGTTGCAAGTAAGCGGTGTCAGAGTGTTTACGATCATGGCAAAGACCTACGACGAGCTTGCGGACGGGCCGATTGAGATCGCGAAGTTTCAGGAGTTTGACTTGCCCGGAGTATCGCCCCACGTCGAGGTTGTAATTCACGGAGACAACTGGAAAAAGAAGCGGGTTGAGGAGGACCTGAAGCGCATCTGTCAGTACGAACTGAAGCTCATGGGCGGAGCTCCATTCGAACGCTACACGTTCATTCTCCACTTTGGCAAAGGGACCGGCGGCGGTGGCATGGAGCACGCGAACTCGACCGCGATTGGCGTCCATTCGGATGAATACTTGCCGGGTGTCGCGGCACACGAGTTCTTTCATCTGTGGAATGTGAAGCGCATCCGGCCAGCCTCGCTGGATCCCGTGGATTTTACGAAGGAGCAATATACGCGCGCTCTGTGGTTTGCCGAAGGCGTCACGAACACGTACGGTTCCTACACGCTCGTTCGAAGCGGCATCTGGAGCAAAGAGCAGTTCTACGCGGACCTCGGCGAACAGATCACCGAGCTGGAAGGCCGCCCGGCAAATCGCTGGCAGAGCGCGGAGCAATCCAGCCTCGATGCCTGGCTGGAAAAATATCCTCTCTACAATCAACCCGAATTTAGCGTCTCGTATTACACCAAAGGGCAGGTGCTGGGAGACTTGCTCGACATTCTCATTCGCGACCGAACCGGCAATGCGAAAAGCCTGGACGATGTCTTGCGCTTGATGAATACGAATTTTGCAAAGCAGGAGAAAACGTACCGAGACAGTCTGGACGTCCAACTGACCGCGGAGACCGTCGGCGGCGGGTCGTTTGAGGAATTTTTCCGGAAATATGTGGCGGGCACGGACCCTTTCCCCTATCAGCAGATCCTGGCGTTGGCAGGCCTGGCTCTGCGAACCGTGGAGCGCCGGCGACCGGCGCTTGGCTTCTTCGCGGAGCACGATCCGAGCGGTCCTTTCCTCGTGAGCACGGTCGATTCCGAAGGCCCTGCGGCCCAGGCTGGCTTGCGGGCCGGGGATGTCATCCTCAGCTGGAATGGTGGCGAGGTGCCCAGGCGTGTGGAGCACTGGCTTCAGGAGCAAAAGACCGGCGATCTGCTGAAGCTGCGGGTTCGCCGGGAAGACAAGGAGATTTCGCTCGAATTCCGGCTCGGTGAGAATAACGAGACCCTTTACGAGGTCATGGAGGTTTCGCACGCCGGTGAAAAGGCGCGCCACATTCGAGAAGGGATGCTTCGCGGCGAGACCAGCGCGATCCCCATTCGTTAACGATGCGGTCGATTCCATGTTCCGCTTGACCAGCGGCGTGGGATTCGAGAAAGTTTTGCCTGCCCATGCTCCGGACTCTTTTTATCGGCGTCTTCTTGTCTCTGTACATCCTGCTCGTCGGGCCGCCGCTGCTGGTCTACACTCTGATCACCCGCAATCCTGACCCGATTTACTGGGCGGGCGTGAAAGGCGTGATGTTTTTTGTCAGAGCCGTTGGCGTGCGGGTTCACGTCCGGGGCCTCGAGCGTATCCCTCCGGGCGTTTGCCTTTTTGTCGCGAATCACACGAGCTCAGCCGACGCGCCCGCAGTTGTTGGCGCCATTCCTCGAAGGATCGCCATTCTTCTAAAAGAATCACTTTTCAAATGGCCCATCGTGGGACAAGCTTTCTTGGCGGCTCAGTTCATCCCGGTCAATCGAAGCGCCCGCGAGTCGGCAATTTCGAGCGTCGAGAAGGCCACGGAAGCTCTCAAGGCCGGGCAATCGTTTTTGATCTACCCCGAGGGCACGCGCAGTCCGGATGGCCGCCTGCAGGAGTTCAAAAAAGGTGCGGTTATGATGGCGATTAAAGCGGGCGTGCCGATCGCCCCGATGGTATGCTGCGGTGCGCACCGTGTTATGGAGAAGCGCTCCTTGGTCATTCGCCCGGGTGAAATTCTTGTCGAGTTTCTCGAGCCCATCGATGCTTCCAAGTATTCCTTAGAGGAGCGGGATGCCCTGAACGAACACGTTCACGACGTCATGGCTGGGGGCCTGCCCCCGGACCAGCGGCCAGTTGGTTTTCCTGGGCCCGCAGCCGGAGTATCAGCATCCTGATTTGCCGGCCCTGCGCGTGTTTTCAGCGTGACTTCAGCTTCTCTACTTCCGCTTCCAGCTCGCGAACACGCTTTTGCAGATCGGGCATCCGATTGAGCGCCGCCGCATTCTTCAGCCATTGCCGATGGTCCACGCAAGGGCTGCCTGAATAGTGAGTGTTCCCAGCGAGGTCGTGCGGTATGCCACTTTGGGCCGTGATCATCGTGCGATCACCGATGGTGACGTGTCCTCCCGAGCCGACTTGCCCGGCAAGAATGCAATCGCTGCCCACCTTCGTCGATCCGGCGAGCCCCACCTGGCCGCAAAGCAGGGTGTTGGCGCCAACGCGTGAGCCATGGCCAACGAGGACAAGGTCGTCGATTTTGGCGCCGCCTGCGATGCGGGTCTCCCCGATGGTAGCCCGGTCGACACAGGAGTTAGCCTGCACCTCGACGTCGTCTTCGAGCACCGCGGGGCCCGCCTGAAGCATTTTGTGCCAAGTACCGTCTCTCTGTTTGGCAAAACCAAATCCGTCGCCGCCAATCACCACGCCGTTCTGCAATATGACGCGGTTGCCAAGGCGGCAAAACTCACGCACGACGGCGTGCGCGTGCGAGAAGAAATCATCGCCAATCTTCGCACCGCGATAAATTGTAACGAAACTGTGTAGCACGGCGTTGCGCCCAATTTCGACGTCTTCGTCAACATAACAGTAGGGCCCAACATGCGCCACTTCGCCAATCCTTGCGCTTTTCGCGATGATCGCCGTCGGATGAATCCCCGGCGCATAGCGTGGCGGCTGATAGAAAAGCTCGATCGCCTGTGCAAATGCCAAATAGGGATTGCCGGAGCGCAGCGCCGCAAGCGCCGGCAGCGACGCCTCCCGCTCCAGGGTAATTCCTTCTTCGACGAGTACGGCCGAGGCGCGCGTTGTTTTCAGCAGCGGAAAGTAGCGCCGATTCGCAAGGAACGTGATCTGCCCCGCCTCGGCATGCTCGATTCCTGCCACACCGCGAATCTCGAGTTCCGGGGGACCTTCCAATCGGCATCCCAATTTCTGCGCAACTTCAGAAAGTTTCATGGAGAGGACTCCTCAGTTCTTTGTGGGGCTGTCTGCGAGTTTTGCACAGGCCAAAGAGGGAAGTACAGCCGGCCTCGAAGCTATTCGTTGAAAAGGCGGGGCTGCGAAGCCGCGGCAGCAGCGGCGGCCGGCTTGCGGCGCGCGACGCCCACGACCCCGAGAACGGTAACTTCAGAGAGCGCGGCACGCGGAACAAAGATACGGTCCGTGGAAGAGTTCAGGTCCGGCGATGTGATTTGCAACCCGTTATCCAGCAGCGACAGCAGGTCGTTCGGCACAACGCCTTCCTGTGTTTCTCCGTCCTTGTAACGCAACTTCACCCATAATCCGTCCAGCTTAGGCCGGCTCAGAAAGGCCTTGCGCTCCGGTTCGAATTCGTCGGAAAACTCACGCACGAAATAGATGGACCGCACTCCCGCCAGCGGAACCTCTAGGTGTTCCCCCTCCGGGGTTAACAGATCAAGGGGATCAGTCCGCCCCAGCTGCCCTGGGTTCAGGTAGCCGCGCAAGGGCTTCTTGTCGGCGAGCACAACGATAACCTTCTTGTGCGTTGAGGCATGGGCTCTATTTTTCAAATTTCCGCGTTCCCCGGTCCAGAGAAGACCCAGATTTGCGAATCGGCAAAATGTATGTTATGTTAAGTACGTTTTTCCTGTCAACTCATTGTTTTCATTAGGGTTAGGGCCCCGGAGCACTGCCCTTTGACCGATAAAAAGAGCATCCTCAAATCGGCCTCGATCATCTCCCTGGTCACTATCGTCAGCCGAATTCTCGGTTACGTACGTGAGCAACGCATAGCCCTCCTGCTCGGAACAACTGCGGCAGCGGACGCTTACAATCTTGCCTACCGGATCCCCAACCTATTCCGTCGACTGGTCGCTGAGGGATCGATGACGGCCTCGTTCATCCCGGTCTTCACCACGTACATGCGGGAAAAGACTAGAGAGGAGGTTTGGGAATTTGCGAATCGGCTTTTCTGGACGCTGGCTCTTGTTGTGGCGGTGATCACTATACTCGGGATGGTCTTTTCGCCCGCGGTGGTCCACTTGTTTGCCGGAAAAAACATCGCCGAGGCCCAGGCAATCGAGCTGAACCGCATCGTATTTCCTTACCTGTTTTTCGTAGCGTTGGCAGCACTCGCGATGGGTATATTGAACTGTTTCCATGTCTTTGGCCTACCCGCAGCGACTCCGGTCTGCCTGAATCTAGCAACCATCCTGTTTACCTTCGCCGTGGTCCGCAGCCATTTCAAGGACTCAGCAACGGCCATCGTGGTCGGAGTGCTTGTGGGGGGGGTACTGCAGTTCCTGATACAGGTACCACTCCTGGTAGAAAAGGGCATGAGGTTCAATTTCGGGCTTTCCTTTTCACATCCTGGGATCAGGAACGTAGCTCGACTGATGATTCCAAGGTTGTTTGGAATCGGGATCGGACAGATTAATCTGTTCGTTGATACGCGATTTGCAACGTCAATTGTTATGCCCATTGGAAGTTTGGCGGCGCTGACGGTTGCGGACCGTGTTATGGAGCTGGTCCTTGGGGGATACGCAATCGCCGTGGCGACGGCGATCCTGCCCATGATGTCTCATCAGGCGGCGGCCAAGGACTACGAATCGCTGAAGAAGACGCTGGCGTTCTCCGTGCGCATCGTGGCCTTCATCACAATACCTGCGGCCCTGGGACTGATGATTCTGCGTGAGCCGATAATCAGGGTGTTGTTCCAGCACGGGCAGTTTGTTGCGGAGTCTACGCGTTTGACGGCAAGAGCTTTGCTCTACTACGCCGTAGGTTTGCCGGCGTTGGCAACCGTAAAGCTGGTAGTGCCAGCCTTTTATTCGACAGGAGACACGAAAACACCTGTCATAGTCGCGTCGATTTCGCTGGGCATCAACATTTTGCTGAACATCATTTTTCTGCAATTTTTCTTCAAGCGCGTGCAAAATGGAGGTCCCGCGCTGGCGACAGCCATCGCCTGCTTTTTTGATTTCTTCGCACTGTTTGTTATTTTTCGCTTGCGCTACGGGGCAATGGGAACGATGGAGATATTGCGATCCTTCGGAAAGACCTCCTTGTGTGCGAGTATCATGGGAGTAGCGTGCTGGTTCGGAAATTACTACACCACTTTTACGATCCACTCGCGCTTCCTCGTGCAGCTGCTCGTTTTTGCCGGCCTGATCATCGGAGCGACAGCCCTTTATCTCGCCCTCGCCTGGCTCTTCCGCTGCCATGAAATCGAGGAAGTCTATGGAATTGCCACGCGGCGCACCGTCGGCCCCAGTGACGGATACCTGGAGCCCTGATGGAAATTACAGCAACCATTTCGTCGTTCTTGACCCACGTGCGGGTGGAGAAGGGGCTGTCTTCCAATACCGTATCCGCGTATCGTCGCGATCTCGTAAAATTCGATGAATTTGCCCGCAAGCGCAAGCTCAGCCTCGAGGCCGTCACCCGCGACGCTCTCGTCGATTTCCTCGCGGGTCTGTACCGGCAGAAGTTGGAGAGCAAGACCGTGGCCCGGCACCTGGTCACCCTGCGTAACTTTTTCCGTTTCGCCCAGATTCAGGACCTGATTCCGGAAGATCCTTCCGTCAACCTCGAATCGCCGAAGGTCCGGCGTTCCTTGCCGGGCTATCTCCGACTCGAGGAAGTCGAGCGCGTGCTCAGCCAGCCCGATGTCAAGACTCCTCTCGGCTTGCGAGACTGCGCCATGCTCGAGGTTTTGTACTCGACCGGCTTGCGTGTATCGGAGCTCACGGGGTTGCGCGTCACGGATCTCGATGCCAAAGTCGGCTGTGTTCGTTGCATCGGCAAAGGCGACAAGGAACGCATTGTTCCCGTTGGCAAGAAGGCGCTCGCCATCGTCGAAAAGTATCTCCGCGACGCCAGGCCGAAGCTGCTCGGCAAAGTCGCCGGCAATCCCACATTGTTCGTGAATCGCCGCGGCGCGCAGTTGAGCCGGGTCGGCGTGTGGAAGATACTTTCGGCCTATGGACGGCAAGCGGGCATGCGCATGGCTCTTACGCCGCACATGCTGCGGCACAGTTTTGCCACGCATTTGCTCGAGCGCGGAGCGGATCTAAGGTCCGTGCAACTCATGCTCGGGCATGCCGACATTTCGACCACCCAGATTTACACCCACGTCGTCGAGGAGCGTTTGAAGCAGATTTACAAAGCGCATCACCCGCGTGCATAACGCGGCTGGCCAGGAAAACTCATTGCGGGTGCCTCCGCGGCGGTCAGCGCGGACACCCTGAAGCAGAAGGAGCGCAATGCCAGACTATATGTTTTTGCTGGAAAGCCGGCTCTCGCCGGAACAACGCGCCGTGATGTTGCGCGTGCAGGAACTCTCCGCCGCACTCGGATTCAATGTGTATCTGACGGGCGGAACCGTCCGCGACCTTGTTACCGGCGCTTCCCTCCGCGATCTCGATTTCACCGTGGAGGGGAATCCCTCGAAGATCGCTCACGAACTTGAAAAAGGTGGCGCCAAAATCCTCTCCGAGGATGAAAAGCTTCGCCACGTCGAAGTGCTCTTCGCCGGCGACTGTGAGGGCAGCATCTCCGCCGCCCGTGACGACCACTACGTTCGTCCCGGAACGCGTCCCGAGATTCGCTGGTCCACCATCATGGAAGATCTGCGCCGCCGCGATTTCTCCCTCAATGCCATCGCCATTTCCCTGAACCCCGCTTCGCGCGGCTTGCTGCTCGATCCCACCAACGGCCTCTCCGATATCGAGCGTGCCGAAGTGCGCGCCCTCACCATTCACAGTTTCACGAATCAGCCGGTCCGTTTATTGCGGGTCCTGCGGTTCGCGGCGCGCATGGGCTTCAAGATCGAGCAGCGCACCCAGGAATGGTTTGACCTGGCTATCGAACGCAATCTCCAGCAGACCATCACGCCGGAAGATGCCGGCGGTGAGCTTCGCGCCGTTGCCCGCGAGGAACGGCCCTCCGTCGTGCTGAAGGCTTGGGAAGAGCACGACCTCCTCGAGGCCGTCAATCCCGTGCTGGCTAAAAAACATCCCGCTTACGACGCCATCGGCCGCCTGATGAAGGTGCGCGAGGACCTGTTCACCGCGGGCTTTCGCCCGCGTCTCGCCGCCCCGATGCTCCTCGCCGTTCTGGGACGATTGAAAGACCGGGAACAGGCCAACGTTCTCTCTAAGGCCGGATTCCGTTCCGCAGAATCGGAGGCCGCGCTTGGTTTTGAGGAAGAATCGTTGGAAGCCCAGAAGGAGCTCGTTGGGCGCAAGATGAATGCGTCTGTCGATGCTTTCCGGTTCCTCGAAAAACTTCCGCTCGACCAGATCGCATACCTGATGGCGGAGTCCAATAAATCAGCCGCCCTCTCGAAAATTCGCGCCTTCCTGAACAAGTGGCGCCCGGTTCGCAACGCTCTTCCAGTTGTGGCCACCGAGCTCGAAGCGCTTGGCATGCCACGTGGAACAAAGTTCGACCAGATCGTCGAACAAGTCTTCGCCTTGCAACTCACCGGCCGCGGCAAGACGCGCGAAGAGCGCGAAAAAATTCTGCGAAAGCTCAGCGGCATCAAGGAACCGCCGAAAAAGAAAGAGAAGGAAAAGAAGCCGGCAAAGGGCGTTGACAAGGCTCATGCCGCCGCGGCCATGGGCGACGCCGCTCATAAGAAGCACGCGGCCGCAGAAATAGAGGCGATGAAACACGCGGCCAAAGGGAAACCTGCCTCCCCGAAGCCCCACGCGAAGCGCGCCGCCCCGGCATCTCATGGCAAGAGCGCCGCCTCCAGCAAGAAGAGTCACGCGCGCAAGTAGCGCGCCGGTTTGGCGGCCGCCCGCCGCCTATCTGAACCTAGCAACATCGCTATCTGAATCGTTTTCTAAGTTTTCTATTACATCGCGAGTCTGCTGTTGGGCTCGGTTCTTGGGGCCATCCGGGGCATCGCGGAACGGGACCGGCGAATCGGAACTGGGCTCGCAGATAATCGTTGGCTGAGCCCGTTATTGGTCCGTTTTGGCGTCCTCGCCTTTCTTGAAGAAGCCCCTGTGTGGTACGAGGCATTGCACCAGAAAACCGGTAATGAGCGCACCTTCGACTGAAGTGCAGATGAAGCAGGGAGCTGGATTCTACACGGGCGAACTCAAGAGCTACGGGATCGTCTCCGATTCGGAGCCGCACAAAGACTTCCTGCTGGTTAATGCGGCCACTAAGAAAACCGAGGAAAGTGCTTGTGTCCCCATGGATGTGGACGGCGTTCTGCTCAATTTTGCCGATGCGGAATCTATGGCCGTCATCAAGGAGAAAAGTGTGTGAGTGCCTCCGGGCAAGCCATCTTGGCGAATCGAAAGATTAGCGCTTTGAATTGGTGCGGAGCATATCGACTTTTTCCTTATCCTGTTAGAATCGAGTTCCATGAGCCAACCGCAGTTCGTTCATCTTCACGTTCACACCGATTACAGCCTGCTCGATGGGGCTTGCGAAACCTCCGAGCTTTTGGATGAAGCGTCCCGCCAGAAGATGCCCGCCGTGGCCATCACCGACCATGGCAATCTCTTTGCCGCTGCCAATTTCTTCTATGAAGCCAGCAAGCGCGACGTCAAGCCCATCATTGGCTGCGAAGTCTACGTGGCCAAGGGCAGCCGCCATGACCGCGGCGAAAAAACGAATGGCGGCAACGGCCAGGATCGCGGCGACGCCGAACCCGGAATGCGCGGCTCAAATCATCTCGTGCTCCTCTCTGAGTCGCTCGAGGGCTACCACAATTTAATCAAGTTGGTCTCCGCCGGTTTCCTCGAAGGCTTCTACTACCGCCCCCGCATTGACTACGATTTGCTTGCCAAACATAGCAAAGGCCTCATCGCGCTTTCCGCCTGCCTTCGCGGCCCGGTAACGGAAGCGGTCGTGGATCGGAAGTACGATCAAGCGCGCGAGAATGCTTACCGCTTGCGCGATGTTTTCGGCAAGGGAAATTTCTTCCTCGAAATTCAAGATCAGGGGTTGCCGGTCGAGAAGGATGTCAACCGCGAACTGGTCCGTCTTTCGAAAGAGACCGGTATCCCGCTCGTCGCCACCAACGATTGTCATTACCTCCATCACGAAGACGCTCACGCCCAGGAAGTCCTGCTCTGCATCCAGACCGGCAAAACCATGAGCGACACCAATCGCATGAAGTTCCAGACCGACCAGTTTTACTTCAAGAGCGCTGTGGAGATGGCCCAGGTTTTTGGCGAGCTTCCCGAAGCGTTGAGCCGTACCGTGGACATCGCTTCGCGCTGCAGCGTCAAAATCGAGCGCATCCCGAATCCTTTCCCGGAGTTCAAAGTCCCGGAAGGGCATAGTTCCGCGAGCTATTTTGAATCGGTGGCGCGCGAGGGATTTGCCGCCCGCGTTCCGCATCTCGAGCGCCAGGCGCAGCAGGGATTCCTGCGGAATTCACTCACCGAGTACGAGCGCCGGCTCACCTCCGAGATCGAAATGATCAAGAAGATGCACTACGAGGGCTACTTCTTGATTGTCTGGGATTTTATTCACTACGCACGCGCACAAAATGTTCCGGTCGGGCCGGGGCGCGGTTCGGCGGCGGGGAGCCTGGTGAGCTACGCCCTGCGCATCACCGACGTCGATCCTTTGCAGTACAACCTGCTCTTCGAACGTTTCCTGAACCCCGAGCGCGTGTCCATGCCCGATATTGACATCGACTTCTGCATGCGGCGGCGCGGCGAGCTGATCGAATACGTGACGCAAAAATACGGCCGCGAAAATGTCGCCCAGATCATTACGTTCGGGACCATGGCGGCGAAGGCCGCGGTGAAGGACGTGGGCCGTGCCATGGAAGTTCCTTACGCTGAAGTGGATCGCCTGGCCAAGCTCATCCCGACCACCCTCGGCATTGAGTTGAAAAACGCCTTGGAAGAAGCCCCGCAACTCAAAGCGGCCATCAATAGCGATGAGCGGCTCAAGGATTTGATGGCCGTGGCGCTGCGTCTTGAAGGTTTGTCGCGGCATGCTTCCACTCACGCGGCGGGCGTAGTGATTTCTCCGAGGCCGCTTACGGACATCGTTCCGCTCTACAAGTCAAACCGCGATGAAATCACCACGCAATACGACATGAATGCGCTCGAGCGCATCGGCCTGTTGAAGATGGATTTTCTTGGCCTGACGACGCTCACCGTGCTTCACGATACCGTTCGCATGATCCAGCAGAACCGCAACACGAAAATTGATATCGACAATCTTGCTTTGGACGACGCCGAAACCTACAAGCTCTTCGCCCGCGGCGAAACCACCGCCATCTTCCAGTTTGAATCACACGGCATGCGCGACATTCTCCGTCGCTACCAGCCCACGCGCATCGAAGATCTCACCGCTCTCAACGCGCTGTACCGTCCCGGCCCCATCCAGGGCGGCATGATCGACGATTTCATCAACCGCAAACAAGGCAAGACCAAGGTCAGCTTCGAACTTCCGCAGTTGAAAGACATTCTTGAGGAAACCTACGGCGTCATCCTGTACCAGGAACAGGTGATGCAAATCGCCAATCTCCTGGCGAGTTTTTCGCTTGGAGAAGCGGACATCCTTCGCCGCGCCATGGGAAAGAAGAAGAAGGAAGAGATGGCCGCGCAGCGCGCCAAGTTCATGACCGGATGCGCTGCCAACAGGATCCCCGAGAAAAAAGCCGAGCGCATCTTTAACCTGATGGAGGAGTTTGCCGGCTACGGCTTCAACAAGTCTCACTCCTGCGCCTACGCTTTACTCGCTTATCAGACGGCTTATTTGAAAACGCATTATCCCGTCGAGTTCATGGCCGCCCTCCTGACCTCGGAAGCCGGCAACACCGAAAAAGTCGTGAAGTACATCAATGAAGCGCGCGGGATGAGCATTTCCATTCTTCCGCCCGATGTGAATGAAAGCGATCTGTACTTCACGCCCGTCGGGGAATCCATTCGCTTCGGTCTCGCCGCCATCAAGAATGTCGGCGAGAACACCGCCAGAGCGATTCGTGAATCACGTCTGAGTCAGGAAGAATTCAAATCCCTTTATGATTTCTGCGAACGTATCGAATCGCGCTTTCTGAACAAGCGTGTGTTTGAAAGCCTCATTAAGTCTGGCGCCGTGGATTCGCTTGGTCCGCGTGAATCCATGCTGGCATCCGTGGATGATGCCGTCGCCGCCCTGCAGCGCGCTTCCCGGACGCGCGAATCCGGCCAGCACGGATTGTTCGGAACCGCCGCCGCCCCGGCGCCGATGCCGTTCGAATTGCTTGAGGCTGCGCCCTGGAGCGAAGAAGAACGCCTCGCGAGCGAATACGCCATGCTCGGTTTTTACGTTTCCGGCCATCCGCTTGCCAAGTACGCTTCGCGCTTGATGGATCTGAAAACCGTTTCTCTCGATCAGGTCGAGGATCAGCGAAACGGAAAAGACATCACCGTTGCCGCGTTGATCGTCGGCACGCGTGCCATGCGTTCGAAAAAGGGCGCTCGCTGGGCCATCTTCACAATCCAGGATATGACCGGCGTTCAGGAGCTCCTCGCCTTTCCGGAAAGTTTTGCGCGCCTCGAGCAGGTCTTGAAAGCAGGCAATCCGCTTCTCCTGAAAGTTCGCGTTCAGGTGGAAGAAGCGGGCACGCGGCTGTCACTGCAAGAAGCGCGCCGCCTCGAGGAAATGGCGGAGCGCCCTGCATCCAGCGAGCTCCGCGTTCGCATTGAAATGCAATCGCTGAGCGAGAATGCTCTCGACCGTCTGGAGGATTTGTTTGCCGCTTCGCCGGGCTCGTGCCAAGTGGTGTTCGAATTGTGCTTGCCGGACGGCTCCATGGCCGTGCTGCAGGCGCAACAGCGCGTGAAAACCACGCCCCAATTGGTGGAAGCGGTCCGGGAGATTTGCGGCAACCACGCCGTTCGAATGGTGCCGGAATGAGCCCAAAAGAAAAAACCAAAACCGGCGCGTCGCCTCCGGGTCGTTCGAAAGAGAGCGATCGCCAAAAGGAAATCGAGCGCCAAAAAGAAATCGAACGCTTGGAAAAAGATGTCGAGGAATTGCGCCGCCTGGCCGGAAACGCGGATGCCGACGTGGAGTTGGGACGCATCCGCGAGCAGGTCGGGGAATTACGGCGAGAATTTTACACCCACCTGGGGCCCTGGCAGCGCGCGCAGATCGCGCGTCACCAGCAGCGTCCGTACACGCTGGATTTTATCGGTTTGCTGTTTACGGATTTTATCGAGCTGCACGGGGATCGCGGCTATGCCGACGACAAGGCGATCATCACGGGATTGGGAAAATTTCATGGGCGGCCCGTGGTCATCATCGGCCATCAAAAAGGCCGTGACATGAAGCAGCGGCTGGTGCGAAATTTCGGGCAGCCCAAGCCCGAGGGCTATCGGAAAGCGTTACGCGTGATGCAACTCGCGGCGAAGTTTGGGCGGCCGATTCTTACGCTGATCGATACGCCCGGGGCGTACCCGGGGATCGATGCGGAAGAACGCGGACAGGGCGAAGCGATCGCGCGAAATCTTCGAGAGATGACGCGGCTGCGAGTGCCGGTGATCGTCACGGTGACGGGCGAGGGCGGCTCGGGCGGGGCCCTGGCCATTGCCGTCGGCGATCGTGTTAACATTTTGGAAAACAGTTTCTATTCGGTGATTTCGCCGGAGGGGTGCGCTTCGATCATCTGGCGCGATTCGACGAAAGCGGAAACCGCCGCCGCGGCCATGAAGATCACGGCGAAAGATTTGAAAGAGCTGGGGATTGTGGACGAGATCGTTGCTGAGCCGGAAGGCGGCGCGCACACCGACCATGAAGGAGCAGCGCGGTTCTTGGATGAAGTGCTGGACCGGCAACTAGCGGCGCTCACGAATCAGCCCATCCGGGAACTGCTGGAGGCGCGCTACGAGAAGTTCCGCAAGATGGGACAGTTTTTCGATTTGGGCAATTGACGAGCGTGCGCGGTTCCGGCGCTCTACTCCAACGAATGGTCAGCGCCCAGTTGTCAGTTGACAGTGATGAGCACGTAAGGGCGCGGCCGGAGATGGCCGATGCTCGCTCTAGCACTCTGAAGACTCGACGGCTGCCAAGATTCTGTCGGAATTTCCATGCAGTTAAAGTTCTGCTTCAGGAATTCCATAGCTGCAGCCCCTCCCCGTGAGGATCCATAAGTGTTGCAGCTGAAGGAGATGGAATCCGGGCATCTGAAGATTGAAGTCATCTAAACTTCATGCTGGCCGAAGTCAAAATGCGAGAAGGCAGCGACTGGCAGATTGTCTCGATCATAGATGATACCGTCGACGTAGCGACCATCACACAGATATCCGAAATGGCCATAACGCAGGTTTAAAGGACATTCGCCCGCACGTGTATTGGCGCGAGACCGGCAGAATGGCGCAGATCTAGTTTCGTCCCGCAATAAAATTCACGCAGGATCCAAAAAAATAGGAGAGAAGGAAAAAGGAAAGTAAGAGAAAGGCCGGGGCTACAAAGAACGCAGGTGAGTAAAGTGGCCGCTTCCTAGGTATGCTACAACGGCGGCGAAGAGAAACTGGCTCAGATGTCGAGGGGGGGCTTGATGTAGGCGGCGCCGTGGCGGTGGAGGCCGGCGGAGGGGATGGCTTGGGAGAAGACGATGCGGATGGGAACGAAGATGGCGCCGGTGCCGGGAGTGAAGGGCACGGCAACTTCGACGCGGGTGCCTTCGGGATATTGATTGCGGCTGCGGAAGCTGAGGCCGCCCTTGGATAGATCTTCGCAGACGGCGATTTCTTCTTGAAAGCCGCGGTGGCGAATGCAGGCGAGGACGCGAGCCTTGATACGCGTGCGATTGCGGCGAGGAATAACGCGTTCTTCGACGGTGGTGCCGGGCGCGTCATCTTCAGGGCTGCGAATTTCGGATTGGGATTCGATCCAGATGGACGGCGAGTCGCAAAGCTTGCAGACGCGTGCGATGCACTTGCGGACTTCGAAGGATTTCAACTGCAGCTCGTCGAGATAGACGACTTCGCGGCGCTGGCAGAAGCTGCATTCCATGAGAAGACGCGCGAGAGCTTCCTCGGCTTTGTGCGGAGCGGGGAAGTCGATATCCCAGAAGTCGGAGCGCGGGTCGAGAATATGAATGGCGTAGAGGAAGTTATCGGGCGGGTCCTGGTCGATTTCGGCGACCACGCGGGCGCGGGTCTTCTTCCAGTTGTCGCCTTCGAGGTCGCGGCGCAAGTGGAGTTCCTGGCCCATGGAAAGTTTTTCGGCCAGGCGGAGCACGCCGCCATTGCGGCTGACCAGCAGAGTCTCGGCGTTGTGCGTGACGGTGACGCCAGCAGACGTGAGCCACGATACCTCGACGGGCATGCGGAATCGCACGCGGTCGCTTTGACGGAGTCCATCGGAGAGTGTGGTCATGGCGCTGATAATAGAGAAACCCGCAATCAGGCTAGCACGCCGGGACTGGGCGGGCGGTTTCGAGAAACGCCGGTTTGTCGTTCCAAGTAATATCATGTACGGATAATGCCTGGTGATGACAGGGCCTCGCTGGTGTTATCTTTTTGGCGTTCACGATGGTTTGAATAGCCAGGCGCCGGGTTGTTTGAGGCAAACTAATGAGTACCGGACACGCCCCCGGTAACCACAAGCCGTTTGCAGCCCGGCGTAAACGACAGTGAGCAACGTCATTTCCATGGACGATCGAACCTTGAAAGGCGACGCGCGGGGGATGTCTGTTCGCGACCGCCGCTATTGCATTCGCTATCCATTTGCCGCGGACGTTGAGATGCTGGACCTGGAGAGCGGCACAAAGGCAGCGGGCGTTACGTCCGACATTTCCATGGGCGGCGCGTTCATCTGCACGAGCCGGCCGTTCGCTTTGAATGCCCGTATGAGAATCACGCTCAAGCGGAAGGACCAAAGGGTGGAAGCGCTGGCCGTGGTGCGTATTGTGAAGCCGCGGATCGGCATGGGCGTTGAGTTCATGGACGTCGAGGCGCCCTGCAACAATGTGCTCTTCCGCTGGGTGGAACAACTCCGCAAGTCCCGCTGACAATTTTTAACTAGCCGATCATCCCGGTTTGAGCGATGCCGCATGCGCGGGTCAAATTCGCGTATCAGGGCCGCGTATCAAGGGGATGTTTGCTTTTTTCGTAGAATTCGTTCTGGAGCTTGAGGCTCTGATCGTCCGCCTTTGCGGCACGAATGGCTTCGACGGTGGCGGCAATCCAATTGTTCATGTTCCACTCGCCGAGCTCCCGGGTGGCGACCGAACCGTCACCGGAGTAATGGTTTGGAAAGCGGCCGTACCACCAGATGCCGGTATACACGTCGTCCGGCAAGTTCACGCGTTTCTGGTCGCTGCCGGATTCGCTGGCGGCGCGATCGAGGTGCACCAGGTCGGGCCGGGAGACCATGGTGTTCGAGGTTTCGTTCTCCCCGGCGTGGTAATCGATGCCGGTTGATTTTTTCGGCGGCCCGCCGGGGCGGCTCCTTTCGCCGTCAAGGACGTAAACGACATAGTCGCGCGGGTGATCGAGTTGCGCCTGGGCGAAAAAGGGAAGCAGATGTTCGTTTCCGCCGTGGCCGTTGACGATGAGGATTTTCTTGCAGCCATTGCGCGCCATTTCACTGGTGGTCTCCTGGAGCAGCTTCAACTGGAGTTCCATGCTGTAGGCGACGGTTCCGGGTTCGTGCTTGGCTTCAAAAATTTGCCCGAAGTAGTACTGCGGAAAAACGACGGCGTACTCCTGCTCGGCCGCCTGCAAGGAAGCGTGCCGCACATTGAGAAGATCCGTGCCCAGCGGCAGATGCGGCCCATGTTTTTCCAAGATGCCGAACGGCAACAGGCACGTACCTTTGGATAGCTGAATGGCGTCGCGAAACTCCGCGGCAGTCAGCTCTTCCCACTTCGCGGAGAGTTTGGATTGCGCATGGATGGTACTAGCAGCCACAAGAGTTATGAGCAGAGAACAGCTAGCCGCGCGCTTCATTGAATTTCCTCCTGAACCGCCCTGTATTTTAGCCTTATACCATGTCCTCGAGCCGCCGCTTTTTGGGCTCAATTCCGTAGCGGAGGACCACCACGATTTGCACGAGGAGAAAGCCGATCATCAGACTGAGGACACCGCGAATCCCGTACGACCGGAACAGGGCGACGGCCAGGAAGGGCGTGAGAATCGTCGCTGCACGCCCAAAAGTGTTGCAGATTCCAGAAGCCCGCAGGCGAACTTCGGTAGGGAATAATTCCGGAATGTAAATCGCAAAGAGCGTAGCGACGAGGATGTAAATGGGAACGGTCAATAAGAAACCGACGGTCATCAAAGCCATCGGCTGATGGACGAATGGATAAATGCCACCGAGCACGATGGTGAGGAGAGACGCGCCGACGATTGTGGGCTTGCGCCCCCAGGAATCAGCGGTGAATGCACCGATAGCCGAACCGCATGGCGCGCCGAGCGACATGATGAGCGAATAGCGGAAGGATGCGACGATGCTCAGCCCTTCCTGAACGAAGAAGGAGGGCAGCCAAGTCACGAAACCGAAGATCAAGGTGTTCATCACGATCAGAGTAGTGGCGCCGACGGTCATGCGAGGAAGCAGCGCGGGACTGAGCAGGGAACCGAGTCTGGTCGACGGATGAGCTGGTGATCGCGGCACTACAGACGGAAGAGGACCGTGCTGTCGCGAGACTTCGTTTTCGATGGACCGCAGCAGGGCTTCAGCTTCGGGGATTCGGACTACCGATTCCAGCCAGCGCGGCGACTCCGGCAACGCCTTGCGCAGATACCAAACGACCAGCGCACCCAATCCGCCGAGCGCGAACATGGCGCGCCAGCCGAAGTGCGGGATGATGAGCGTTCCAGAGGAGTGCGGCGACGGGCAAGCCGCTCACCACGATGACATTCATGCCGCCAAGCCATTTGCCGCGGGCCTGCGGAGGAACGAACTCCGTCATCGTCGAGTACCCCACGACGTTCTCGGCCCCGAGGCCCACGCCCATGATGAAGCGCAGCAGGGTCAGCACGGCCATCGAAGAAGCAAAGGCGGAAGCGATGGACGCGAGGCCGAAGATGGCGAGATTAGCCTGATAGGTGAAGCGGCGGCCGTAGCGGTCTCCGAGGAAACCGGTCAGAAAAGATCCCAGCATCATGCCCACAAACGTGAGAGACATGAACTGCGCGTTCTGACCGATGGTGGAAAAACCGCTCTTAAGCGTGGCGCCAAGAACGGTTGCGGCGACGTAGATGTCAAAGCCATCGAAAAACATGCCGGTGCCGATCAGCAGCATGATGCGGCGATGGAATCTGGAGATGGGGAGCCGATCGAGGCGCGCGCCGGAGTCCGCGGTCAGGAGGGAGTTCACTTTTTCCTCTCGAGCAAGGCCAGGCTACCTTTCGTCAAAGCGTCAACGGCGAGACGGCAGTTTTGGTCGAAAGAGTTTTGTTGGGCGCTGAGAAAAAAGCTTTTGCAGTGGCGCACGGCAGAAGGGTCGAGCCGCAGGATACGCCCGACGAGAGCGTCGGCTTCGGCGGAGAGGCGATCAGTGGGACAGACTTCGGAGATCAGACCGATTTGCTGGGCGCGATGCGGGTCGATGGGCTTACCGAGCAGAACGAGCGGAAATGCGAAGCGCGGAAGCGTGTATTCACCGAGATAGGACAGGATGGCGACGGGGGCGAGACCGGAACGCATCTCGGGGAAGCCGAGGGAGGCATGCTCCGCGACGAGCGCGAAGTCGCATACGATCGCGAGGCCGAAGCCGAAGCCGAACGCGTTGCCTTGGACCTCCGCGATGCTGATCAATGGAGAGGACCGCAGAGCGGCTTTGAACTTGATGATACGAGCCGATTCACGACGGATTGCCGCAGGAGTGCGGCCCGCGCGCTCGCGTCCTGTGCAGAAAACGTTGCCGCGCGCTTGAATGCGTAAGACTCGAGCGCGGGGTTTGGAGGTTTCCTTGCGCAGCTCGGCCAGCATGGCGTCAAACATCACACCGGTGACTTCGTTGCCGTGGCTGGAGTTGTCCAAGGTGAAAGATGAGTACGTCATCGGCGCGATCCACCACGACTCCCTTGCCCGCCGTGGGGCTGGAGGCGACACTTGGCTTCTTGCTGGTCATGGCGGGCACGGTACATAAGGAATGCAGGCCTGTCAAATGGCATGGAAACTGCCTATACGGGATATCAAAGCCCACTTCCTTTGGACAAAGAATCGCGGAGGCGAGGAGACTGGAACTCGGGAGAACAGCCGTAGCCAACTCTTTCCTTGGCCGGGAAAGTGTTACGCAGTGGATTCCTTGAGTGAAGCAAAGGGACTATGAATCCAGATGGCAAGCCATGGAGGCCATACCTGATAAAGAGACCATCCGCATCGTCACTCCAGTGACCCTGACAGAGAGGAGGTACTAAAATAATTCAGAAATGAGGGAGAACTTTGCCAAGTTGTGCAAGATGATTCACGCATCTGGCAAGGGCCCTCCACCGCGAATGTCGTTTCGATGCAAAGACTTCCGGCCAAAATGACCAATGGCGGGGTACGTGCTCGGACATAAAAGTACCAAAGTACCAAAGTACCATTAGAATCGAACCGATCATGCAGTTGAATGACGACAGTTTTGATGCGAGTCATTATGCTTTCAGACGTGTCTTGGCGGAGCAAATTGGTTAGGCGGATCATCCCACTACCTGCGGCGCTGCGGGTTTGTTTGCTCGTTCTTGTTGGACCCTTCTTTGGCAGCATACCAGCACAAGCGAGTAATCAAAGTTTGCCTGTTTCTGGGCCTAGGTTACCTTTTGCAATTGACGATTTTGACGGAGACCATCGCCCAGATTTAGCAAGCGTTCAGCAGGTTTCAAATAACTCCTCAGGTACAACTTACAGAGTTCAATTCCAGCTCAGCGCGGTTGGCGAGCAATCCATCCATTTGGTTGGGCCCTCGGGGGGGCTGCGAATCGCCACGCGCTATGTGAACGGCGACGACATTCCCGACCTGATTGTCAGCTCAGCCTGGCGAGAAGAAACCCTTGCGGTCCTGGTCATCGACGGACACGGGGCTTTTTCATTAGCTGATCCATCTTCATTCCCAACGTCCTTTGGCGGGTCTGGGAAGACTCTGAATTGTAAGTTGCCACCGCAGACGGACACAGTTGCGAAAGCTCCGCGATTGCCTGTCGGAGATTTCTCTGGATCGAAATACCTGTTACATCCTAGCCCGGCAAGGGGCTCCATTCCACGACCGGATTTTGCGACACTCCGCAGTCTCCTCTTAGATTCTCTCCTCGGCCGCGCACCTCCAACACCCTCCCGCGCCTGAAACTCTCTTAATCATTACAAAACGGCGGCTTCTGGCCTCGTCCTCCTTTGTGGATTGGCGATGTCTAGCCGTTCTTCCTTAGCAACCACTTAATTGAACTTCCGGGCTGCACTGACTGGAGCTCCATCTGGGATATTCCAGCTAGTGCTTGGAGACCTATCATGGCCGAAGCAGGGGAGAAGAGTCCATTGGAGACAAAAACTGAGTTATTTGAGGGTATTCCCAGTTCTGTTTGCACAAATATCCTATCTACCGCGCGCCCTATGGACATCCGGAGCCGCCAGGTGATTTATTTCGCGGGCGATCAGATCGAGCAAATTTTCATGCTGACTAGCGGCCGCGTGAAGATAACCCAATTCAGTGAACGCGGCACGGAAGTCATTCTTCGACTGTGCATCCCTGGCGAATTGATTTCCGAGCTTGCTTTGGTGCCGGGGAGCAGGCACTCCTCGACTGCACAAGCAGCCCAGGATTGCGAGGTGCTTGCCTGGGATTCAGCGACGTTCGAGGCTGCTTTAGAACGCACCCCGCTCCTTCGACGCAACGCAAAGCGCATCCTTGAACAGCGCTTGGAAGAGCTTGAGCGCCGTTTTTGTGAAGTATCCACTGAAACGGTCGCGCCACGGCTGGCTCACGGGTTAGCTCGTTTGCTTGATCAAATAGGTCGCCAGGTGAACAGCCATGTTGAAATCAACGTCTCGCAGGAAGCGCTGGCGCAGATGACATCCATGGCCTCGTTCACGGTGTGCCGGATACTCACCAACTGGGAAAATCAGGGGCTCCTGAAACTTCGAAGGGAAGTGATCGAGGTTCACAATGTCGCTGGGCTCTTGGATCTATGTAAGGCTAAATAATCTCCAGGCTCTGGGAGCCACTTAATCGAAGGGAGGCGACAATTTCTGGACCGGCCATAGTAGGTGTTCGATCTGCGGGCGAACCGTCGAAACTGCAGTCGCAAGGATCGATTCTGCTTCTGGCGCGGTTTTCAGCCATCAATCTGTATCTATCCCTTGAATACAAGTATGGCAATACGCTCGGTATCTCTGGAAGGCGGACATGAGGCCAAGACTGAGCATCGCAAAAGAACAGTTCTATTCGGTGGACGATTTTAACCGCGAATTTGCGAATGATGATGCCTGCCTCGAATACATCAAAGAACAGCGCTGTCCGAACGGGGTCACTAAGTGCGAGAAATGCAGCATCGAACGTAAACATCACCGCGTGACCGGCCGTACGGCGTACGCCTGCGACCACTGTGGGAATCACATCTACCCGCTCAATGGGACTGTTTTTACGAAGAGCACTACTTCACTCAAGACTTGGTTCTACGTCATATACCTAATGGGTTCCACAGACAGCCGCATATCCGCAAAGCGGATTCAACGCGAAACAGGTGTTACTTACAAGACGGCATGGCGCACATTGCATGAAGTTCGGCGATTGCTCAACAATGAAGACCTACCACTGGAGCGGCCGACCGCAAAGATAGACGATGGAGAGGCATGTGGTCTTGCGCCAGAAGGGGAATCGGCTGCCTCTCTCACAGCGGAAGAGAGAACGACAAGAGAGCTCACTTGGGTGGGAATAGCATCCGACTGAATCGACGAAGAGGGGGGCAATCTGGCGCTCAATTCGATTTTGGAGCAGGCTTCCTGGAAGGTGTCTTAATCGCTTTCGCGACAATAGCCGTGAAAGTATCTCGCGTTATCGGTCGCATTTTTTTCCGAGTCTCTTCGCGCGGCTGTAATGTCTTTCGCGTTCGCTTCATAAGCTTACTGTATCACGTCGCCTGCAATTCAAGACGTAAAGATCCAAAACGTCAGGGACCCTGGAAGCCGGGCTGTGCCGATTGCGATTACCGGGCGTTATAGTCGGGAGAGAGTCCATGCAGGCAGGGAATGGAAGATCGAATTCTGGAATTCTCGCAACAGGAGTTTTTCCTTCGAATGCAAGATGTAGCCGGCGCTCGCCGTATTCTTTCTCTCAGTCTTTGAGTTCTCGAGCTAGATCTTTCTTGTCGTGAAGCGTGCCGCCTCGATGGAACTCTTGAATATCGGTATCGAAGCTTCATTCTCTGCGTCCGTTGACTTCCCGACAGTCAGCACGGAAGGATTGGCGCTTTTCGCGGCTGGAAAAGAATCACCCGGATTGCTTGCCGGGGATAATTGCGGCAAACGCGCTAGTTCTTGATGATGGTGAGAGCGGAAACAAGAGCTTCCCGATCGAAAGATGCGTCAATCCAAACAGAAGCAGCGCGGCCAGCGCCTTACCGTAAGTCCATTGTTATACTATATAGTATAATATGAAATTATATAACTTAAGAAATAACATCGGATTGCATTTCCTCCTTGTGTTCAAGGGATAATTCAGCAGCGCTTTATATTTTTTTCCAGGTTTGCGAATGGGCAAGGACTCCTGCATTGGAGCCGCTATCATGCATGTTGTCGCGGGGTGCGATCACAGCGGGCCCATGTCGCACCTGTTTCATTCATTGGTCAGGAAAAGAGCGTGAATCTCGGGCGCCGCGGGTCTGGAAGGAGATTGTCAAGTCATGAGAAAGCTGCACCAAATTGGTTTGCTCATCGCTTTTACGTGTCTTGCGACAGGGGTCGCAAGCGCCCAGTCGTTCCGGGTTCAATGTCCAAACAGCACCATCACCCACCCGGCGGCGCTCAACGATGTCGAACCGGCGTACACCGGTCCGACCACACTTTCGGCGCCCTCCGCTTCCACATTTCAGGCGCCGACTGCGAATGTGAACGGCGCTATTAAATGCCAACAGATCTCGGGCGGCGACGGCTACGCGACGATGGGCGACGGCACGCAGACGTACCTGTTCTCCTTCGGGCCATTGTCTGGTCTCGCGAAGATTGCGAGCGGGCAGGCCGGCACGGACTCCCCGACCGAGTTCAATACCATCAATCCGCCCTCGAATGTGCTTCTACCCGGTGACCCTGCCACGACGGATGACCCGTCCGGGACAAGTACGCCCAACTTGGCTTCGTTCACGTATAACGGCGCCGTGGGCCAGGTACCCGACCTCGACAACGGAGGCGCCATCAATGGACACGTGGATCCGCGCCAAATGTTGGATGTCGGCGTGATGAACGGCAACATCCCGGCCCCTCTGATGGCGATCGATGAGGATGACGAGTACTTCCTCACTCTCAGCAATGTGGGCATGATTATGCGGCCGGACTTGTTCGAGCAACACACCGTTCACTTCCACGGCTATCCCAACGCTTCAGCGTTTTACGATGGCGTGCCGGACGCTTCAGTCGCCATCAACATCGGCGGCAGCTTCACCTATTACTACCTTGCGCCGGATGCCGGCACATATTTCTGGCACTGCCATATTACGCCTCCCGAGCACTTGCAGATGGGCATGGTCGGGCAACTTTATGTGCGCCCACGGCAAGATCGAGTCACTGGCGACCTCTATACGGCGCTCCAGAATCAGCAACTCGATCTGCGCACGGCTTGCCCGTCGTCCGCGGATACAGTGCATTCCGATATCCTGTGCAGCAACCCCCTGCCCGCTGTAAATACGGGTGCGGCAGGGGCAGCAACTATTCGGCAGGGCGGGACAAGCGGGTATGCGTATAACGATGGCGACGGCTCGACCTACTACGATGTCGAGTATCCCATCCAGATTCACGGCTTCGATCCCAACTTCCATTTTGTCGGCATGACTTTCAATCCGGAAGGTTTCGCGGACATGAAGGACAAATACTTCTTGCTGAACGGGCGGAGCTACCCAGACACGGTCAAGTCAGGTCCTTTGGAGACGCAGTCCTCGGATGGCGTGAATCATTTCTCACAGCCGCTGCCTTCGATCATCAACATTACGGCGGGCCAGAGGGCGCTTCTGCGTATTTCGGACCTCGATGTTTCGGAATATCAGACCTTGGCCTCACTAGGGATTCCGATGCATGTCGTCGGATATAACGCCAAGCTGCTGCGGGATCAGGCGGGAAACAACCTCGACTACTACACCAACTCGATCACGCTGGGCGGTGGCGAGTCGCTCGACGTGATTCTCGATTCCTGCGCTGTCCGAGCCGTCGGCGGCGCCTGCACCACGACGGTTCCCGTGGGGACCTACTATCTGTACACCCCCAATCTCGACCACCTGTCTAACGACGCCGAAAATTTCGGCGGGCTCATGACCGAGGTTCACGTTAATTAGGAGAGAGGCAATGAGAGAGACGAAAATGAACAAAACGATCTCGATGTCCAAGCTGCTGGCGGTTGTGATGCTGGCGCTGGCCTCGCTGTTCACGGCTACGGCGCACGCCTCGGCTCCCGGCATCACCGGCACGAGCTTCAGCCTAACGGCGCAATCCGCCTACCTCACCCAGCCGGATGGGCAGGCGATTTATTCGTGGGGATACGGTTGCAGCGCCGGCTTCATGCCGACCTTTGCCCCGGCGACTATCACCACCGGGTTTTGCAACGCGATGCAAGTTCCAGGCCCCACGCTGATCGTTACGGAAGGATCGACGGTCACTGTGACGCTGACGAATAATCTCCCCACGTCTGCCGGCAACACATCGATTCTGTTTCCCGGCTTTCATGTGGCAACGTCGGGCGGCGTGACTGGCCTCATGACGCAAGAGGCCGCACCTGGCGGTTCGGTGATGTATACCCTCACTGGCTTCTCACCGGGGACACACGCCTATTACAGCGGAACCCAAGGCGACCTGCAGGTCGAGATGGGCCTGTACGGCGCGATCATTGTGCTCCCGGCCACGATCCCCTCCGCCTGCACCTCCGGGTTGGCTGCTGCGAACGTGGCAGTGGAAGGGAACTGGGGTGAAAGTGATTTCCGGCTCGCGAATGCTTCAGGCGCTGTAGGAGCCGCCTACGACAACAACCATGCTTGCTACGACCGGGAATACATTTTCCAGTTCTCCGAAATGGATCCCAGAATTCACACCCAGGCGTTGGCGCAGGTCAGAGCGACGGCCGGCTGTGCGGCTGGGGCTACGGGATGCAGTCTCAATGTCGCGACCGAGCCTTACCATCCTGGGTACTTCATGATTAATGGACGCTCGATGCCCGACGACATGGACCCTAACTATGCGTTCCAATATCCGCACCAGCCCTACAACGGCAATCCTCACATGCATCCAGGCGAGCAGGTGCTGATCCGCGTCATCGGTCAAGGCCGGTGGCAACACCCGTTCCACGAGCACGGTAACCACGTGCGCATTCTGGCGCGGGACGGGAACTTGATTCTCAGCCCAGCGGCCACTGCGGGCGAGACCACCCCTCTCGCGGGACCCCTGCTGTTCACCACCACGACGACTCCGGGGTTGGCCTTCGACGGGATTTTCTACTGGACCGGCAAGGGTCTCAACTGGGATGCATACGGTCATAATCCAACCTCTTCCGACCCTAACGCCAAGCTAACATGTACTCCAGATGCCAACGGCTACAACACCGGCGTTGCGGCACAAACTCAGATCAACTATTACGAATGGTGCCAAGACCACAACAAGCCGGTTCAAGTTGCACCGTTCGGCGATGTCGCGTCTGGCGGCCCTGCAACCCTGCCCGATGCCAACATCCTGACGAATGGCGCCTGGTACAGCGGCAGTCCCTATCTTGGTCCGGACGCGACCACCCGCGCGGTTGGCGGAACGTGCACGGGCGTCAATAACACCACTTCATGCACCACCTCAGGCAGCACTCCACCTTCCGGGACTATTGCGAATAGCCCGTCATCGGAGGCCGGCTTTGCGTTCATGTGGCACTCTCACAACGAGCGCGAAATCACCACCAACAACATTTTCCCCGGCGGAATGTTGATGATGATGTTAGTTGATTCAAGGGAATTTGTGATCGACGAGTCTATGTAATTTTACGCGTCAAGCTGACGACGAGGGATGAAGATGCGAATGAATAATATCAAAGCAATCTTGAAGGCGGCAACACTCGCCGTAGCAGCTCTTCTCCTGACTGCGGGTGTGTCCTTTGCGCAGCAGGTGGTCAACCTAACCGCGGCGCCGACGACCACAATATTGCCCGACGGCACAACGGTCCAGATGTGGGGCTACACTTGCGCGCCTGTGACAGGCACTGCATTAGCGACGGGCGCGCAGACCTGCGTTGCGTTGAATCCTTTGGCCCCGGCAGCAGCCCCCTGGTCGCCCGTGGTGATTACCGTTCCCGCTACTTCGCTGGTGATTGTTGGCCAGTTGGGCGGCGGTCTGGGAACGACGGCGACCTCCACGACAAGTCCGGACCATACCAACGCCCAGCCATTGACATGGCCCATTGCCGGCACCGCGCCGGGTGTGGCGCCAGTTGGTGTGGGCGTGCCGCCAGTGCAGGGCAACCGTGTGCAGTCCTTCTCCACGGAAGTGGCTGCGGGAGCTACAACTTCGCTGTGCTGGGGTCTCACCTGTACTGTCCCGACGCCTGCTCTCAGGCCTGGCACCTATCTGATCGAGTCAGGAACGCACCCCTCAATTCAGGGTCCTATGGGCCTGTACGGCATGCTGGTGGTTACAACCGCGCCGACAGCAGCCGCGACGGGGACTGCGTATCCAGCTGTTGGCACAACTCCAGCCGTAACCTACAATGCCGAAGTCCCACTGCTTCTCAGTGAGATCGACTCCGTCCAAAACAATGCAGTCAGCACTGCGGTCAATACCGCGGGTTTCAGCGAAACCAAAGTGTGGTCTGGGCAGCCAGGCCAATGCGGCAATCCCGGTTCAGCGGTCGGGGTAATCAACACCTGCTATCCGCCAGCGGTGAACTATACGCCGCTGTATTACCTATTCAACGGCGTGGCATTCGACAAGACCGCCGCGGCGGCTACTAATCCCTCTTTGTTCCCAGCTTTGACGGGAGCTGCCACGACACCGGTCACCGGATCCGTATTGGTGCGCTTCGTGAACGCCGGCCTGCGCATGCACGTGCCTTCGATCGTCGGATCGCAAACAGGGACCGCAATTGCCCCGGCGACTGTCCCGCCTACCGGTTTTTCGCTGATTGCTGAAGACGGCAATCCGCTGCCGGGCGTTGCACGCGTCCAAAGCGAGGTTTTCCTGCCCGCCGGCAAGACTTACGACGTGATGATCAATGTTCCCGCCACCGTCGGGACAGCGCTGCCGGTGTTTGACCGGCAGTTGAGTCTGTCAGGCAACGCCACCGCACGCGACGCCGGGATGCTAGCCTACATCGGTATCAATGGCGCCGGATTCCCGAGCGCCCCCACATTCGCTTCCGCGGCAGCCAACGCTGACAGGTACAACTCCCTGGTTGCGTGCTCCGCCGCTCCGTGCCCTGGGCTGACCGTGTCGGATCCAGGCAAAGGTGTAATCGCCAATGACTCGAATGTCTATGGCGTTCATCTCTTGGCAGCGCCAACCGGTGGTACGGTGACTTTGAACGTGGACGGCACATTTACCTATGTTCAGACCGCCGCGACCACTTCGGACTCCTGCACCTATTGCGCTAACAACGCGTACGTGGCCGCGACAACGACGACGGTCGCGTCATGTAGCTCCACGACTCTCACGGCTACGGTGACACTGGGTGCGGGGGAAGCTGGGACTGCCGCCGGCATCGTGATGAACAACATCGCGTACACGTCAAACCAGGCTGCACACCTGGCCATCGCGCCCCCCGGCATCCTATCGGTTGACAAAGACAACGCGGGATATCCGCTTACCGTTGTTACGCCGCTTGCTACTACGAGCTCCGGCCTGACAGTTAGTGCAGACCCGAATGGAGGGTTCAACGCGTCACTGGCGACGCCGTGTGCTGCCACCGCCGGTTGTACCTCCACTTTTACTTACTATGCGAAGAACTCACGGGGAACGCAAAGTAGCACAACCGCGACCGTGACGCTGACCTTCCTGCCGGCCAGCAATCTTTCAGTTACAGTTTTGGACGGCAAAGATAAGACAACCGTTATAACCGACTATCGGTGGATTATTGAAGAAGATCGCACTTTCTATGTCAATCCCAATTGCACGACGAACTCGAGCGTCGCGATAGCAGGCTGCACACCACCGGCCGGCACAAGCGTTCCCATGACTTTTGGGACGAATTTCCATACTAGCTATATGCCGGTCGTGGCAGCAGGTTGCGCCGGGCCGGCGGGCGCGTTGGCCTGCGAATCGGGCCAGACAGTCATCAACCCAGCCACTGGGGCGCACGTAAGCACGGTGTGCGATGTTGGCAATGGCGTTTGCAGAACTGATGGCTCACAACAGACGGCCGTAGATCCCGCCCAAGTTCATCTGGATCCGACCAAGCGCTACTATCTCTCAGTCCTGCCGGGAGATGCGGGAAACCCGTTTGGTAACGCATACGGCGGCGCCGGCTGCGTTAACGGTATAGCCAATGCGGCCCCAGGCTTTGATACATCCGTCTGCGGCCACGGTATGGGCGGCACTCCTGTCGTACCCACGTGCACTACCGCTGGTACCGTTACTACTTGTGTCTTCAACCCCATCACTGTTTATGTGCAACCCGATCCATTTCCACCGTCGAAGCTCTCCGTCTTCGTGTTCCAGGACGATTTCCCGCTCAACGGTGAGCAGGATGGCGGCGGCGGAACGACCACGGTAAACGCCAACAACGAGCCCGGCCTTGGGCAATTCAATATCACGCTCTTCGACGATGCTGGTGGCACGGGCGATGCGACCGGGCAGATGACTTACGACATGTTCAACCAGCCGTTGTCGAACAGCCTGGCGGACACGATAGACCCGACCACCACGCTGGATGCGTGCCCGATTTCGGCGATTTCGAGGATTGGTACGATTGACGGTCCGATTCCCGATCCGGCGCACCCCGGCCACTTCCTACAAATACCCGATCCGACTCAAACGGGCATCACCGGCTTGATCACGGTCTGCCCGGTATTCGAATCAGACGGTTTGACTCCGTCCCCGCTGGCAGGTCAGGCAGTCATTGCCAACCTGATGCCGGGAAGGTACGGCGTCGTAGCCACGCCGGGAGCCGACCGGATTGCAAGGGGAGAAGAGTGGCTCCAAACCAACACCCTGGACGGCCAGAAGGCACATGATTCCTTCCTCCGGGTTCAAGAACCAAGCTACTTCCAGGAGTATGGCCCAGCGGGATTCCACGTAGCTATCGGCTTTGCCAATCCAGCAATCATCAATGCCCGCAAAGCGGCTGTCTGCAATGGCAGCGATCCTACCATCGGGGGCGTCACGGGCTGCGGAAATACCGTCACGGGCTTGGTCACAACCGAGCGCATGAGCCGCACGCCGGATGAGAGACTTTACAGCAGCGGCGACAACTCTAGCTTTGCTTTCACTCAGTGCTACGTAAGCTTTGGAGATCCGGACGGGGAAGACTTCGCGTTCACCAAGTGCAACGGCGATGGCTCCTTCAGTCTCAGCGGGCTGCCCGACGGAGATTGGAGAGTCACTGTATTTGACCAATGGAACGACATGCTCGTGGACGGCCTTTCGACGCCTGTCAGGCTCGCTGGCGGAACTACCACCGACTTGGGACAGATTGCCACAAACCAGTGGCAGGCGAATATCTACACCAAGAGCTTCTTCGATCGGAACGGCAGCGGCGTGTCAACCGACTATACCGGAACGGCATGCACGGCGACTGGCGTCCCGACAGGGTGCAACGCGAACTTTGGCAATAGCCAGCCCGGACTCACCCTTCTTCCGACGAACATCCGTTTCCGCGATGGCAGCTACTCCAACTTCAACAACACCGACCTGGCTGGCAACGCGGGCTTCAACGAGATCTTCCCGCTGTTCAGCTGGTACGTCGTTGAAACGGATACGACGCGTTTCAAGAACACGGGGACCCACGTGGTTTACGACGCGGGCGGTCCGTCCGACGGCTCGACTTGCGGGGCAACCACCGGAACGGTATGCGGCAACTCCAACATCGCCGCAAGCTTGGCGAACACTGCTGAACAGATCCCTGTGCCCGCTGCCTTGCGGGTACCGGGCGCACGATATTGCGCATCGGCGGACTGTAACCCTGGAGACACAGCAGGTGGATCTACCGGACGTGTCGATCCGCCCTGGGCTGGCACCGAGGGTTGGCAGGGTTTCGCTGGCCAGAACAGTTTCATCGAATTCGGCAAGAAGCCCTTCGCGGCCAACGAGAATGGCGGGATTCATGGCGAAGTGATCTACGCCTCGACTCGGCCATTCGACGATCCTAGTTTGCTCATCCACACCAGTTGGACGCCGGACGTGCCGGGAGTCACCATGAACCTGTATCAGGAGGGGACGGCGGCCGATAAGGTTACGCCAACCCTCACGTTGGTTGACCACACCACGACCAGCAGTTGGGACGATTGGGCTCAGGGTTTCAACGCCACAAGCGGCAACCCGAACATGAGCTGCCCGGGCCAGGGCGCCGGCACAGGTACGAACGCCGATCTCTTCTACTTCACACTGTTTGACCAGCCGGATTACCTGGACGTGTACAACAACATGCACAACGGGACACCCCTGCACACCGTGCCGAACAACTCGCAATTCAAGTGCTACGACGGCATGCACAATTGGAATCAGGTCCAGCCGGCGCGTTTCGACGGCAGTTACCAGTTCCCCAGCGTCACAGGCATAAACCCGACCACCGGCAACACCACCGGCACAAACTGCACCATCTGCGTCAAGAATCCTGACGCCACCGATACCTTCCGTTTCGGCAAGGAAGACATGCTGCCGGCCGGCAAGTATGTCGTAGAAGTGGTTGTGCCTCCGGGCTACGAATTGGTGAAGGAAGAGGACAAGAACATCCTGATCGGCGACAATTACATTGCTCCGGTCACCGTGCAGTTCCCTGGCCTAGCAGGGTCAGTTTACATTCTTCCCGACCAGGCCGCGATCGGCGCCACCTACAACGCCAACAACGTACAGAATCCGACGCAGGATTTCGGCAGACCGACCTTTCCACAAGGCGAGGGGGACACCGGAAGCGTCGAAATCTTCTGGCCCTGCGTGGGGGCGACGCGTATCGTTCCCGATTACATCAGCCTGTTCCCACAGTCTCTTGAAGTAGCGCCGTTTGCAGGAGCTACTCGCAATCTCTGCGACCGCAAGGAAGTGACACTCACGGAACAGGCGTCGGCGCTGGCGAAGTTCTGGGTCTTCACCTCGGCCCACGTGGCCGCGCACTTCACTGGCGTGATCACGGACGACTTCACGTCGGAATTCGATCCGTTCTCACCACAGTTCGGCGAGAAGTTCTCGCCTGCCAGCCTGCCGGTATCTATCAAGGATTGGACTGGCACCGAAATATCCCGCGTGTATACCGACCAGTGGGGAACCTACGACGGCCTAACTTACTCGACGTGGGAAGTCAACCCGCCGAACCCGACTGGGTACGCGCCCACGATGATGGTCACGTGCATGAATGATCCGGGACCGATTCCAGGTCCGGGTGGCAAGCTGATCCCCGATCCCCTGTTCAACCCGCAATACAGCCAGTTCTGCTACGAGATCCCGTTCATGCCGGGACAAACCCAGTACATGGACACTCCGGTAACGCCCACGTCCGCCTTCGTAGGCGCCGGGTACAACAACCCGGACTGCGCCTACCCGGATGCCACGCCAGCGATCAGCGAAGTGGATAGCAGCAATGGAATCGGACCCTATGTGAGCGCGGCCGGTGGTACCCTCACGATCACTTCGTTGGGCGACCAGATGGTGCCCAACTATGCCTACACTGGGCCGTCGGCAACAGTGGCTCCGTACAATGCAAAAACCGTTCTGCGCCACTATGGCTTTGGCGCTACGCAGCAAAACGGGACTCTCGCGTTGGGAGGCGTGACTATCGGTGGAGTGAATGCTCCGGTTTCCTCTTGGAGCGACACATCGATCACAGTCACTGTCCCGAGTGGTGTGCCGAATTGCCGTGTCCAGCAACAAGCCCAATACGGAGGCTCGACGGCGCAATGCGGTGAACTGGTCATCAAGACTGGCGCCACACGCACCGGAGGTAACATCACGGGCGTGACGATCACCAGAGGAGGGAGTTATTCCAGTACCGGCACCCCCCCCACGGTGACTTTCGGTCTACCCCCGGCGGGTGGAACCAGGGCGATTGGAACACCCGTTCTGGGCGGCGGCGGCGTAGGCTCGGTGACGGTTACCAATGGCGGAGCTGGCTACACAAGCACACCTGGCGTAACGTTCACTAGCACAAACACTGGAGGCGGTGGGACCGGCGCGGCTGCAACAGCCACTGTGCGGCGGAGAGTAACCTCGGTGACGATGACCAACAGCGCTGGCACGTATACGACCGCGCCCACGGTGACTTTCGGTGCGCCTACAGGTACTGGTGGAATAAGGGCAACTGGAACAGCCGTGCTCACGGGAGGTCACGTAACCGGCGTCACCATAACCAATGCGGGTAGCTACGCCCTCACAGGCGCGATCTCGGTGACTTTCACAGGCGCACACACCGGAGCCACTGCGGCTGGAACCCCTGTCACGTCCGGATTCGTGTCCGCAGTGACAGTTACCGCTCCCGGCGCTGGTTACACAAGCGCGCCCACGGTTGGGATCACTGGAGGCGGCGCTCCAACAACGCCGGCAGCCGCAACAGCCGTACTGTCAGCAAACCGGCCCATAGTCTCGGTATCAATTACCAACCCCGGTTCCGGATATCTAACCGCGCCTAGTGTGACTTTCAGCCCAGGCGTGACTGGGGGTACGTCAACTGCCCTCGGAACGTCCACAACAAACGGGGCCAGCGTGGTCGTCGCTGGGAAGCAATCGATTGACACCGTGACAGTGACAATTGGCGGCAAAGCGCCGACTCACGTTGCGCCATCGGCATCGATCCAGGCCGCGATTAACGGTGCCGATCCGGGCGACTTGATCATTGTCGATCCCACTTGCAACACGACTGCGGGAGTGGCGACTACGTGTAGTACTCCCTCTGCCACCAATGTGCACTCCCCCTCCGCCCACAACGCCAATACCCATCCTGCGGGCAAGCTGGATATCTGGCGCCAAGAGATCGTTTGTCTGTTTGGCCTGGCGCTCAATGGCCAACCCAGCACTGGCGCCAATCCGTTTGATCCAACGCGTTCGGTCGGTTGCCCAGGGGCTGGCTGGACTCACTTTACCCCCACGCCCATCAATCCACAGGTAGATCGGTTGCCGCTCGAAGCCGTTCTAGGCTGGGATGCCAACCTCAACGGCAATCTTGCCGAACAGTTGCAGGAACCAAGCCTGATGGGTGCGCTGGAAGGTGCGGGCATTACGGTACTGGCGAAGGGTGTGAATTTCCCCTCGAATCCGTACGACCCCACTTTACTTGCCGGGTTCCCGGCAGGGACGACGCTCCTCATGGGAAGTCAACCGGAAAGTCAAGGTCACGGTAACTTCGCCGTTGGCGACGCCAACGCTAATTGCCACACCAGTTCCACCGACGCGACCAATCCGTTCCCGAGCAACTACTCATGCAACCCGTCGAGCATCGACGGCTTGGGCATCACACAAAGTTCCCAGGGTGGCGGCGCCATCTTCGTCCACGGCTGGGGGCATAACCTGCAAATCGGCAACAACCGGATCGTCAGCAACGCTGGTACGCTTTCTGGCGGCATCAACGTCGGCCAGGGCGAATATCCTCCGGCTTACATCCAGGGGGCGGGATTGACGAACGCGGCGCCTGGCTCCTGCGAGGACAGCCCTATACCGAATGCTGTGTTGCCGTACTGCGAAAACGTAAATGTAAACGTTCACAACAACGATATCGCGTTGAACTCCTCGACCGGCGACGAATTATTCTCCGCCACGCCGGCAGGGGCAGGCGGTGTCAGCTTCTGCACCGGCTCCGACTACTACCTGTTCAACTTCAACTGGGTCTGCGGCAACTTGAGCACCGGTGACGGCGGCGGCGTCGGTCACATGGGGTTCAGCTACAATGGTGACATCGAACACAACACGATTATATTCAATCAGAGCACCAACCCGACGATCCCATCCAACGGCGGTGGTATCATCGTCATGGGCACCCCCGATGCAGATATAATTTGCGGCAACAACACCACTATCGATAGCGACTGCACACCCGTTGGCCACACGATTACCGGTGTTACGCTACGCAGCGGCGGCACTGGATACACATCAGCCGACACCGTTAATTTCGCAGGAGGTGGTGGGTTGGGCGCAACCGCCACGATAACAGTAAATGGCAGCGGCGCCATTACCTCCATCCACCTGACCAGCGGCGGCGCCGGCTACACCGGCCCTGTAGGCGTAACGTTCACTACGACCACAGGTTCAGGTGCGTCGGCTTCGGCAACATTGGGTGCGGCAGTTACAGTTCAAGCCGGTATTGGTCCGAGCGACGGCGTCGGTCCGGGCTTGGTGATCAATGCCAACCTCATCATGGGGAACGCTGCCGAGTCTGGCAACGGAGGCGGGATCGCCTTCCAGGCAGCCAACGGCTCGGATATGGTGGCCTTCCCTACGGATCCTGGGCAATGGAACACGGTGACCGTCACCAACAACATCATCACCGATAACGTGGCTGGCTGGGACGGAGCCGGAATCTCGCTGCAAGACTCAACCGCAGTGAACATCATCAACAACACGATAGCATTCAACTCCAGCACTGCCTCGGCAGGACCCCTCTTCAACACGATAGGGGCTACGTTATCCAGCACGCCGCCGGGCTCAAGCCAAACTTGCCCCGGCTCACCAAACTGCGGCGTGACCACACATCCACAAGTTGCAGGAGTGGTGGCCATCCAGAACAGCGCGATTTTGAGAGCGAATCTCGCCGCGACTGGCCCCACAGCTGTCCGCATTATTTGTCCCCCGGGTCATTATACCGTGAGTACCGGGACCCCCGCAGGCAATAACGGCAATTGCCGGACCCTCTCGGTTCCGAAGCTGGAGAACAATGTGGTCTGGCACAACAGTATGTACTACATCCAAGTGGGCGCCCTCGGTGCGGGTACTCTGGACCAGCAGCACGTAGTCTCGCTGCATAGTGCGACTGCCGCCGGCGCAGCATCTGGCCCACTAGCGCCGAGCCAAGCCACAACAGGCGCTTGCCCTGCCGCCACGTTCTGGGATATCGGCGTGCGCGGTGACACGGGACCGGCCAACCATAGTGGCGGGGCCACACTCGTCGCGTCAGATTCGGTTCTGACACCAGGCGGCTCGGCAGTTACTGGCGCAGGTAACTCCAACACCGCTCCGACCTTCGTCGCTTCATACTGCGACGGTTCGCGAGTACCTCCGGAAGCAATGACAGCGAGCGTTGTTCCGGCGGCGGCGGTTGGCTGGCAAGTGCCTCCGGGTATTTCGGATGCAACCGTGCCCAACCCAATCTTCAACCTGACTCCGACGGCTACCGTGGACGAAGGCAACAACTGGGTCAACCTCAGCTGGGGCCCGTTGTCGATGACGAACCCCACAGCCCCGGGCGGAGCTTCCGGGAATTACGGTGGCGGTCTGCCGCTCGGAAACTACGCCATCACCGCCGCAACTGCGGCGAGGGTCACTGGAACGAACTTCACCGACGCTCCTGCATTCGACTTCTTCGACAATCCGAGGAAGACTGGTCCCCCAAATACTGATGCCGGAGCGATCCGGGTTGCAGGCACTCCTGGTCACTCAACGTTCACTCTCTCACCGCCAGCGGTGGACTTCGGTCTGGTCCCAGCTCATAGTCCCATACCTCCGGATCAAGACATCCAAGTCATTAACTCGGATATCCTCCCGGTGACGGTCACCAGCGCCACGATTACTGCCACTGGAATCAGTGCGGGAAGTTTCGTCATCCCGACGAGCGCAGTCGCAACGGTTACATTGGTGAATGGAGGCAGCGGGTACACCGCGGGCGATATCGTCAACATCACTCGTGGCGGTGGATCCGGTGCAACTGCAAGGGTGACCGCTGTGAGTGCGACCGGGGCGATTACGGCCGTCACGCTTAATACCCCCGGCAACGGATACACAGGAAATGCCGTGGCCACTTTGGCGGATGTTACGGGCGCAACCACGGGCACGGGCGGCACCGCTACATTAACCACCTTCACTTCCAATAACTGCATCGGCACAACTCTTGGTGCTGGACAAAGCTGCGTAATCACTGTGGACTTTGTTCCTACCGGTACCTCGCAAGCAGTGAGGACTGGAACATTGAACGTGACCGCAGGCGGTATCACTCAGACGGTCGCGCTCACCGGCCACGACACGATTGCGACGATTGTCGTCTCCCCGGCAACGGCCGCGGGGGTCACCGCGCAGTTGACGACGACTCCGGCGAACGCCACTCCAAAGACCGCCACCATAACGATCACAAACACAATAAACCCAATCACGAATCTTGATGCTGGGCCGTACGTCCCAACAATAATTAGGCTCACACGGGTCAACGGCGCACCATTAACGGATTACGTGCTCGGCGGTACTTGCGCGGCAGGCGCTCCCATCAACCCGGGAGGAACGTTGGCACCGCCCGCGGCAGGTTCGAGCTGCACGGTCACGATCACATATACGCCAGTCCTCGGAACAACAGGGGCGGCGCTCAACGGGACTGTACACCTCCTAGTAACGGGTTATGGCACCGCCGCAACCACGCCGATCATTAATGCTAACTACAGCGCGAACTAGCCAACCAAATCAACCCTGGCAGGGCGGGCATCCGAAACTTTGGATGCCCGCCCTGTTCGGCGAACAGACACTACGGGACGGGGAAAAGGAAAAAATGATGGACCGCAACGTGATCTTGAAAACAACGTCGATGCTGCTGGCAGGGGTACTCGCCAGCGGCATTCTGGTTTTACGCACCGGGGCCCAATCTGCTGCCCCGGCCGCGAAGTCTTCGGTGACTGCCGCTTCAACCCGCTATAGGCCAGATCGGTTCGCTGGACGAGCGGGTACGTATTACAAACTCATCTGGGGAGTTGATTCGCTGAGCGTCAAGACGGCGGAGTCGGGCGAGATCGTTCGTTTTAGCTATCGTGTGTTAGACGCAGATAAAGCCAAAGGACTCAACGATAAGAAGTTCGAGCCTTCCTTGATCGACCCGCAGGCCGGCGTCAAACTCGTGGTCCCATCGTTGGAACAGGTCGGGCAACTGCGCCAGAGCGCCCCGCCCGAGGCGGGCAAAATCTACTGGATGGCTTTCTCGAACCGCGGCAGGCGAGTGAAACGCGGAGACCGGATAAACGTGGTGATTGGGCAATTCCACGCTGACGGACTCGTGGTGGAATAGCGTTTGCCTTCCCCAGATCGTAGCCGGCATAAATGCGCTTGGAGTTTGTCGTAGCGCAAAGACCGAATATTGGTTCTGCTTTATACTTTCCTAGACTTAGTGCAAAACTTTGCATAGAGGCGCATAAAATGTTCCGAAAGTTCTTGGTTGTCTTTGTAGTTTGCATCTCACTCGCGCTTGCCATTTCGCTCTTCGCGGCGGGCGATACGCCGACGGGGTCTAATCTTTCCGCGGCTGCTATCGTGGACAGGAACGTCGCGGCCCGAGGCGGGTTGCAGGCGTGGCGTGCAGTCCAAACGATGTCGTTGGAGGGAAAACTGGGTGCCGGAGGGAATCAACGGGCTACTCTTCCGGTTCCACCGCAGGGACCAAAGACCAGTCTAAAGTCGATTCCTCAGCGGCCAGTCGATGAGGCGCAGCTCCCGTTTGTGATGGACCTGAAGCGTCCCCGCAAAACGCGGGTTGAGCTGGTGTTTAAGGGCCAAACGGCAATACAGGTGTTTGACGGCGCGCACGGTTGGAAGCTAAGGCCGTTCCTTAACCGGCGTGTGGTTGAGCCATATACGGCAGAAGAAATGAAGTGGGCATCCATGCAAGCAGACCTCGATGGCCCCCTGGTCGATTATGCGGCCAAGGGTACCAAGATTGAGCTGGACGGCGTGGAAAAGGTTGAAAACCGCGATACCTATAAGCTTAAACTAACGATGAATAACGGGCAGTCCATCCATGTCTGGATTGACGCGCAGTCCTTCTTGGAAGCGAAAATCGAAGGCCAGCCCAGGCGGCTCGATGGCAGCTACCATCCAGTGGAGGTCTACTATCGCGATTACCGGCCGGTGAATGGACTACAGATTCCGTACGTTCTGGAGACGAGAGTTCTTCCATTGGCCCAAAAGTCGCCAGGATTTAGGAGTAGCCCCGTTCCGCCAGAGAAAATCGTCATCGAAAAGGTGGTGGTGAATCCAAACTTCGATGAATCGCTCTTCACGACACCGCAAGTAGAAGCGGCAGCGAATAAACCGACTTCTCCGAAGGCCAAGTAGAAGCCAGCACACGTTCGATTGACGTTTGCCGCGGAGCAAGGCCCGATGCTTGGCTCCGGGGTATTTGATTGCGTGTATTCGTGTTCTCATCGGCCAGTCGTCCAGCGGCGACGGCAGGTGTGAGCGAACCAACAACCTGCCGGCGCAGCAGCTTCATCCAAATAAGTGACCTTTTGCCTACTGGCCTCCGCTCCAATGGCGGGAGCCCACGATTATCCGCTGTAGTCAACGTCTCCGACCGGGTTGGCGTATGAAACGTTTCGCATTAATCTGCCATTCCGTACCGGAAAAGTGCATGAATTTAGCCAGAACTACACCGTCGTGGTACCCCGGAAGCCCGATGATTAATTCGCCTGGGGCACGAAAAGCTCGCCCTTTGCGTTGCAACAAACGTGGTCTGGACGTCCCTCCGTCTTAGCAACTAGCGCTCATTGCTGTCTCGGGAACTGTGGTTGAACGACCGAGGTCGGGTGGCTTCTCAGCGTGCTTACCGGGATCAAGCTGCCTGTAGACGAGAGTTGCGCCGCGGAATGGTTGCTCCCGGTGTCCTGTTTCTGCGCTACCGACCGGAGGCGATGCAACGCCGTTCAGACCCTTCCGCCGAACTCCAGCACCAAAGGTGGACTTCTCATCATGAATGCGACATGAAAGAAACAAAGGGGATAAGGGATTGCGCAATCCGTACAGCCCCTCGTCTCGGTTCATAAGTACTAGAACTATTGCGCTTGCGGGGGCGCAAAGACACCACGCCGTTGTTTGGTTCATGATTCTTGGTTGTCAGTCTTGCGTATGGCTGCGACAGCCCTCTCGGAAATCAGCATCCTGCACCTGCTGCGCTGAGCCACCGGGTCTGAACGCCGGAGATGAAGCCCCAGGCAACCCCACGAACGGGCAGTGCTGGTGGCGTCGGCCTTTCGCTCAAGAAGGGTTTTCCTATGGCCCGACGATTGCCTGTATTACTCTGCACGAAGTGGGCCTGGAGAGGCACGAAGCGTTGATCCCTAACCGTACGGATGGAGCGTAGGATGAGGCAAGTGCGTCGGATCGGTCTTGCAATCGCGGTTGTTGTGGCGATAGCCGCGTCGTACAGAATTGGCCGGCACTATGGGCATTCGGAGGCAGGCGCCAAATCCGGGCGCCACGTGCTCTATTACGTGGACCCCATGCATCCCGCCTACAAATCGGACAAGCCAGGAATTGCCCCTGACTGCGGAATGCGGTTGGAACCGGTCTATGTCGAGGACCTCGGGAATGCCCCGGCATCTTCGTCCTTGGCACAATTGCCGCTAGGAGCAGTAAGCATCGACGGCGCTACCCAGCGATTGCTGGGGATCCGGGTCGCAGACGTGGAGAAAAGCAGTGGAACCCGCACCGTCCGCGTGGTGGGCCGCGTTGTGCCGGAAGACACCGGAGTGTACAGAATCAACCCTGGTGTGGATGGATTTATTCGAGAGACTTACCAGGATTCGGTGGGAACACTCGTCAAAAAGGACCAGAAGCTGGCGAGCTACTATTCACCTGATTTCTTGGCGGTAGCTTCCGGGTTTCTGGCCGCCAGCGAGCGCGTGCCGGGCTCCGTGGGCACCGACGGGTCACGGACTATGCCATTTCCCGGCGCTTTATCCAAGCAAGGGGTAAGCAGTCTTCAGGGCTACAGCGATCGCCTGCGCAATCTCGGCATGAGCGATGTGCAGATCAAGCGGATGGCCGATAGCCGCCAGCTTCCGGAGAATATTGATGTGGTTGCGCCGGCCGACGGTTTGATTCTTGCGCGCAACATTACGCCAGGACAGCATTTCGAACGCAACATGGAATTTTACCGTATCGCTGATCTGGGCCAGGTATGGGTGGTCGCCGAGGTTTATGCACAGGAGGCGCCGTATCTGCACCCAGGTGACCAGGCTCAGGTCACCTTGAGTGACGCAGGACGCCAATTGCCCGCGCGCATTACCGACAGTCTGCCACAATCTGAGGCCGGTGGAGGGAGCGTCAAGCTTCGTCTGGAAGTTAATAATCCCAAGTTCATTCTGCGGCCCGATATGTTAGTGGATGTGGAGTTGCCGGTGCATCTCCCCCCCGGGCTCACGGTTCCGCTGGACGCGTTGGTGGATTCCGGAGCGCGGACCCGCGTGTACGTGGAGCACGGCGAAGGCATCTTCGAGCCTCGCGATGTCGAAACGGGATGGCGTTATGGCGAACAAGTGGAGATCCGAAAGGGTGTTCAGCCAGGTGAGCGAGTGGTTGCTGCCGCCACCTTTCTGGTGGACTCAGAAAGCCGGCTGAAATCATCAGCGCGGGTTTCTGCGCCGGCGCGCGCGACGGACAGCCCGGCTGGTATGTCCGGGCATGTGGCGGCAGGAATAACCGTAATTGATCCGAGCTGTGGCATGCCGGTGGATCCCGCCGAGGTGGCAAAGTCCGGCAACACCCTCGCTTATCACGGCAGTACCTACTACTTCTGCTCCAAGAAGTGCAAAGAAAAATATCAGAACAATTCCGCGGGCACCGCTTCCAAGCAAGCATCCGGGAGATGAAGATGATCAACAGGATCATCGATTTCTCTGTGGAGCATAAACTCGCGGTCCTGACGTTGATTGGTGTGGCGTGCATCGCCGGATGGTGGGCCATGGTCACGATGCCGCTGGACGCCACGCCGGACCTGAGCGACACACAAGTCATCATCTACTCACACTGGGACCGAAGTCCGGACATAATCGAGGACCAGGTCACCTATCCGATCGTCACGGCAATGCTGGGAGCGCCGAAGGTCAAGACCGTCCGGGGTTTCTCCGATTTCGGCTATTCCTACGTGTACGTCGTCTTCGAGGACGGAACGGATCTGTACTGGGCGCGCTCGCGAATCATGGAGTATCTCTCGAGCGTCGTTCCCCGTTTGCCAGAGGGGGTGAAGACCGAACTTGGCCCTGATGCGACGGCGCTCGGGTGGGTTTATCAGTACGCTCTGGTGGATACCTCGGGGAAGCACAGCCTAACGGATCTGCGTTCGTATCAAGACTGGTATTTGAGCTATTACCTCCGGTCGGTGCCGGGCGTGGCCGAGGTAGCGCCCATCGGTGGCTATACGCGGCAATACCAGGTAAATCTCGACGCGAATCGACTGCGCGCGTATGGCATCCCGGTTAGCCGCGTGGTCGAGGCGGTACGAGGTGGCAACAACGAATCCAGTGGAAGATTGCTTGAATTTGGCGGCACAGAGTACATGGTTCGCGGGCGCGGTTACGCGCGCTCGCTCGAGGATTTTGAAAACATTCCCCTGAACGTGAGTGACACCGGTTCGCAGATCCGTATAAAAGACGTAGGCCAGGTGGTGATGGGGCCCGACCTGCGGCGCGGCGTTGCCGACCTGGATGGTACGGGCGAAGTCGTCTCCGGGATTGTGGTCATGCGGAACGGCGAAAACGCGCTTGATGTGATCGACCGGGTTAAAGCAAAGATCAAAGAGATAGAGCCCGGGCTTCCGGCAGGGGTCAAGATCATTCCGATCTATGACCGGTCAGAGCTCATTCACAACACGATTGGCACCGTGAAAGAGACGATCATCGAGGTCATCATCACCGTAGTGCTGATCATCCTGGTCTTTTTGTGGCACTTCCCCAGCGCGGCAATCCCAATCGTAACCATGCCGGTGGCAGTGCTGTTGTCGTTTATACCATTTCGGCTGATGGGAATCAGTGCCAATATCATGTCGTTGGCCGGGGTGGCTATCGCGTTCAGCGAGCTGGTTGATGCTTCTATCGTGGTTGTCGAACAAACTCACAAGAAACTCGAGCTTTGGGAAAAGTCCGGGCGCAAGGGTAACTGCCGGGAAATCGTGCTCGCTGCCATCAAGGAAGTAGCTGGAACGACTTTCTTTGCGCTGTTGGTGATCGCTGTCTCCTTCCTGCCGGTGCTGACGCTGCAGGCTCAGGAAGGGCGGATGTTCAGACCATTGGCTTATACCAAGACGCTGACCATGCTTGTTGCGGCGTTGCTGGCGATCACACTCGATCCGGCCTTGCGTCTGCTGCTGACCCGTGTTGAGCGCTTCGACTTCCGGCCGAAATGGCTATGCCGAGTTGCGAATGCCGTACTGATCGGGGAGGTCAACTCCGAAGAGCGTCACCCCATCAGTCGGCGGTTGATGCGCGTGTACGAGCCGGTGGTGCGCTGGACGCTGCGTTGGAAGTGGTTGGTCATTGGCTGCGCGGTGGCATTGATGATTGCCACCATACCGGTTTTCTACCACTTGGGGTCGGAGTCCATGCCGCCGCTTGACGAAGGCGCGATTTTGTACATGCCTACGACACTGCCCGGCGTTTCCATCCGCCAGGCGGAGCAGCTGCTTCAAGTCAGCGACCACATTCTTCGTCAATTTCCGGAAGTGGATCGCGTGCTTGGCAAAGCAGGGCGCGCGGAAACTGCCACGGATCCCGCTCCTCTCTCCATGCTGGAGGCGGTAGTCATACTGAAGCCGCGCGCAACGTGGCGACATGTGGATACCTGGTATTCCTCATGGGCACCGGAATGGGGGAAAAGTGTGTTCCGTCATGTGACCTCCGATACGATCTCGACCGATGAATTGGTCAGCCAGATGAATGCAGCTCTGAGGATTCCCGGCGTCAACAACGCTTGGACGATGCCCATCCGAGGGCGCATTGATATGCTGACGACCGGAATTCGGACACCGGTGGGGCTGAAGATCGCAGGCGCGGATTTACAACAAATCCAGGGAATCGGCGCCGAAATCGAATCGTTGCTGGGCACAGTTAAGGGGACGCGCACGGTGCTGGCGGAGCGCACAGCCGAAGGCCACTTCCTGGATCTGCAATGGGACCGCGAACGCCTGGCGCGCTATGGCATCAGCGTGGAAGATGCACAAAGAGTGGTCGAGAATGCCATCGGCGGCGACAACGTCAGCACGGTCGTGCTCGGGCGGGAGCGTTATCGCGTAAACGTTCGCTATCAGCGCGATTTCCGTAGCGACCTTGGGGCGCTCGGGCGTATCCCGGTCCCCGCAGGCGGTCAGCGGCAATTGCCATTGAGTGATCTGGCGCAAATCAGCGTCGCCACCGGGCCGGCAATGATCCGCAATGAAAATGGCCTGCTCACGGGATATGTTTATGTAGACGTCGCCGGCCGCGATCCGGGAAGCTATGTCAGCGAAGCGAATCAACTGCTGCGTGAGCACCTCAGACTGCCCACTGGCTACTCGATCGCCTGGAGCGGGCAGTACGAAGTCATGCAGCGTGTAAAGGAGCGCCTGAAGTTGGTAGTGCCGATCACGCTGTTTTTGATCTGCCTGCTTCTGTACACGAACACCGCGTCAATGCCCAAGACAATTATTGTTTTATTGGCGGTGCCTTTTTCTGCGGTGGGTGCGATTTGGTTCCTTTATGCCGTCGGCTACAACATGAGCGTCGCTGTGTGGGTGGGATTGATTGCCCTGATGGGGATTGACGCCGAGACAGGCGTCTTCATGCTGCTGTACCTCGATTTGGCCTACGAGGAGGCCGAGCGCGAAGGCCGCTTGCAGAGTCTCGGCCAATTGCGCGAAGCCATCGTTCAGGGGGCGGCGAAGCGCCTGCGGCCGAAGTTCATGACCTTCGCCACTACCTGCATTGGCCTATTTCCCATCATGTGGGCGACGGGTGCTGGCTCAGACGTGATGAAGCGGATTGCCGCGCCCATGGTCGGTGGCATTTTCACCTCTTTCCTGCTCGAATTGCTGGTTTACCCGGCCATCTATGAGGTTTGGAGATGGGGCTCCTTTCCGAAAAGTGTAAGAGCCAATCAGGGTTTTGCATCCTTAGAGTTGCAGGCAGATGCGGGTTCGGCGGGTTCGCAACTGGGTGTGGTAAGCCCCGATGCCGCCTCCAGAATCACCGAGATGTTAAGTTAATTGCGTGTTTATTTCTCCGAAAAGTGTTTTCTGCTGGACAGTCCCCAATTGCAGTAGGTCAGAAGACGACCTTGCTCTCGGCCGAGACCCCGTCCGAAGGTCGGTAGTCTTCGCTGGAGCGCTCCGTCATGAATAGAGATGAGTATTGTTGGGCTACACCGGCCACAGCAAGCTCAAAGCTAAAATCATCCGTGCGCGATATCACTGGAAGTGCACACGATGCTATCGTCGTCAGCGCGGTCATCGGCATGGGTAAAAGTCTCAAGCACAGCATGATCGCTGCGCGTGTGGAAACACCAGAACAGTTGACATTTCTTCGGGCCCGAAGTTTTTCAAGGATCGAAGACAATGTCCAGGTCCGCGCGCTGCAATTACGCGGTAATCGTTGGAGGAGCTGACCCTGGCGCCTCGCTCGGGGGAATAGCCCCAGGAGGTGTTCCCGGCGACTGCGTGCTCGGTGGAGGTGGTCTCAGAGGGCGCTTGGGAAGAGGAGATCATCACCGCGCCTATCACAGCAGCGAAAAGCATTTCAAACGGAGTGAAAATCTTGGTTCGACAAATGCTTGCTACGTCAAGCAGCATTCCAAATCAGCGTGCCGATCGGTCCAGCTCGAATCGACCGTGAGCAACACAGAAGGGATGTCCTCTTTACGGTGGCCCGGTAAGATTTTCAGGACTAATCCGCAGTCTTCCTATTTTCACTTTGGCGGAGACTGCTTCTTCTGCTCCACTTGCTCTGCCGCGTGCCGGGCACGGATCTTCTCACGAACTTCTTTCCGTTGCTCCGTCGTCAGCAAGTTGAAAATCTGACCGCGCTCCATACGCTCGTACCCTTCCAGCATCGCATCTCTTTGCTCCGCGCTTAACTTTTCGTCTTTGACGACGACATCCCTGCGCGTATTCATACTCTGATGAACCTGGTCAATTTTTGCTTTCTGGTCATCAGTGAGGTTCAATCCGGCAAAGTCATCCGCCTTGCTGGGGACTCTCTTCTGTCGAGACACACGTGCGGCCTTAAGCGGAGCCGGCATCGGACTAGGTGTAGTGGTCTGCGCGCGGGTCGGTCCGAGCATCCCACATAGAAAAAGCAATCCAATCGCAGCGCGTCTCGTATGTCGGTTCTTCTTCATGCCCATCTCCTTCTTAACCTCGGTATTTTCCCTGAATCATATTATACCAACTCTTAGACCGCCCGAAAATCGCGCGCTACGTATGATACGTATGACGTCCAGTTCAAGAGTCTATGGATTTTCACTGCTAGCCTCCCAGGCTTCGCCTAGCAAACCCTAACATGCTGAACTGGTGGCACTTATATCGATCTCATTCCGCCATATTTGGCAAATCGTGGAACGTGCGGCTATTTTCTTACTAGAGATGCCTGAGTACTTGCCATTGGCCGGCAGCCAGTGACCCTCCCTCCGCCCGGCCATCAGGTCCAATAAGCCGGACCTGCCCAAACTTCGGACATGAGTTCGACTCCTGGTTACTCTTTTATTTGGACGGACGACGATTTCATCGCCCCGCCCGCCAGAAGACTTGAAAAGCCTGCTCAAGGAGCTCTTCGCGCTGCTTCGGCTGTTTCGCGATGAATTCCATTGTTGCTCTTGCATCGCTGCCATAGTGGCCGTCGCAAAACCCGGCGGCAGACCGCACAGCGCGCTACCGGTTTCCAATGCGCTTAGTGTTCTTTCGATTGTTTCGCGTTGGGCGGCTGTTCTCATACATGTTTCGGGTGTGATCAGGTCAGATACGTTCAACTGCACCGCAGCCTTGCGTTTCTCTGGAAATTCGATAGCCCAATTGAGAACGCTTGAACATATGTGCCGCGCGCGGCGCTCCGGACTCCCCTTGTTCGGGAAGTTCCCCAAGATCAGGGCCAGCATGCACTCGGCCAGGCTGGAAGCGTCAAAGTACTTACATTTGAGGAAGCGCGAGAGCCATTTATAGCTGCTTTTAAACTTCTTGCCCTCGGGTAGGACGCGGGCGATGGAAGTGAGGTGCAGTCCGCCGTAGCCGAAACGGATGCTCCAGGCCAAGTGGAGGAAAGCGCCAGTCAGACGGGCAAGGTTCTTGCGCACCGGGCGGCGAAGACAGGAAAAGTACGACTCGATGAGGGAACGGATGGAGGCGTGGAGTTGGTGGCTCTGTTGCATCATTAATGATGAAACAATACAAGTTCAAAAAAATAGCCTAAAGATCCGCCCTTAACAATTCGTGATTGAGCTCGCAAATCGCTTCCAACTTGGCTCGCAACTTTCGATAATTTCGCAGCCACCGCTGGACCTGCCCCTTGTGTTCGGCGGGAACCGTGAACTGGCGCGTCCGTCCTCCGGGATAACCCACCGTGAGGACCCAGACCCGGTGGCCTTCTCCCCGGCGGCACTTCCGGCAACCGCGGCGATGGAAGATCCGGCGATCCAATAGCGAACCTCGCAGGATCTCGGTCGGATCGGGCAGTTCGCGGAGAAGTTGCTTTCGCGCCTTGCGAACTTGATCTTCGTTCATCGGTACTAATGAAACAAAAAGACAAAGCCCTGTCAAGGCTTTTCCCAAAAAACTGCCCCCAAAAAGTGGGGGAGGGCAAGGCTCGGAGCGTCCCCAGGAGTTCCGCTTCAAGCCGCAGCGATGTTACCCGGCTGGGCTGGCCAGGTCAGGCGAAACTGCGCGGAGCGCACGGGGCCGGCAGCCGAACAGCTGGTTCTGTTTTTGTGAGTGAGCCTCCTCTGCCACACCAAAGCTGCGGGCTGGTTAGGGGCCGGTGCGTCCGCGCCGCCCAGTTAGCGCGGCTCCGGCGCCGCGTCAGCTAGTGTCGAGCAGGAGGGTCCCCCAAGGAATAGGCTCAGGAAGAAGGGCCACTTCGCGCAGCATGACCTCCACGATGTGGCGGATCGTATCGCTCGGATCCTTTGGTCGGCGGCTACGACCCAACCGGCGATAGATGAAGAGCTGCAGTAAATT
>QHZB01000363.1 GCA_003224525.1 Acidobacteriota bacterium | reverse complement strand
TGAGAACTTGAGGAATATCAAAGCTGGCCAGGCCCTTGTCAGCACGAATATTGCGTGAATCCTGAGGCATGTTCCACGGACTGGAGTTATCCGTCTTGGTTTGCGAATAGGTGTATGAAACCTGGAAAGCGACATCATGCCGCAGTCGATGAAGCACCGAGACCTGCAAGGAGTTATAGTTTGAATTAAAGACCGGATCCACGAAATAGATAGGTCCATAGCCCTGATACGGTACGACTGTATTGGGGTTCGCGCCGGCTATGATGTTCTGCTGTCCAGCCGGCGTCGGCTGATTTAGGTTAAGGGAGCCGAGGAGGTGTGTTCCCTTGGTTCCGACATACGCTACGGAGACGGAAGTGTCGAAGCCAACTTCCTGCTGAATCCCCGCCGACCATTTCTGGATCTGAGGGTAATTCCAGGGGTTGCCAACGCCCCAAACCAGGGGTGGGAAAATGGTGCCCGGAGCGCCACCGGGATTGCTCAAAAGGGTATCGAAAACGAGTGGTTTTTGGTTGAGGGGGGGATTATACAGTCCGCCGAACTGACTGTAGGAGCCCCACCGGTCGTAGAAAATTCCGTACCCCGCGCGTACTGAGGTTTTCCCTCGTCCTGTGACATCCCACGCCAGCCCAATTCTGGGAGCGAAGACATTTTTCTTGGACGCAAACAAGGCGTTTCCGTAAGGCGAATTCTTGCCAGCAACGATAATGCCGTTCGCAAAATTGCCCGAACCGGGCACCAGCGTCCCGTTAGCGTTGACGGTGGGCGCTTGGCTCGCAACCCAGGTTGTCGGATCAAAGCTGGCGAAGAAGTTCTTTTCCTCATATTCCGGCTGATAGTAGGTGTAGCGGAGACCTGCCGTCACGGTGAGATTTCGCCGCACCTTCCACTGGTCTTCCACGTAAGGTTCCACATTGATCCAACGGTATTTGGCATACGGATCCAAGGCTGTCTCCGAATAGCTGAACGCCTTGCCGAGCAGGAAGTCCGCCATGCCGTCTCCCGAGGCCGATCCATCGAAGTTGAAAACCCCGTTCGTAGAGTTGTTGGAAGGATTGGCGAGCTCATTCTTTCCTTCGCGGGTGATCGCAAAACCGAAACGTACGGTATGCGGACCGTGATTCCAAGTATTGTCGCTTTCGAAAGGCATGTTGTAAGAGGCATTGTAGAAATACCACTGCTCCGTAATGCCCGAATAAGGGGCCGCAAAATTAAAAGTGGGGATCCGGTTGCCCTCGTTCAACGGAAACAGTTCGGGAATGTTCAGCCCCGGCACGCCGCAACGGCAGGATCGCAGCCCGTTCCGCAAAAACAGGTCATTGTCGCGGTAAAGACCAACGAGAAACTGCGAGGTAAAATTGGGCGCCACCGAGTAAATAACGTTAAACACGCCGTTGTAAATGGGGTATTTCTGTGTTGCATCGCCCACGAAAGGCAGCGAATTCTCACCAAACAGACCGTACGGCCTGTAGAGTACCGCGGTGTCCTGGGTAAGGCGAAAGAAGACGGAGAGGCGATCCGTCGGCCTGTAATCCAAGCGGAGCGATTCCTCGCGCCAGCGGGTGAAGTCCGGTGCTGCGGAAAGGAAATTATTGGTTAAAGCCCCCGGTGCGCCAGCGTTGGGCTCTGGCCAAAAGAGATTTGGAGCAAGCAGCAACTTTGCGTTGGGATCCTGTTCAGAACTCGGAATCATGTTCCTGGTCGTAAATGGCATGCCGGTGTTGGGATCGGTCAGCGTTTGGGGCAACGCGCTAAAGTCGCCGCCACGTTCCGCATCGGTTGGTACGGTGCCATTGCGCAGACCACTGCTCTGAATAATCCGGCGCCACTCTTCGGACCAGAAAAAGAATACTTTGTTCTTAACGATGGGTCCGCCCACGTCGTAGCCGAAGTCGTTGTAACGGTTCTCCGGGACCAACCCGTTGGAACCGGCATATGCCGCGTTCATGGCATTATTCCGGAAGAATTCGAAGACATTCCCGTGAAATTGATTGGTTCCGTTACGGGAGATGAGGTTGATCTGAGCGCCACCAGAGCGGCCGGTGGCGGCTGAGTACGAGTTATTCTCAACGCGAAACTCGGAGACGGCGAAAAGGTTGGGGGCGACAAATGCGTTGCCGCCAAATGTATCCAGATTGCGGACACCATCCACCATCGGATTGTTCTCATCATTGCGCACGCCGTTCACGCTGAACAGCACTTCGGAGTTGGAACCGAAGCCTGGATTCTGATCCAGCCCAGAAGCCACACCCGGCTCGAGGTTTACGAGCTGAGTGAACAGCCGATTGGTCAGCGGCAGTTCGTTCAACTGTTTGCCTGTAACCGTATTGCCCTCGCTGGCTGTGACCGTATCCACGGTTGGCACATCTGCGGTCACCTCGATTTTCTCCGATGTGGCGCCAACCGTAAGAGTCACTGCGAGGTTCGTCGGCTCCGCAGCGTGGACGGAAATTCCAGCCTCGGTAAACGATTTGAATCCCACCATGGTTATCTGGAGTTGGTAACTTCCCACTGGAACAATCGGAAAATTGTAACTTCCTGCAGCGTCCGTCTTCGTCTCCTGTAACGCGCCGGTGTGCACCTCGACCAACGTAACTGTAGCGCCGGACAGGACGCCACCGGATGGGTCGCTCACGCTGCCCCGAACAGAACCCGTACTCGCCACCTGCGCCCGGATCGCCGCCGAAATCGTCAACATCCCCAGTAGCAAGAAAACAGCTGCCCACCCCCGGCATGTTTTCCCCGTCTGATCGCTTATCATCTGAGTGCTCCTTTTTGCTACGAACTGGTTGATATTCTGAGAATTGGCTTCTTCTTTCGAACCGAGCGCACAACAGCGCTGTACTGATCGCCGCGATAGGTCGAGCGCGTAAGTTCGACGGCGCGGCCATCCTCGGCAAAAGTTTTTCGATTGACGACGAGCACGGCCGCGTTCCTGGGCAGAGCCAGCAGCTTTCTGAGTTTCGACGTCGGAGCTTCTGCCGAAATCTCCTCAATACAGTTCTCAAGCCGCAATCCGTAGGATTCTTCGAGAATCTGGTACAAGGAGTTTTTGGCGATATCGAACCTCTCCAGCCCCGGGCACAACCGCTCCGGAATGCGAACAAGTTCGAGGGCCAACGGGTCCCCGTCTTTCAAACGGAGGCGGAGGAGCTCGTATACCTTCTGTTGATCTCTGAGTTCGAAGAAGTCCCGCACCGACTCCCCCGGAACAGTCAGTTCGAGAGAGATGAGCCGCGATTCAGGACGTCCTCCCCGGTCTCGAATTTCCTCGCTAAAACTTTTGAGCTCTTGTTCCTGCTTCCGTAGTCTGGCGGGGGTGACGACCGTGCCTCTTCCTCGCCGCGACTCGATCAGTCCTTCGCGATCAAGCAGGCCCATGGCTTGCCGGAGGGTCATGCGGCTGATGCCGAATTGTTCGCACAAGGCACGCTCGGGTGGCAGAACGTACCCCGCCGGAAGCACACCGCTTTTGAGCAGTTCGCCTATGCCTTCGGCGATCTGCAGGTAAATGGGGTTGGGAGAATATTTGTCCAGTCGAATGGAAGAAAAAGGTGCAACGTTAGGTGTAGACATGAACGGTATTCTACGCGGATGACTTGGCAGTGCTGCAAGTTGTATAGACATTTGTTCTAGACATATTGCTCATGGCATGATACCTTGTCAAGCTGTTTTTGTAGGAGCTGCCCGTGGTCATGATGGGAGTCGCGCTCGCGGTGGTGTCCGGGCTGTGCAACGGCCTCTTTACAACACCGATGAAACTCGAATCTCGCTGGAAATGGGAGAACATTTGGTTCACCTTCATCCTTGTGGCCTGCCTGCTGATGCCGGCTGCCTTGGTGTTTTCCTCTGCAGGGTGGTCCACTGCCCTGATGCGCGCGCCCCGCTATTCCGTCTTGGCAGCGCTCTCTTTCGGTTTTGCCTGGGGGTTCGGCGCAATCTGCTTTGGCAAGAGTGTTCATAGCATCGGGGTGTCGATGGCCAACACCCTGGTGATCGGTCTAAGTTCAGCGCTGGGATCTCTCGTTCCCCTGTTCATGAAATCCGAGGTACACGTCGGCACCAAACAATTGGTTCTGTTCGCTGGCGTGATCGCTTTGCTCATCGGAGTGGCGGTCTGCGGGAAAGCTGGGCGGATGCGGGACGGGGAACAGCAAACCAAAGGAACCGTCCCGCTGGCAGGTTATCTCTTTGCCTTGGCTGCCGGGGTCATGTCGGCCGTCTTTAATATTGGATACGCCATGGCACTCCCCATTTCTGACACGGGCGTCGGGATTGGATTGTCCAGATTCGCGGCCACCAACTGCATCTGGTTGCTGATGTTAGGTGCCGGCTCCATTCCCAACATTGTCTACTGCATGTTGCTGATGTATCGAAATCAAACCGCCCAACTGCTGCATGTTCCGGCCTCCTGGTCTTCCTGGGGGCGCAGTAGCGCGATGGGTCTGTTATGGGGTGGCAGTATCTTCTTGTACGGAGCCGCGACTCCCAAGCTGGGCGCCTTAGGGCCATCTGTGGGGTGGCCGTTAAGTCTTGCTGTCGGTCTGCTTGTAGCAAACCTCATGGGAGTTCTGCTTGGGGAATGGCGAGGTGCTGCTGGCCGGCCCGTGAAGTGGATGTGGATAGGACTTGCGATCTTGCTTGCCGCGATCGTTCTCTGCGGGATTTCCACGAGGTTTCCAGAATGACGCCAACCGAAATTGTTCGATGCATCCGGGGAAGACTGATGGTTTCGTGTCAAGCTGGGGAAGGCGATGTCTTTCGTGATCCGAAACTCATGTCACTCTTTGCCGCTGCGGCAGTGGCCGGCGGTGCAGCGGGAATTCGTGCTAACGGCCCTGACGATATTCGCGCCATCCGTAAGATAACCGAGGTACCGATCATTGGCATCGACAAGATTCTGCTGCCCGACGGCTTGCTGCTCATCACAGCCTCCTTCGAGTCGGCCAGAGCACTGGTCGAGGCCGGAGCGGACATGGTGGCTCTAGATTGCAGTGAGCGTGGCCAGCAAGCGGGAGCGCTTGGCCGCATTCGTGAGATTCACGCCAAGTTGCGTGTCCCCGTGCTCGCCGACGTGGCCAGCGTTGAGCAGGCTGTATCTGCTGTGAAAGCCGGCGCAGATTTCGTGCTGTCCACTCTTCGCGGTTATACCGAGGAAACAAACCACGCCCTGGACTTTGATCCGAAGTTCATCGAGGAACTGGTGCGCGCCAGCGCCGTCCCAGTGATTGCTGAAGGCCGGATATCCTCGCCCGAGCAAGCGCGACAGGCCGTAGCGGCGGGCGCACTGGCCGTCGTGGTGGGTACGGCCATCACACGCCCAACGGAGATTGCCCGCCGCTTTGCCGCGGCGATCGAGAGCGAACACGCCCGACGCCATGCTGTGCGACACGCGATTGGCATCGATCTCGGAGGGACTCAGACGAAGTACGGTATTGTAGGCTCGGACGGCAGTCTGCTCTTCAAAGCCGCCGTGGAGACACCCGCTAAGTCCGGCGCCCGAGCACTGCTCGATCTTCTAAAGCACGTAGCTCAAAGTGCGACGAAGAAAGCTACTGAACTTGGATATGAACCGCTTGCCCTCGGTGTCGCCACAGCTGGTTGGGTTGATGACACGGGCCGCGTAGCACACGCAACTGACAACTTGCCAGGTTGGACAGGTACGCCTGTGGGGGAAGAGCTTGCGCTGGCCTCTGGCCTCCCAGTGGCGGTGGAGAACGACGCCAATGCCCTGGCCGTTGGTGAGAAGCATTTTGGAGCCGCAAGGTCTCTTCGCGACTTCGTGTGCATCACGCTGGGAACGGGTTTAGGCGGCGGTTGTTACGTCGGCGGAAGATTGAATCGCGGCGCCCACTACCTGGCCAATATGCTCGGCCATATTCCTCTAATCCCGGATGGCGTCTCTTGCTCCTGCGGCTTGCGAGGTTGCTTGGAGCCTTATGTGAATGCAGCGGCGTTGGTCCACTATGCCGGCGACTCACACGTTTCCGCAGCGCAAGTAATTGCCGGGGCCAACGCGGGTGAACAGCGAGCGATCGAGGCGATTCGGACACTTGCTCGGCACCTCGCGCGAGGCTGCGCTGCGCCCGTTTCCCTTCTTGATCCTGAAGCGCTGATTCTGGGCGGGGGCTTAGTCGAAAGTAATCCGATCCTGATTTCCGCGCTCTCGGACGAGCTCCCGCAGTTCCTTCGTCCCTGGGAAAATCGCGCCTTGAGAATTATTCCCTCTCAACTCGCCTATCATGGGGGCGTGCTGGGCGCAGCCGCGCTCGCTTTCGAGTGTACGCGTGACTCCGAGCCCGCGAATCATCGCTGCGTGGCGACCGATATACATCGTTGATGAGAGCTTCGCCGGGTTGCGGACTCTAAATTCTGGAGTATGAATGGACAAATAAATGGAATCTGCCGCGGAACCTAGAAGCCACAGTCCACAAAGTGCCCTCGGCGTTGGGCTAACAAAACTCCCTCGCATGCGGCTCAGCCAAACCCATAGGTCTATCCCTCTGTAGTTGCTGTGGACGTGACTCTACCACTGATGAGACGAAGCCATGTCAGGGGTTGCGGAATCTCGCGCACCTCAAATTGTCCGGTTCCAGTAATCTCAATGAGCTTGTTGACCAAGAAGTCTTGATCGCCTGAATTCTTCCCGTGTTCGACAACAGGCTTGATGCGGTCCCACTGTTCGTCGCGGCTCAGGCCACTCTCACGCAACACGATCAATCCCGGATGTACAGCAACATCGAGGAGTTCAATGAAATCTCGCGCATTTATGGTAAGAACCGCAAAATCGTGATCGAGCGCATATTTCCACACCGCATGATCTGCTCGACCGGCCAGGCGCTCGCTTAATTCAGCTTATAAGCTGCACATTTGTTTTGGTCCTTTACGCTTGACGTAACGCGTACTTCCTGGTATCTTTGGGCAGTGATCGTCAGCTATCGGGACAAGAGGACCAGAGAATTCGCCGCCGGGAAACGCGTCAAGGCATTCTCTGGATTTGAACGACCCGCGCGTCTGAAGCTTGACCGTATGGAAGCGGCTACGTCGCTGAGAGACCTTTCCGCATTGCCTGGGAACCGTTTTGAAGCGCTGGTAGGCGACCGCAAGGGCCAGTACAGCATCCGTATTAACGATCAATGGCGGATTTGCTTCGAGTGGGCCGAGCGATCGCCGGGGCCGTCAAACGTGGAGATTGTTGACTATCACTAAAGGAGCGTCGCTATGGCACTGACCGCTATTCATCCGGGTGAACACCTGGCTGAAGAACTGGAAGCGCTCGATATGAGCGCGGCTGAACTGGCGCGAAAGATCAACGTGCCAACCAATCGCATCACGCAAATCTTGAACGGAACGCGCGCGATCACGGGCGACACGGCCCTGCGCCTCGCTCATTTTTTCGGTACGAGCGCTCAGTTTTGGCTGAATCTACAGAGCCTCTACGACCTGCGGCTCGCCCAGGAGAAGGTAGGAAAATCGATCAAGGCACTCCCCACGCTAAAACGGCGCGAGCTCGTCCACGCGTGAAGCGTTAACGCGACGATTCCGGAAACGACGGACCTCGGCCTGAAAACTTGCCAGCTCCTCGATCCTATTTCCCAATCAGCATTTTATTCTCTGCGATTGCGCCCCTTGCTTGCGCTTGGTAGCGGGGAAGTGAAGACCGAAACGACGCTAAAGGTCTCCCGCGCCCCCTCGTCACCACTCGTCCAGTTTCTCCCCGTGCGGGTGTGCCTTGGCGCTACGCGCGTGCTGCTGACACAGGATGGGCATCCCTTCGTTCCTCTTCCATCTCTCTGCCCACGCCAGGCCGAGCGACGGAGATAACTGGCGATCTCTTTTCAGCTATCCAGTCGTTCGCACGCCTTTGAAGGGAGCCTCTCCCGGCAGTCTCGTACCTGTCCCTCCCGAAAATGCTGTCCGGCGCAAATGCCTTTGAAATCAGCGACATTCAAGAAGCCAAAACGGAGGGCGCACTAACCAGACGATCTGGATGTAACAATACGTTGCATTGCGTTGATTGAACGCCGAATGAAGTTTTTGGTATGCACTGCCGAATACCAGCAGGTCACCTGGTACTACCCGGAATCTTTAGGAATCGGTGCGATTGATCAGACTGGACATACGGCAACATTCAGCGGCAGTGAGCACTTCGCTCGAAAAGTCGATCCCGATAAACCGGACTGCGTTGCTGCCGGAGTTGGAATTATCTCAGCGAAGCCTGGAGGTGGATACCAGGAGATGGACGGAACTTCCATGGCTACTCCCCATGTTGCCGGCATAGCCGCTTTGCCCTTACAGGCGAAACCATCCGCGACTGCCACGGACCTTCAACATGCCATTCTGCAGTCTTGCAAGCCTATAACTGGCGAGCCACCATTACGTTAGGGGCATAGCGTCTTGCAGCCTGGCCAAGCTCTAAGCCTACTCACAGGGATAGGGGCTTCACAAGTGTCCGCCACAGCGGTAAAGAGGCAGAAAGCATTTGAGGCCCAGGCACGCCATGTCCCCGTCATGTGTCCCCGTCACTCCACTTGACAACGAACTTAGCAATTTGCTAAGCGCATGCCCGACGAACAGTATCAGCGCATCCCTTGTGCTGTTGCGATTCATCTCCACACACCCCCGCCACCTTCTATCAGATTTTAGCTGTTCGAGATAGCCCGATTTCATGGTCTCCCCCTAATTAAAATCGGCGCCTTAATCTTTGCATATGGACACTTGCAGCATCGATTTCCCAAACGGACGGATGTGCCCGATGCGGTACCGGACTTTAGTTCAGGTCTTCGGTACGTCCTGCTTCTGAGACAGTCATCGTCGGACACTCTGTCGAATCACTCTGATGAGAGTGCAACAGAGTGAAGGACTGGATCACTTTGGCGGAACGGGTCTTGAGAGTTGACCCAGCTGCTCGCGATGTTCGTAAACGCTGAAGGCTCGACCGTTGCATGGACTCTCAATCAACCGAAGGCACGCAACGCGCGCATGAGCGTCCACTGAATCTCGAGGTTCTCGGGCCCCTGGCTTTATGGTCGCCTGGTATGAAGGCTCTCGATTTGAAGGGTTTAATCTTACTCTTACGTCACACGGGAAGTACCGATTCGCTGGACCGTTGGTTTAGGGATTGTGCCTGTCCAGCGAATGACTGTACACTTGATCGCTGTTCCGTAAAGCATTGCAAATGATGCGGTTACAAGCAGACTCAGAGGTCTTACGAGGAAGCATCGCGCGTCCTGTGTATTCCCATGATTTGATATTCTCATGCGGTTAACATGTTGGCAGACGGGAACGCTACGAAAGGTCCATTTTGTGAGGCGAAAGCAACCCTTATAAGTAGAAGTCATTAGGGAGCTTGCTTGAGTCGTGGTCGCGAGATAGCCGTTGAGGCTGGTTGCGAGGAAACTTTCATGAGTCCGCAGCAGAGCCGCCTGCTGATTGTGGATGACAATGAAATGAACCGGGACATGCTTGCGCGTCGGTTGTCACGCAGCGGCTATCTGGTTGATGTTGCGGAAAACGCGCGGCAGCTCATGCAACACGTCAAAGAAAACGGATTGGATTTAGTGCTCCTGGATATCGAGATGCCGGAGGTCAGCGGCTTTGATGCCCTGAAGATGCTGCGCAAGGATTATTCGCCCAGCCAGCTGCCCATCATAATGGTGACTGCCAGGAACCAGAGGGAGGACATTGTCAGGGCCTTGAACCTCGGTGCCAACGACTATCTGACCAAACCGATCGACTTTCCCGTGGCTCTCGCGCGCATCGGGACTCAACTGTCGCGCAAACGAGAAGAGGTCGATCAGCCCGCTACAGAGTCTCGCCTTCGTGACCGCGTGTATAGGCCTAGGTATCCCTTTGCAGCCGATGCAGATATTGTCGATCTAAAATCTGGTACTCGCCTTTCCGGTGTGACTTCGGACGTTTCCCTGGATGGATGCTTTGTCTGTACGGGTGGGTGGCTGGAGATTGGAGCGCGTGTCCGCCTTACACTGAAGCACAAAAACCAAAATGTGCTGATGCTCGCGATAGTTCGTGTGTTGAAGCCGAAAATAGGAATGGGCCTTCAGGCTCTAGAGGTCGATTCGATCTCTAATGCAACCTTTTTGCAATGGCTCGATGCTCTACGTGAATCTCGCGGAACGCCCACTACGTGATGGGAGCGACAGTAATTCAAAGGCAATGTCCACAGCGAATTTAACAATTGAGGCAAAGGCGACAAGGATAGCCCTTCTCTATGGCCGTCGTGCGTTCCTCCACAAGTAGATGCCCTGGTCGCGGAAGAAGGTCGTGAGCGATTTGGAGTTGGCCCTCATCGTTAGAACGTTTGTAGGGGATCCCCACTATTCGGCATCTCGCGTTCGGCTGTGACTTCTCCG
>QHZB01000362.1 GCA_003224525.1 Acidobacteriota bacterium | reverse complement strand
CGCCATGCCGCTCCGCCAGCGGGATAGAGCCTGGCCCCGGATCGCTCCGTCAAGAGAATGAACGCGACAACTACCATGCCCACAATGGCGCCGATCACCAGCGTCAGGACCAGGAAAACCTGCTCCTCCCGGTCGCGCAAGAACGCCTTCCACTGCTGCGAGGATGCCTCCAACCATGTTTTTCCGGCTCGCTCACCGGCACTTTTCATCTCTGGCGTTCCTGTTCTGTCTGGGATCACACGACGACTTCATGAGTTGCTTACGGCGCCGCGGGCGTTCTCGCCTCGTCCTTCACTTCGCCCCCGGGGAAGAAGAACCTCAAACTCAGGACCTGCTCGCGCCGGCGTTCTTCTTCGAGGTGCCGTGCCCGGGCCTTCAGCAAATCCGCCAGCGAGACAAGTCCAAGGAATTTTCGGGTTGCGGGTTCGACCACCGGCATTCGCGTAATTCCCCTCTCCGCCATGCGATATACAACCATCCGCAACGGCTCATTCGGGGACGCCTCGACGGTCTCGTGGCGCACCAGCTCGTCGAGCGTGCGGTGCAGCGCGGCTTCGCCCTCTTGCTCTATGCGCTGGAGAATATCACTCCGCGTCAGCACACCAACAAACCGGCCCTCGGCGTTTACGACTGGGAGCAGCCGCTGGCTTTGACCGCGATGGGCGCGGAGGGAGTGCTGGAATTCCCGAAGCGCGCCCGCCGCCGGCAGCACCACGATATTCGTACGCATGACTTCGCGCACAAACAAGATTTCGAGAGGATCGACGGCGTATTCACGGCTCAAATGATAGCCGCGCCTTGCGACCTTTTCCGTCAAGATCGACCGCTTGAGCGTCAACACGGTGAACGCGTGCGCGATCACGCTCCCTACGAGCAACGGCAAAAACACGTTGGCATCGTGCGTCAGCTCAAACGCAAAGACGATGCTCGTAAACGGAGAGCGCATCGTACCGCCGAGAATCGCGCCCATGCTGATCAGTGGCCAGAAGCCTGCGCCTTCGTTGGGCAGAAACATAGCTTCGAGGCCACCGAGCGCGCCACCCATCATCAGCAACGGCGCCAACACGCCGCCCGATGTGCCCGAACCAAGAGACACTGCCCAGATGAACCATTTAACCAGGAGCACGCCCAGGATGACCTTCGTCGTTACGCTTCCCTGGAGCAGCGCGCCGATGGTGTCGTACCCGACGCCCAGGGCCTGCGGAAAGATCAAGCCTCCCAAACCGATCGCCAGTCCGCCAATCGCCGGCCACCACATCCAGTGAATCGGCAATTTTTGAAAGGCATCCTCAGCCGCGTACACCGAAAGCGTAAGCAGCGCCGAAAGCACACCCGCTAAGAGACCGACTAACGCGCAACCAAGCAATCCTTTGGGTCCGATGAACAGGGGGTGCGCAGGCACGGGGAACAACGGCCCGAAGCCCAGAATGTACCGGCGCGCCACTGCGGCCACGGCGCTAGCCAGCGCAACAGGAATCAAACTTCGCGGCTTCCATTCAAAGAGCAACAACTCCACGGCAAGCAAGACGGCTGCGACGGGCGAGGCAAATGTCGCGGACATTCCCGCCGCTGCTCCCGCTACCAACAGCGTCTTGCGCTCCGCGCTGGTCAGGTGAAACAGCTGGGCGATCATCGATCCAATCGCACCGCCCGTCATGATAATCGGGCCTTCTGCGCCGAACGGCCCGCCCGAACCAATAGAGATTGCCGAAGAGATCGGTTTGAGAAGCGCAACTTTTGGCTCCACGCGGCTGCCATTAATCAGAATCGCCTCGATGGCTTCCGGTATGCCGTGACCTCGAATGCGCTCCGAACCGTATCGCGCCATAACCCCGATGATCAGGGCACCGGCGATGGGGACGAGAACGCTGTAGCCACCGAGATGGTTGCCCGCCGGAGAGGCCATCGCGGTGTTCCAGCGGCCAAAGTAAAATAAGTTGGTGAACAATCCAATCAGGCGTAGCAGCGCGAGCGCGACAAAGGCGCAAAGCGCGCCGATCCCCACCGCCAGGGCGGAGATCGGAAGAACTCGCAGGGTCGTCGAAAAGTCTCCCAATTCTTCATGCTGGCCGGCGCTTTTGTTGCTTCCGATATTGCCCGGTGACTCTGTTTCCCGAACGCTATTCACGCTTCGTTCCCGTTCCTCTCTTGGAAAAATTCCCCGCTTGTTTCCCGCCCCGCGAAGAGCGGCCGTTTTCCAGCAAGGCACTGATAGCCTTCACCAGACTTGTACCACTCGCGCGCAATTCGCTGATGCGGTGCCGTGCGACTTGTTCGAGCAGTTTTTCGCCGCGCGGCAGCAGGGATACCAATACGCGCCTGCGGTCGTCACGGTTGCGGCTCCGGCGCACGTAGCCGTGTGCCTCCAGCCGGTCGATGAGTTCCACGGCGCTGTGATGTTTCAGCGCCAGCCGGTCCGCCAAGACCCGGATGGTAGCTTCTTCGCCTTCGGGAAGGCCGCGGACTGCCAGCAAGAGCAGATATTGCTGAGGCTCCAGGCCCGCCGTCTGGGCCACCGCGTCCCCCTCGCGGACAAACTTCCGAATGAGGCAACGGAGTTCCGCGAGGGCTTGGTACTCCGCCGTGGTGATTTCTTTTGCCACCAGATAACTATATCGCAATGCGATATATATTTCCACTCGAACGAATGCGGTGATTCATAGAAGTAACCGAGCATAGGGAATTGGCGGGTTACAGCGGTTTGCGGAACGATTTCTGCGTTTTGTAATGCTCGTAGCCGTGGCGTTCGTAAAACTTGTGCGCGCGCTCGCGAATTACATTGGAACGCACCGACATGCTCTTGCAGCCATGTTTGCGCGCCCAATCTTCCGCGGCTGCCAGCAATCTCGCGCCCGCTCCGAAGCTCCGCTGCCCTTCCGCGACTACCAGCCCGTTCACTTCCGCGCGGATCTCAACCTCCAGCAGTGGCTGCTTGCTCACATGCACCCAGCCGATCAGTCCGTCTTCCGGAGCATCCGCCACGAACACAGCATGCTGCGAGGCGGGCTTGATTCCGAGCAACCGCTTGCCCATCTGCACGGCCGTCGCGGGATACCCGAGCTGACCCGCAAGCACGGCGATTTCGGGCGCATCGGCGCTCTTCGCCCGGCGGATCTTTAGCTCCTTGTTCGAGCCGCCCTTTGCCGTCTTGTTCATGCGGTCTTCCGTTGAAGCCGTTTTTGCACGGCCGCACTCTTCAATTCGCGCAGCGCGTCCGCGGCAATCCAGCGGGCGGCGCGGGAACCCTGCAGACCGATTCTCTCCGCGGCGCGGATCGCTTCCCGGTTGAGCCGTTTATTTCTTTTCCCGATGTTTCGCAGGGCCCAGTTGACCGCTTTCTTCACAAAATTTCGCTCATCATGCGCTTCGCGCTCGATCACGCACAGGAATCGCACGAACCGGGCATCCGGTGCCGCTTCATCTTTGTAACTAAGATACGCAATCAGAGAAAAGCTGGCGCGCTTTGCGAACTCTTCGCGGCGCCGGCTCCACGCTGCTGCCTTGCTCCAGGCAGGCTTGGCATGCGCGTAGAGGTAACAACACGCCGCATCGACCACGTCCCAAGAGTCGAAATCGCGCACCCAGCGATCCATCTCCGCCGAGCTAACTTTTTCCGATTCGCCAATCAGTGTTGCGAGGATTCGCGCTTCATGAACGCCGGTCGTCCAAAGTTGCTGGGCAAGCCGATGATCCTTGCCGATGTGTTTCGCAAATTGATGCAAAACTGGCGCGGAGATTCCATAAGCCTTCCTCACATGCACGCCAAAGTATGCCAACTTCGCGCGCACCTTCGGGTCTGCCAGCGTTTTCAGTTCTCGCAATACGGCCGTCATGGTCCACCGCGAGGCGTTCTCTTGAATGCTACCCTGCCTAAAAGGTTTTTTCGGAGTCGAGGAGGATTGTGACCGGGCCTTCATTGACCAGCTCCACGGACATCATCGCCTGGAAAACACCGGTGGCGACGCTCACGCCAAGCTTGCGAAGCGCTTCGCAAAAATCTTCGTAGAGAGCTTTGGCTTGTTCCGGCGGCGCAGCAGAGATGAAGCTTGGCCGCCGCTGCCCGCGCGCATCGCCGTAAAGCGTGAACTGCGAGACCACCAGCGCGCTGCCTTTCACGTCCAGCAGCGACCGGTTCATCTTACCCTGATCGTCTTCGAAGACGCGCAGGTTCGCGCATTTTTCCGCCAAGGACACGGCGACGGCCGCGGTATCCTGGCGGCCCACGCCGAGCAGAATCATCAGCCCGGCGCCAATCTCGCCCGTCACACGCCCTTCGACGGTAACCTTAGCTCGACTGACTCTCTGAACCACGGCGCGCATGCCCGCGGCTCAATCGCCTCCCTGCTTTGCCGGTTTGCGCGGCAGCATCTCCGGAAGCTGCGCCACGTTGTAGGCGAAAACCGCCAGTACTTGCGCACCTTCCGTCAGGTCATCCCAACGCACGCGGTCCAGCGTGTCCGCCTCAGAATGGTGCGTCTTGTCGTAATCCACATTGTCCTGCACGCACCAGAAACCTGGCACGCCGGCCTGATCGAATGGCACATGATCGCTTCCGCCTTCGGATCGTAGCGTAGGCTCCGCCAGTCCGATTTCTTTCGCCCGCGCTAGCGAATTGAGCACGCGGTCGATGGTCTCCCTCACCGCGTAGTTTCCCATCAAGCCGATGGTGAGAACTTTTCCGGTTCCGCTGTCGTGCACCAGCACGCCGGAAATTTTCTCCAGTTCTTTCTGATGGGCCTTCACGTAAGCTTTCGAACCGTTCAAGCCTTGCTCTTCGCCGGTGAATAGCGCGAACCGAATCGTGCGCTTCGGCTTCACGCCCAGCTTTTGCAGTGCCCGCGCCGCTTCCAGCACGGCCATCGATCCCGTGCCATTGTCCGTCGCGCCCGTTCCCAAATCCCATGAATCGAGATGCCCTCCAACGATTACGACCTCGTCCGGCTTTTCGCTTCCCGGAATTTCCGCCACCGTGTTGTAGACCTCGACGGGTTTCCCGCTGAAACTGCTTTCAATGTTCAATTCGGCTTCCACCGCGCCCGCGTCCACCAGGCGCCAAAGCAAGGCGAAGTCTTCTCGCGTGGTATAGGCGGTGGGGACCGCGCCGGAAACGTATTCCCTTCCGCTGACGCTCATGTTCAGCAAGCCGTAGGATTTATCCGAGCCGAGCAGCACGGCGGCTACTCCTTCTTCGGCAAAGAATTTCGTCTGCATCTGCCGCATGTTGCGGTAGGCCTCGAAGTCGAACGGCTTTTGTTCGTCCGATTTCGGCCGGGCGACAGGAATCGTATTTTCTGCCCACGGTGTTGACAGCGGATTGCCGGGAGAAACCGTTTCCCGGATGCGACCGGCGAGCACGATAGCGCCCTTTAACTTGCCCTTGTATTGCTGCAACTCTTCCGCCTTCTCCGCGGTGATCCCCATAACCGGCCCGTGCACCATGCCCTTTGTGCTTGCGGACCAGCCGGCCGTCACGAGCGTCAAGCGGTGCTGCGCCGGGACGGTGACGCGGCCGCTCGCGGGTCCGCGCGTCCAGCTATTGGCGATGGTCCACGGTTCGAGGTGCACGTTTGCGAGTCCGGCTTCCTTTAAGCGCTCCATTGTCCAGTGACTCGCTTGGTCCAGTTGCGGGGAGCCCGTCAAACGCGGGCCGATGAGGTCGGCCAAGTATTCTAAGTTGGACTTCAGCTCTCCCTGATTGGCTTTCACCTGTTCGACAATTTTCGTATCCATTTCTGAAATCGGATCGGACTTCGGCGCCTCCGCCTTCGCCGCGTCAGCGGACGGCCGGTAGGGCAGCGGGCGCCGCGGCAGCATGGCCGGCAGTTGCGCCGTGTTATACGCCCATGCCGCAAGCACCTGCGCTCCTTGGTTGAGGTCGTCTTTCCACACTTTGTCGAAGGTGTCCGACTGGCTGTGATGCGTCTGGTTGTATTCCGCACCGTCTTGAACCACAAAGAACCCCGGCACACCGACGTCGTCAAACGAGGCGTGGTCCGTTCCGAAGGTCCTTCGCATGGTGGGCTCAAGCAGCTTCAGTTCCTTTAGCGGCGCAAGCACCTGGTCCACAATTTCGCGGTCCTGATAATTGTCGTGTAATCCCAGCGTCAGCACGCGGCCCGTGCCCGTATCGTGAACCAGCACGGCGGAGATTTTCTCCAACTCGTCCTTGTGGGCGTCCGCATACTTCGCGGAGCCGACAAGCCCCTGTTCTTCTCCCGTGAACAGCACAAACCGAATGGTCCGCTTCGGTTTCAAGTTTAATTTCTCGAGCGTTCTCGCCGCTTCGAGCACCGCCATCGATCCCGTGCCGTTATCCGTTGATCCGGTCCCCAGGTCCCACGAATCCAGATGCGCGCCGAGGATCACCACCTCGTCCGGTTTCTCGCTTCCTCTAATTTCCGCGACCGTGTTGTAGACATCCATGGGCTTGTCGCCGAACGAGTTGGTCATCTCGATCTCGGCTTCCACTTTCCCGTGCTTCTGCATGCGGAACAGCATCCGGTAGCCTTCACCGGTAATGAACGCCGTCGGGATCACGCCGATATCGAACTTCTCCCCGCCGATGCCGGTCATGTTCAGCAGGCCATGCGGCTTGTTCGAATCGCGCAGCACCGCGGCGACGCCTTCCTGCTTGAAAAACTCGTTTCGCGCGCGCGCCACTTCCTGCAACGCCGCAAACGGCGACGGCACGGGGGGCTGTCCCTTCACGGGTGGGGGCACCTGCATCGGGCGAATCAATTCTCGATTCAAATTCTCCGGCCGGGGCGGAGAGAGACTCTCGGGCTCCTGGTAGATAACGATCGCGCCCTTCAGCTTCCCGCGAAACTTTTCGAAATCCTCTTTCGTTTTCGCGTCAAAGTATACGACCGGCCCGCGCACCACTCCGTTGGTGCCGGGCGACCATCCCGCGGATGCAATCGTCAGCGGATGCACAGCGGGACTAACAATGCGCGCGTGCGCCGTCCCGCGCGTCCAGGAGTGCGCGATCGTCCAGGGCTCCAGCTTCACGTTGGTCAGGCCGTACTCGCGGAACTTGGCCGCGGTCCAATCATTCGCCTGCTTCAGTTGCGGCGAACCCGTCAGCCGAGGCCCGATCTCGTCCGACAGGTATTCCAGGTTATCCATTGCCTGGCTGTGATCGTGAATCTCGCTTACGATCTGCGCGTCCGCCGCAGCGAACGGATTGGCATCATCCGGCGCAGGCTTCGCCGACCCGCCCCGTACTCCGGCCAGGACTAGCACCGCAACGAACACAAGAATTACCACTCGACGTGAGTTCATTCGATCTACCTCGAAGTCTTCATCAAGATTTCACTCCAAAGAGTTTCATCATCCTCGCTCAGCCAATCCCACGCGGTTCCCGTCATGGCCGTGCGGTCCACTCTCTGGACTTGTTCTTACAGACGCGCGGAGCCGCTCACTTCGTTTCGGTATTTTTCGGCGACTCTCAGCTCTCACCGTGATTTCCCATTTCTTCTCTGCGGTTTCTCAGCATGCCTTGCGTCTCTCGGTTTACTCTTTCTTCCGTTTTTCCCGGGTAGCAGCAATGCAGCAAAGCCGCGCGGCGACGGCTGGCACCTTGGACAAAAATAGCTGCTTCGTCCCGCAACAATTGCGCGCCGGATCAGCGTTTTGCAGCGATAACAGTTTTTCCCCTCGCGTCCGTACGCGCGATGGTGCCGCTGATATTCTCCCGGCTTGCCTTCGGCGTCAAGAAAATCGGAAATCGAGGACCCGCGCAACACAATCGCTTTCCGCAAAATGTTTTGCAGCACGTGACGCAACGTCTCTGTTTGTTTCCTGCTCAGGTTGGCTCCCAGCCGCGCTGGATGAATCTTCGCTTTCCACAGGCTTTCATCCGCATAGATATTGCCGACGCCGCGCAGCACGCTCTGGTCCAGCAGGAGCGCCTTGATCCGCGCGCGCCGCCCGCAAATCCTGTTCGCGAACTCCTCCTTGCTCACTTCGAGCGGGTCGGCGCCGAATCCCGCCAGCTCTTCGGCAAGCAATTCTTTCGTCAGGTAAGCGATGCGCCCGAAACGCCGCGCATCCGTGTAGCGCAGCTCGCGCCCGTCATCCAGAAGCAAGCAAACGTGCGTGTGTTTTTCCAGAGGCTGCCCTGCTGGACTCGGCGCGATCTGGCCGGTCATTCCCAGATGCACGAGCAGCGACGCCGGCGCTGCATCGCCATTAGTGGCAACGCTGGTTTCTCGATCCACCGGCGACAGCCGCAGGAGCATGAATTTGCCGTAACGCTCGACCGCTTCAATCTGGCGCCCCGGCAAATGTTGCTCAAGTGCATTAGGATCGTCGATAAAATCTGTTTTACCCAGCGTGACGGAAAGGATTCGCCGTCCGAGAATCGCGTGCCGCAATCCTCGCGCTACTGTTTCGACTTCGGGAAGTTCTGGCATGGAAAGAGCTAAGCTTCAAAATAACACACCGCTGCAGCCAATTCTCTCCACCAGGCAAAATGAACTCGGCCGGTTCTACGATTTGTTGGCGAGCCGTTCAGAAAAAACGAAGCAACAGCAATCGCAATTGTAGTGGCGCAGCATGCTGCGCCACTGCAAGGAGGATCGCGCCTCAGCTACTTCTTGTGATAGTTCGGATACGGCGGATGCTGCGGGATCACCACCGGATTTTTCTTCAGGGCGTCCAGTGTGACTTCCACGGCCATTTCGAGTTGCCGGTCGTGCCCCGCGGCAACTGACGCCGGAAGGCTTTCTACTTCGAGGTCTGGCGCGATCCCCGGTTTTCCACTTCCCATTCGCCTTTTAGACCATAGATGGCCACGCGCGGCGCCGTGACGTAACCGCCGTCCAGCAGCGGCGGATAGCCATAAATCCCCACCAATCCGCCCCAGGTCGCGTGTCCACCAATCAGGATCGTCGTCCGAAAACGCATTCTCCCTCCCTGGAACTCTCGCTAACAAAACTCTTTAGAATGTGGGCCGGTCGATCTATTTCTTCCCGGTAGGCGGCGGCCAGAAGCCGGGCTCCGCGACCGCCCGGGCGTCCTGCTTCTCCGCATATTTCTGCACGGCGTGCGTGACCGCCGACGCCTTCCCGATCAGCACAAACACAAGATCGTCCGCAGGAAAATGTTTCTGAATGACTTGCTTCGCGATCTCCGGCGTCACTGCATCAATGTGCGCCTCTAGTTGATTCACTTCGTTGTCATCGAGTCCGTAAAATTCGTTCTGCGCAATCCGGCGCGCCAGTTGCGATGAGGTCTCAATCGATGGCGGGAATTGCCCCTTGATGTAACTTTTCGCCGATGCCAATTGCTCCGGAGTGAGGCCCTCGTTGTGTAGTTTTTGCAGCACCTGCAGCGCCAAATCGATCGCCTGCACCGTCGTTTCATTCCGCGTAAAACTGTAAATACCAAACGTTCCCGGCGCTTTGCGCAAATCAAATGATGATTGCGCTCCATACGTGAGTCCCGACTCGACCCGCAGCGCCTCATTCAACAGCGACGTGAATCTTCCCCCGAATACCGTGTTGACCACCCGGATTGCTACGCGGTCCGGATCGTTCACCGTCGTCCCGATATTCCCAAACGCGAAGTACGTCTGCGTGGCGTCCGGTTTGTCGATCAGCAGCAGTCGCTTTCCCTTTACTGGAGCCGTCACTGGAATCGTAACCGCCGGAATCGTCTTCACCGGCCATACCCCGAGCACTTCTTCCAGTCTCTTGCGCAATTCTGCGGCGTTGAATTCGCCAGCAACGGCCAGGATGGTGTTTCCCGGTGCGTAGTATGTCTCGTAAAACTTCAAGATGGCGTCCCGGTTGATATGTTTCAGAGACACTTCGTCGCCGCCATCGGGCCACCCATAAGGACGCGCGCCGTACAAATATCCGTTGTAGTAGAGTCCCAGCACTTGCTGCGGATCGTCCTTCGCGCCCTTCACGGCGTCCAGGCTTTGCGCCAGCAGTTTGTCCGCTTCACCCTGCGGAAATGTCGGGTGCAACACCGCGTCGGAAAAAAGCTCAAGCCCGCGCGACAAGTCCTTTGTCAGGAATTCCGCGGAAATCGTGGTAAAGTCGCCGCCGGCGTTCGCTCCGAATGAGCCTCCGATGTAGTCCAAGTCCGCGGAGAATTGCTGCGCGGTGCGCGTTTTCGTCCCCTTTCGTAGCAGCCCAGCCGCCATGGATGCAAGCCCTTCCTGCCCCGCCGGATCTGCGGCCGCGCCTGTTTTCACGATGGCGTCGAAGCTCACGATCGGCACGCCATGCTTTTCGAGCAAAAGCACCGTCAAGCCATTCTTGAACACAGTCTTTTCATGAGGCGGGATGCGAATCGATTGCGCCGGGGACGCGCTTGAAGCGAACACGGCAAGAACTGAAAGCCCGAGGAGATCTGTGATCTTTTTTTGGAATCTCATTGCTTCGCCTTCTGTTCATTCTCGGGAATCAATGTCGCCACTGTACGGTTGTTCGCGCCGAAGTACGTTTTCGCCGCGCGTTGCACGTCTTCCTTTGTCACCGCTCGGTAGTTCTTTGCGGCATCAAACAGCTTGTTGAAATCGCCGAAGAACACCTCGTAGGTTCCGATGGTGTTCGCTCGTCCGCTGATTGTCCGCATTTGCTGATAAAATTCCACCAGCCGGATGTTCTTTGCTTTCTCCAACTCCTGGTCCGTGATCGCCGTGGATTTGGCGCGCTCCAGCTCCTCGTAAACTACCTTCTCGCAAGCCGCCGGATCCACTCCCTGCTTCGGCTGCACGAAAATTTCCTCCGCCGTCGGATCGAATGCCGACTCAGCAAAGGCGGAAACTTCCAGCGCAATCTGCTCCTTATCCACTAACTGCTTATACATGCGTGAGCTTTGCCCTTGGAAAAGCACCGTCCGCAAAATATTCAGCGCGTAAAAATCCGGACTGTTTGTTTTCGGCCCGTGGTAAGCCATCAGCAGGAGCGGCAGTTCCGCCGGCTTGTGCACGACCAAGCGCCGTTCCCCGAGCTGTTCCGGCTCGACCGTCGTCACTGGCGGAGGCGGCGCATGCGGCGTGATCGGTTCGATGTATTTTCCGCAAAGCTGAAAAATTTCTTCCGGCGTTACGTCGCCCACGACAACCATTATCGCGTTGCTCGGCGAATAGCCCATCTCGAAGTGGTGCTTCAGGTCCTCCATCGTCCAGTGCTCGATGTCACTCATCCATCCCACCACCGGCCACTGGTAAGGGTGCGCGGTGAACGCCGTGGCCCAGAGTTGTTCGTCCAGCAATCCGCCGTTGTCGTTGTCCGTCCGCAGCCGCCGCTCGGATGCCACCACGCCGCGCTCCGATTGGATTTTCTGCGGATCAAAACTCAGGTTGGCGATCCGGTCCGCCTCGATGTCGAAAATCAGGGGCAGCGCCAACCGCGGGAACCAGTCCTGATAAACTGTCGTATCGCGCGTCGTGTACGCGTTATTCGAACCGCCATTCGCTTCCATCACCTTATCCAGATCGCCGGGGCCGTATTTCTTCGCCCCGTTAAACATCATGTGCTCGAAAAAGTGGGAGAGCCCGGTAGTCCCGGGATGTTCGTTGCGCGACCCGATGCGGTAGAAAATATACAAAGCCACGTTCGGGATGCTGTGGTCGCTTTGCACCAGCACTTTCATCCCGTTTTTCAGCGTCTTCGTTTGGACCGGAAACTCCTGCGCTCGCGCCCTCGACCCTGCCAGGCCCATCAAGCACAAGACCAGCCATGCGATGCTGCGGAACCAGATTTTTCTCATCGACCCACCCCTTCGGAAATCCTTCCTTGTCAGTCGCATAAAACATTAGAAATATTTGCGAAAATTCGGTCAAAATCAAGGCAGCAGGGCAAACACCCGCACCGGTCCACCTGAGCCGCCCTCCAGCTTGATGGGCGCCACGATCAAGAATGCGCCCCTTTCCGGCAACTCGCTCAGGTCGGCCAGATTTTCAAGTTGATACAGACCTGCTCCCAAGGCCACATGATGCACCGGATAATCACTCGAAGCGCCATGGTCGATGCTCAGCGTATCGCACCCGAGCCCGCTCACCCTTCGCTGGATCAGTAGCTTCGCGGCCTCCGCCGAGAACCCCGGAAAATGCATCTTCCCCTTGGCATCCTGATTCCGGTACTTCCGCGCATCCGGCCAGCGCGACGCCCACCCTGTCCTCAGCAGCACAATCGCGCCTTCGGGAATCCGTCCATGCCGCTCCTCCCATTCTTCGACGCGCGAGGCACCAAGCTGATAATCCGCATTCTTGCCACTCTCGGCGCGGACATCGATCACCACCGCCGGCCCGAACAATTGTTTCGCTGGGATTTGGTCCACCGTCGTCTTCCCCGGCGGAAAGTGCGCCGGCGCATCATTGACCGTCGCTTCGAAGAACTTCTCATCCCCCGGCCAGGGCACCAGCTTGTCGTTAATCGCGTAACTCAGGTCCAGCACGCGCGTCTTTCCGGAGGGAACACCTTCAAGCATGGAATGGTGATGGGTGTTCTCCTGAGCGGAGCGCCAAAAGGAGAGCAAAACAAACGGCAAAAATATTGGAGCGGCCAAAGGCAGCCATCTCTCACCTCAGTTCACTTTGCGCCTGGCGGCCTGCCGAGCGCTCCCCGGTTCACTCGGTGGAACAGCCACCGTCGGCGCGCGCGGCATCAGGGCAGCGGAATTCCCGGCGTCGCAACGATCCCGGCCATGCGCAGGATTTCCTGATACTCCAGGTCGGTGAGCAGCGAAATGATCAACCGCACATTCTTCAGCAATTTCATTTTCCTCAGGGCGGGATTGGCGCGCAGCTCCGCCAGCGTCACTTGCCGGGGCAGCTTTTCAAAAGCCCGCAGGTCTGCGACCAGGTTTTTCCCGGTGCGATCGTGCGGGTCGGGGTAGGGATCCCGCGTCACTTCGGCGATCGAATACAGCGAGCGCTCCGGCGCCGAGTGATAGCACAATACCCGGTCGCCCTTGCGCACCTGTTTCAACGCGCGAATCGCGTCAGGCTTCGCCCCGGCGCCGTGCCACATCTCCTTGCCCTTTACGAAGAGGGTGTCCCAGTGATAGTGGTGTGGGTCGGCGCTGAAAATCCAGTGGTGTCGCTGCGCTGTCGTTGTCACCATCGAGGCTTCGAGTCGGCAGCAATATACACGCTGGCATGCAAAAAACGAAACAAAATATGAGCTTTAGAGGAAAGCGAGCCTTAGAGGTAGGACCAGACCAAGGCGGCCCTATTCCGGCAAAAGCAACATAACCTGTCTATTTTCAATATGTTACAACCATCTAGTCGGCGTCCACGAAAATATCTTCTCCACGAACTTCAATGGCGTAGCAATCCACCCCCACAGTTGGATTCTGGCTAATCTTGCCGGTGGTCACGTCGTACTGCCAGCCATGCCACGGGCAAGTCACTATGTTTCCGTCCATAACGCCTTGGCCCAGTGGCCCGCCACGATGGAGGCAGGTATTGTTGATGGCATAGAACTTGCCGCCGACATTTGCCAGGGCAATCGCTTTGCCCTCCACCTGAAACTCTCGAATCGTTCCCGGGGTGATTTCATTCGTCTTTGCTGCTCGCTGAAACGCCATCTGGTTTTCACTCTCCGCGATAGGGGCTGAACTTCGTCCCTCTAGAGACTTCCGCGCGATCCGGCTCTCCAGCGCGGGACGAATTTCTTTTCCTTTACTTCCTTTAATCCATTACCTCATGTGCTTCTTATTTCGGCTCCGGCGTTTGCGCCACCATCACTCCCTTTTTGAACTCTTCCACCATCTGCGGCTTCAGACGCACTTCCGTGGGCCGCTTTGCCAGCGTCATCTGGTCGATTTTGTCCTGCAGCTTCAGCAGTGCAAAAAAGAGCCCTTCCGGCCGCGGCGGGCATCCGACCACGTACACGTCTACCGGTACGATGCGATCCACACCTTGCAAGACCGAATAAGCGTTAAACGGTCCACCCACGCTCGAGCATGCCCCCATCGAAATGCACCACTTGGGGTCCGGCATTTGCTCCCACACTCGTTTCAGGACCGGCGCCATCTTCAGCGTCACCGTGCCCGCCACGATCATCAGGTCGGCCTGCCGCGGCGACGGCCGGAACACTTCCGCTCCAAACCGGGCCATATCGAACCGCGAAGTCGTCGAAGCGATCATCTCGATCGCGCAACACGCCAGCCCGAACGTCAGCGGCCAGATCGCGCTCTTCCGCGCCCAGTTGAACACGTAGTCCACCGACGTAATCATGAAGTTCTTTTCGAATCGTTGATCCAGCACGCCCATTGGTCGGTCCTTCCTTGATAACCGAGAGTATATGCACCGTTCCCCGTGGAGTCAAAAACTCCCTGGGGGCCGTCTTCGAGTTCTTCGTAGGGAATCTTGTGCTCCAGAAGGGCTTTGGCCATGCCCAACCCAACCGGGCCGTCGCCGATCAAGGCCATCTGTGTCGAGCGATCTATCAAGCGCGAGCGACCTGCCCCAGGCCACTCATACCATAGTTCCCGCAAGGTCACCAGAATCAGAGGAAGCAGGGGAGTCCGGAGCCGGAACAATCAGGGCACTTCGATTTTGATCTGATTGCGGCCGGCACGCTTCGCGCGGTACAGCGCCTTGTCCGCCTGCCGCACGAGCTGAGAGAATTCAGGAGGTTCTTTGCCTTGGAATCCGGCGATCCCGAAGCTCGCCGTCACGGAAACAATCGCGCTGCCAAATGAAAACTTCTCGGAGGCCAGCTGATTACACAGGCGGTCCACTGTCAGTTGAATGTTTTTTTCATCCACATGCGTTAGCACCAGCAAAAACTCATCGCCACCCATCCGGCCACTGATATCCGATGCCCGCGTAAAGTTTTTCAGAATTTCCGCGAATTTCTTCAGAACCAGGTCGCCAGCATCGTGGCCATAGCCGTCATTGATGTCCTTGAAACAATCCACATCGGTATGCACAACCCAAAAAGGAAATCCGTGACGCGCCGCGCCCCGCAGTTGTCGCCCGGCCCATTCTTCGATCGCGCGCCGGTTTGGCAAGCCCGTGAGCGGATCGGTGTTAGCCATCTTCATGAGCAACTTGTTCTTGGCGTCGATTTCGCGGTGCAGGTCAATGATCCGTCGCCCCACTCCGATACGGGCCCGCAGTTCACTGGAGTCAAAGGGTTTGGTGAGGTAGTCATCCGCGCCGGCGGCCAATCCCTCCACGACACTGCCTTTTTCGGTCATGCTCGTGAGCAAAATGATGTAGGTGTACGAGCTGCGCCCATCGGTGCGGATTCGCTCGCAGAGCTCGGGACCGGATAAGTCAGGCAACATCCAGTCCGTGATGACCAGGGCAGGCTTGTTTTCGCTGAAGAGTCTCAGCGCTTCTTCGCCGTTCTTCGCAAACAAGAGTGCGTAAGGTTCAGCGGAAAGCGCATGCTCCAGCAGTTTCCGGGAAACAGGCGAATCATCCACCACGAGAACCTGCAATTTCTGCACGGCAACATTCATGCACATCTCACAAACAAAATCTTTCCAGTGCGCTGGGTCTCTTTCGCTCAGCAGGAGAGGGAAACTCACATGGATTTTAGCATCGGTTTCCCGGGCAAAACCTGAATCCGCGCTTTGGAGTTCGGAAACGGTAACCTGGGTTTCCTACTTGATTCCGTAAACGAGCAAGGCCCCTTCAGATTTGAACGCGGCAAGCTGTTCCGCGTCGCGGAACCACCGGCCCGTGTAGACCTCCGGCGACGGCGAGCGATCGACAATTCTCTCGTGCGCCACGTTTGTAAAACCTGCACTGCGGAAATGCTCTGCCCATTCTTCTGCGGAGACGAGATGCGTGGGCACCGCGAGGAGACTTCCCCACTGGTGGCAGTGCGGATTGTCGCGATAGTAGTTGATCAAGATCCACGCTGAGCCGCCATCGCCGAGAACCCGAAAAATATCTTTGATGCCCGCCGCGGGATCCGGCCAGTAATAGGAAGATTCCACGGAAATCGCGTGAGAGAAGAAATTCGGCTGCCAGGGAATTTGCGCAACTTCTCCGGCGACGAACATCAAATTGTCGAAATCCACGCTGGCCCGCCGGGCGTGGCGAATCATCTCGTCTGAAATGTCCATCCCCACCACGCGGCCCTCGGGCACTGATTTCGCCAGCCGCCGCGACAGCCATCCCGCCCCGCAGCCGACGTCCAGGATATTGTCCGTCGGCGCGAGCCGCATTTTCTCCAGCACCGGCAGCGCGATGGGCAGGTGATCCTGCTCCATTCCCTCGCCGCGCCCGGCCTCCGCCCAGCGGTTAAATTCCTCACCGAGAGAAGATCCAGAATCAGGAGAAGGCATGATTTTAGAGAGCTAGCAGGTCGCGCGGAATGAGTTTCTTGGCCACAGGTTCAACCATGAAACCCAGTCCTTCAAGAGCCGTCGCGCCCAGGACCGCCTCCTCGCCGGGTTCGCCGAAGGCCACCTCGACGGGAGCCTTTCTTCCGTCAAAAGTCACAAGTACGGCCGTGACGTCGCGTTCCAAGCGGCGGCCATCCGCAAGTGAAAAAGGCAACCGCGAGAGAGCTGTCACGCCCAACTTTTGGAGAACTTCCCGAGGTATCCATGACAAGGTGGCTCCGGTGTCCACCAACAACGAAACTTCCTCCGTCCGCCCAGGAGCGGTCAGGCTCGCCAACTTCACTTTCACCTCAAACATTCCCATTGCGGGCACCCCCGCCTTCATCACGCGCCTTGCACCTTCGCCAGCAACTCCACGAATTTCTGTTTCCGTTCCGCCTGGTCGTGGCCGCCCTCGGCATCCGCCATTTGCGTGATGTTCATCGAGCAGAACTTTGGCCCGCACATCGAGCAGAACTTGGCTTCTTTGTAGAAGTCGTCGGGCAGGTTTTCATCGTGCATGGCCTTGGCCGTCGGCGGATCGAGCGAAAGCTCAAACTGCTTGTTCCAATCGAAGAGGAACCGCGCGTAGGAAAGCGCGTCGTCGCGATCGCGCGCGCCCGGCCGGTGCCGCGCCACGTCCGCCGCATGCGCCGCAATTTTGTAGGCGATCACGCCCTGCTTCACGTCCTCCGCATTCGGCAACCCCAGGTGCTCTTTCGGCGTCACGTAGCACAGCATCGACGCGCCGTGCCACCCGATCATCGCCGCGCCAATCGCGCTGGTGATGTGGTCGTACCCCGGTGCGATATCAATCACCAGCGGCCCCAGCGTGTAGAACGGCGCCTCGTGGCACCACTCCATCTCCTTGTCCACCTGCTCCTTGATCTTGTCCAGCGGCACGTGCCCCGGCCCTTCAATCATCACCTGCACGTCGTGCTCCCATGCCTTTTTGGTGAGCTCGCCGAGCACCTGCAACTCCGCGAACTGCGCTTCGTCGCTGGCGTCCGCGATGCACCCCGGCCGCAGCCCGTCACCAAACGAAAAACTCACATCGTGCTTCTTGAAAATCTTGCAGATCTCCTCGATGTTCTCGTACAGAAAATTCTGTTTCTTGTGGTGCTCCATCCAGTGCGCCATCAGCGAACCGCCGCGGCTCACAATTCCCGTAATCCGTTTGCGCACCAGCGGCACATGCTCGCGCAGCACGCCCGCGTGAATGGTCATGTAGTCGACGCCCTGCTCGGCCTGCTCTTCGATCACTTCGCGCATCAATGCGAACGTCAAATCTTCCGGCCGCCGCACTCGCGAAATCGCTTCATACACTGGCACCGTGCCCACGGGCACCGGCGACGCGTCAATAATCGCCTTTCGAATCACGGGAATATCTCCGCCGGTCGAAAGATCCATCACCGTGTCCGCGCCATAATGCACCGCGTGATGCAGCTTCTTCAGCTCCTCGTCGATATTCGAGCTGGTGGAGGAGTTCCCGATGTTCGCATTGATCTTGCATTTCGTTGCGATGCCGATGGCCATCGGCTCCAGGTTGCGGTGATGGATATTGGCGGGAATGATGCAGCGTCCGCGCGCCACTTCGCTGCGGATCAGCTCAGGCCCCAGCTTTTCGCGCTTCGCTACGTACTCCATCTCCTCGCTGACGAAGTCCTGCCGCGCCAGGTGCATCTGTGAAACGTTCCTGTTACCGTTCGCTCCGGCAACCGCCGCTTCTCTTTTCTCAATCCCGCTATCGCGCAGTCCCATAGAACCCCCTAGAGTGCCCGCCGCAAGTGCTTCGCAACCGGTGACAAATACGCCGAACCGCATTCTTGCAGTTTAAAGTGGAATTATGGCACCTGCAAATGACTGCGGCAACTTCGCGATGCAGCGGCCAAACCTGCGGATGCCGCAACGAAGTGAAATGTCTTTGCAGCGGTGCAGCGTCGCTCTCGCCCCACACAACTAGGCGCCGCTCGCCAGCTGCCATTGCCTGCCACGCCAAACGTGATCCGCTTTCTCCTCACTTGTGAGAGCAGCGCATGAATCTCTGACGATCCTTGCACTTTTCCCCGTTGAGAAGTTGCGATTCGAAACGCAGGAGCGGCATAGCAGAAATTGTATTTGACATAAGGAGAAACAAAAGCGAAAATTGCACGCGCATCGCGCGCCTTGCTGCACCCACGACCTTTGACCGCGGACAGGAGAGAATGATGGCAACTCTGGCGCCGCCAGCGCCCGAACGGAACTCCCCAGTGCGAGAGCCTGAACGCTTTTCCGAGGCCTTACACCGCTACTGGGGCTACGAATCCTTCCGCCCCGGCCAGGAGAGCATCGTCAGGAGCATCGCCCGAGGACGCGACGCCTGCGTTGTCATGCCCACGGGTGGCGGCAAGTCGCTCTGTTATCAATTGCCCGCCGTGCTGGACGCCACCACCGCGGTGGTCATCTCCCCGTTGATCGCCTTGATGCAGGACCAGGTCGCGCAACTCCTGCAAATGGGGATTTCCGCCGCCTGCTTGAACGCCGCCACTCCCCCGGAAGAACGCACCCACATCCTTCAGCACGCCGCCACCGGCAAATACCAGTTGCTCTATTTGTCGCCGGAGCGCCTCGCATTCGGCGGCACCGCGGACTGGCTGAAGGGCCTCCCCATCTCCTTCTTCGCCATCGACGAAGCCCATTGTATTTCCGAGTGGGGTCATGAATTCCGGCCCGAATATCGCCAACTCAGCCGTTTGCGCGAACTCTTTCCCGACCGCCCCATCGCCGCTTTCACCGCCAGCGCCACCCAGCGCGTCCGCCACGACATCATCGAGCAGCTCCGCCTGCGCGATCCCCACAAGCACATTGCCAGCTTTCGCCGCCCCAATCTGCGATACATCGTTCGCCGATGCGGCTCCAGAACGCAAAATGAGTTGCTGCTCCGCGCCGTAAGACAGGTCTCGGACGGAAGCGTGATCGTCTACGCTCCCACGATCGCGCGCGTTGGTGACACTGTCGATTTCCTCGAGGAAAACGGCATCGCCGCCATCGGTTATCACGGCCAGATGGAGAGCGCGGCCCGCCGCGAGAATCAGGAAAAATGGATGGCCGACGAAGTGCGCGTCATGGTCGGCACGATGGCCTTCGGCTTGGGCATCAATAAGGCCGCCGTGCGCGCGGTGATTCATCTCTCGCTCCCGAAGAGCGTCGAGCAGTATTACCAGGAAGCGGGTCGCGCCGGCCGCGACGCGCTCCCCGCCGATTGCTTTTTGTTCTGGCAGAAAAAAGACACCGGCTTGCACGCCTTTTTTATCGGCAAAATCGAAGATGCCGGCGAAAAAGAACGCGCCTGGCAGCGCTACCACGAAGTCGAGCGTTTCGTGCAGTCCAAAGAGTGCCGCCAGCGCCACGTTTGCCGCCACTTCGGCGAAATTCCTAAGTGGGACTCCTGCGGCAATTGCGACGCCTGCGCCGCCACGCCCGACTGGTTGGAAATCGAACTGCAATCCCCGCGCAGAAGACGCGATTCCGGCCGCAAGCCACAGACCACATACTCGCCTCCCGCGCGTCCTGCCACGCCGCGTCCCACCGCGCCCACGCTATCGACCTCAGCCGACCTCGAGTTGAAAGAGTACCTCCGCGAGTGGCGGCGAATTACCGCAAGAGAGAAAGGAGTCGCGGCCTTCGTCGTCCTGCACGATTCTGCGTTGGAGGATTTGTGCCTCGTGGAACCATCGGATTTGCAGGAGTTGCGGCGCGTGTCCGGCTTCGGCGACAAAAAAGTCGAAATGTATGGCAAGGAAATTCTGGACGCCCTGCGCCGCTTCCGCGAAGGTGATCGCGCCAGCAACGAAGGCAAGCCAAAAGTATCCTCCCCCGCCAAAGAAACCCTGCGTCTCCTCGAAGAAGGCCGCACCTTCGAGGAGATTGCTCAAATTCGCGCACGCACCCTGCGCGCCGTTGTCTCCCTCGTCGCCGACATGATCGAAAGAGGCGACGCGCAGTTTCAACCCAACTGGTTAGCCCCCGAACGTTACAACCAGATCGCCGCAGCCTGCCGCCAGTTGGGAATGGACCGCCTGAAGCCTCTCAAAGAAGCCCTCCCACCCGAAATCCCCTACGAAGAGATTCGTCTCGTCATTGCCCGCCTCCGCACCGAAATTCCATCGAGATAGGAGGGCGGGACTTCAGTCGTGCAAGGTCCCTGTAGTGACGCTTCTTCAGACCCGTGCTTTCAACCGCGCCCGGAGCGCAAGTTCGCTTTCGAGGCACGGCCAATCCTGGCTGTGCATTCCTTGTAGGGGCACGATGCATCGTGCCCTTCTTCGAAGCAGCCATTCGAGAATTAAGGAACGCGAAGTCCCAGGGCGCCAGCGAGCCGCGCTTGATTCTTATCAAACGTGCAGAACGAACTAGCTCGAAGAGCGAGGGCCGAAGCAACATGCAGGACATCCAAGGAACGAGTGCCGAGGAGCCGGGTCTGGGTTCGGGCAATCCTCCGGGCATGCGCAAAAGTCGCGGCCGATATCGGCACGATACGGATCAGGCCGTCGTGCACATCCTTGGAAAGCGAAAGCAGAACAGCCTGCTCCTCCGAAGCGCGCAACTCCTTCCGGAAAATGCGCCAATGGAGCGCGTTGATGAACTCGAATTCGGCGAAGTCGGTGGCGAGGAGAGGTGGCCTGACGCGCTTCATGACTGCTGCGGCCGCGGAGGAGTTGGCGTCGGGGACGAAAAGAGAGAAGAGGAAGCTGGTGTCCGCGTAGACGATCAAAAGCGTTCCCGCTCGGCGGCGAGCTGCTCGGCGCCGGAAACCTTCAGGCGTTTTTTGCCAAAAGCCTTTTTCTGGCGCGCAAGGAAGTCCGGGAAGGCCGCGGGAGCAACAGGATCCGGCGGGAGCAGCCGTGCAATGACGCGCTTGCGCTTCGTAATTTGAATTTCCTCGCCATCGCGGAGAAGGTCCTCGACAGCGGAGAATCGATAACGAAGATCGCGAACGCTGGCTTTCTTCATGTGATGTATTTTAGCATCACATACACTACCGAGCAAGAAAACTCCCCACCCTTCGCCTCGGGAAAGATGGGGCATCCAGCCAAGGTTCGCGCAGCCGCGCAATTCCGGCCAGCGGTATGATGGCGGTTGAAGGAGAGACAGAATGCCTGAAGAACTTGTTCTCGCAACTCCTTCTTGCCAAGACATCGCGGCGCGCGGTGAGGCGACTTACGGTGAAAATACTGCGCGGAGCTGGAAAAAACTTCGAACGGAAAATTCATCGCGATCAACGTAACCAACGGCGACGGCACTTTGGCCGACACCGGCGAGGATGCAGTCCGCCTGGCACTCGAAAAGGATCCCTCGGGCTTTTTCATCTCATGCGAGTGGGGCATAAAGCCGCGTTCCAGGCGATGGAACATGAGCTGTGCCCGTTAAAGCTGGATCCCTTGTAAACGGGCATCCCTGTATCGAACCCTGGTTTCTTCCGACGGTAAGAAAAACGTCAAGCAAAACGAGCCGCGTTACCGTGCCAAAGGGGCCAGTGCGACTTGCGGTTGACACGACGGGGTAGGCGGGCTAGCTTGGCTAGCCGTGACTTGACACGCACGCCAGTAAGGAAGAAAAAGAGACGGACACGAAGTCATGGCATCAGCCGGCAAAACGAAACACGAGCGAGCGCTGTTGGAAGGTCTCCGCCACGCAGTGCATGGCTTGCGCGCACCGTTCACGTGCGGTGGTACTCTCGTGCTCGAACAGCCGGTCACCCTCTGCTTTCCAGACAATACTCAAGTCCCTGTGCTGCGCGCGAAAGACACCTTCGAACAGGGGCAGCTTCTCCGGTCACTGGTCGAGCGTTGCGCGCCGGCTGCATTCGGCATGGGGCGGAAGACGGGGTACGATCGCGCCGTCCGCGATGCCCTCCAGATCAAGGCTGAAAGTGGCGCTTTTTCTGTCCTTCACTTCGACCCCGTGGCGGCCGGCGTACTTGAACAGATCCGTCACGAGTTGGTACCACACGTTCCCGAGCCGCTCACCGCGGAGCTATAC
>QHZB01000361.1 GCA_003224525.1 Acidobacteriota bacterium | reverse complement strand
GATCCCTTTTCGGGCGGCAAGCAACTAGGCACTGTGGATTTTCTACACCTGCGGCCGTTGGAGATGGACGCGGCGCAGGGGACCGAACTTGACGGCAGGTTGTACACGGACTTGTCGAAGCTCTCGCTACAAGAGCCCGTCACCCCGACTGAAAAATTTTACATTCGCACACGTGCTTCCAGGTTGCTGCCGGACGTGAAATTGTGGCGAGTACGCGTCGATGGACTGGTAGAAAAAGCGCGGAGCCGCACGATCGAAGAGTTGCGGAGCGCGGCGAAGCCGATGGGCTTGCATTTGATGGAATGCGCGGGCAACGTGCCGCTGACGAACTTTGGGATGATCAGCGTGGCAAGTTGGGGCGGCGTACCGCTCACTGATATTCTGGAGAACAGCAGCGCGAGGTCCCAGGCGTCGCGCGTCCTGGTGACGGGATTCGATCAGTACGCAACAAAATCAATGACCTCCGTTCCGGGAGCGAACTGGGTCTTCTCCATCGGAGACCTCAAGGCAGCAGGGGCTTTCCTGGCAACGGAAATAAACGGCAACCCGCTGACGGGCGATCACGGCGCGCCGGTTCGCCTGATGGTACCGGGCTGGTATGGGTGCGCGTGCGTCAAATGGGTGACTGCGATTTCATTCATGGACGATACCGCGGAAGCCACATCACAGATGCAGGAGTACGCGGCAAGAACCCATCAGAAGGGTGTGCCTGCAGCGGCGCGCGATTTCCAGCCGGCAACGATCGATCAGGCAGCGATGCCGATTCGAATTGAGAAATGGCTGGTCGAGGAAAAAATCAAGCATCGCGTTGTGGGAATCGCGTGGGGCGGAAATACCCCGGTCAAGGCACTGTTGATCCGCTTCAATCAGGAAGAAGATTACGTGCTCGTGGACAATTTTGTGCAAACGAAGAACGATCCCTGGACGCTATGGACCCATGCGTGGTCGCCCAAGGAACCTGGGACATATTCAGTCCGGCTCACGGTGAAAGATCCAGCGGTTCGAACCAGGCGGCTGGATTCCGGATACTATGTCCGTTCTGTCGAGATTTCAGAAGTTTAAATGCTTACCGCGCGCATCACCGCGCAATGAGGTGAAAGGGTGAAACAAGATGCCTGCGGAATAACTACACTCATCGTGTTCGGCCTGTTTGCAGGCGCGGCATCGCAAGCGCAGCAATCGCCCCATGAAGGACATTCCAACGGCCGTCCGGTTCCGCTGGAAATTCTGCAGCGCCCTGTAACGTTGCGCACAGGGATTGGTGAACTCCACGAAAAAGTGTCCACGCGTTCGCCTGAGGCGCAATCCTTCTACGATCAGGGGCTTGCCTACATGCATTCCTACGTGTGGATTGAAGCTGCGCGTTCGTTCCATCAAGCATTGCGCCTGGACCCCAATCTGGCCATGGCGTATCTCGGCCTGACCGATGCGTTCATTGGTCTTCAGGACGTTGCCACGGCGCGCGCTACGTTGGAGCACGCCAAATCGCTGGAAAAAGGAATGAGCGAACGGGAGCGGACATGGCTTTCCATCCGCGAAGGAGAGCTCCAGTTCGCCGAGGGCACCAATCCCGATGGCTATACGGCCTACCGCAAGGCGATCAACGAAGCGCTGAAAGCCAACGCAAACGATCCCTGGCTGTGGATCCAGCGCGGATTGTCGGATGAAGGCAATCCTTTTAGCCACGGGCAAGCTGGCGGCCCGGACGCGCTAGCGTTTTACAGAACGGCGCTGGCGCTGGCGCCGAGCAATCTTGCGGCCCATCACTACTGCGCGCACGCCTACGAAAACATGGGGCGATCGAAAGACGCTCTTGAAGAGAGCGCCCTGTATGCGCGCATGGCTCCCGCGATTCCGCATGCGCATCATATGCACGGGCACGCGCTGGTGAGAACGGGGCGGACTGAGGAAGCGATCGCCGAGTTTCTAAAAACGAAAGAACTAGAAGAAAATTACTATCGATCGGAGAAGATTCCGGCGCGTTATGACTGGCACCACGCCCACAACCTTACTTTGCTGGCGATGAGTTACCAGTCGTTGGGGCAAATGAAGTCCGCCGAAACTCTCTTTCACGAAGCATTTTCTTCGCCTGCTTACACGGATTTTCTCGAGTACAACCGCAAGTGCTGGCCGGAGTTTCTGCTCAGCCGGCAACGATATCAGGAGGCGCTGGTCGCCGCGCGCGAACTTACCCAGAGTGAGTGGCCGCTGGCGCGCCTTGCGGGGCACACGCTGGCGGGCCAGGCGCTGCTCGGAGCAGGTTCGGTTGCGGAGGCCAAGGATGAGCTAACGCTTGCGGAGAGAGAAACCGAACGGCTTCCGGCAAGAGCGGTCGCGGCACTTCCCTATCCGACGACGCTGCGAACGGACATTTTGCTGCACGAGAAGAACACAACCGAGGGTGAACCACTCGCCATGAATGTGGCTAAATCCGTGCTGGCAATGCCCGGCCCTGATGCGTGGATGGCTGCTTTATTTGAGCTCGAATCAATGGCGCAGAGCGCCCGCAACGCCGGCGACTGGGAATTAGCCGGCTTCATGGCCCAGCAGATGATTCTGCACAACCCGAATTACGCGGGAGGGCACTTTGCCTACGGCCTCGCCGCAGAGCACGAGGGCCGTTCAGCCGAAGCGAGGCAGGCGCTTACAGCTGCTGAAAAGCTATGGGGCAAAGCGGATAGGGATTTGCCCGAGCTGGCGCAAATTCACCAGGGACTCGCTGCACGCCGCTGAGTGGAAGGAATATCTTCTATGAGCCAGCACGAAGATGGGCGGATGGAGCTCTAGGAAATGAACAGAGCTTCTGCCTCTCCGAATCAAGGAGCCGCGTACACCGTGCGGCCGCCGACGACGGTGCGGAGGACGCGCGTTTTGGTGAACTGGGCGGGGGGGACTTTGGTGAGATCATTCGAAACGACGACAAGTCGGCGTATTCGCCCTGCTTCAGTTCTCCTTTCTTGCCTTCCTCGAACTGCGCGTAAGCGGATCCTGAGGTGTAGGCGCGGATGCAATTCTCAAGTGAAATCCTCTCCCGCGGCTCCCCGCCGTTTTTCGGGCCGCCGTTCGAACTGAAGCGCACGGCTAGAAAAATAAACACGGACGTGGTCCAACGCGTTCTTGACCACCACAAACGTCGCGCCCCAAAGAAGCGAGCAGAAGCCAGCGACAAATCGGCGCGCAAACGCCTCGTCATCGCCGCGTACCTCCTTTCTCGGGACCGCGCGCATGCAGTCTTTTGGCTTAAGAGAGAGCTGGCAACGGCGCGCACTGCGCATTGTAATAGCATCGATCAGGATAGCGGTGCCTTGGTCAGTCGTGCCACCGCCTCCTGCGCGCGCTTGGCATTTGGGCCCTTGGGATCTTCTTTCAGGTAGAGCCTCCACTGCTCTGCCGCTTCCTGCGGCTGCCCCAAGGCCTCCAGCGCATAACCGGCGATGACGTGCGCATTTGCCAAGCCGTCGTGCGGCAAACCATGCACCCGCTGCGCATGTTCGGCGGCTTCCTTAAACCTGTGGAGCCGTAGTTCTGCATGGGCGGCGTTCGTCAGCGCCCAGGCATTCACCGGCTCGACATTCAAAGAGCGGTTCAGAAGTGCTGCGACTTCTTGATAGTTGTGCTCCGACAACAGAATGCGTGCCAGGTTGCGCTGCGCTCCTGCGAACTTGTCGTTCAGCTCCGTGGCTTTCAGGAAAGCTTGACGTGCGGCCGGTGTGTCGTTCAACTGCGAGCAAGCGACCCCCAAGCCGTTATAGGCGAGGTCGTACTCGGGGTACAGGTCCACGGCAGCCTGGAAATGCTTCCGGCTCTCGCCCCATCTTTGCTCTTCCATGGCCTTGCTGCCTTTTTCGAACTCTTTGCGCGCGTTGTCAGGAATCTTCAGGCGCACGGCAGGCACGGTGATCGGGGAAGCAAGGCTGGTGGTTGCGTTCTCTTCTTTTTCAACGACGTAGATCCGTTCAAGATGAAATGATTCGCTTTGCGAGATATCAAAGTCGCCGTTGTACTCGTGGACCTGGGGGCCATAAATCCGGACTCGATGAGTGCCCGTCCAACTCTGAAATTCGGCCTGCCCGGCGCTATCGGTATTCCTCTCGCTCTGCGCGGAGGAGGACCCCACCGCGTCCATCAATTCCACGGTGACGTCCTGGATCCCGCGGTTAGTGGTCCGGTCAACCACCACGATTCGGACTTTGCAGGGAGTGACCTGCAGCCTGAGCTGTCCCAGAACTGGGGTGGCGGTCACGATGAACATTACAAGCGATGTGGTGCGGAGCAGCATGCGGCCTCCTTGTACGCGAAACTGAGGCAGTATGTCTGTGAGCATTGATTATAGCCGGCAGAGAGCGACGTTATCCACCAAGGGTCGACGTCGCGGCCAATTAGATATGACATGTGCCCCGCGCGCTTGGGACAAATCGACGACAACTCCGCGAGGTGCTCGGGATCCACTCATTGTAAAATATACGAACCCAAACGAGAAAAAGGCGCCGGTTGCCCGGCCCCCAAAATCAAGTTCCCGCAGCTAGAAGGTGAACTTGACCGCAAGACGCAGAGTGCGACCGCCCTGCCACAGCGCCGGCTGTCCATAAATCGAGCTCAGCGCCTTGTACCCTGCGCCACCCGAAGAGCATTGGCCCGCGGTAGGCGGTGGGACCGGTGGGTTCGCGCACGCCGGCGGAATCAGATTCGCCGTCGCAATGTAGTCCCAACCCTTGTCGGTTAGGGCATGCCAATCGGTCGAACCCGTGTTCCCGCCACCGACGCGCGGAGTGCTGATTTGCGAGCCGGCGAATGGCGTGTCCTTCAGCGCGGTTACAGCATGCTGGTTGAGGAGGTTATAAGCATTGACTTCAAATCCCAGTGTCATGGCTTCATTGGCCTTGTTGACGTGGAACTGGTGATGGATGCTGAAGTCGGTCTGGCTGTACATTTCTGTGCGCTTCCCATGTTCTATGCTGACCAGTTTGATGGGGTTGGAGCCCGCCGCCGCGGCGCTTATGCTCGCAGCCGGATCCTGCGACAGGTTCACCCAACCACCGTGACCCTCAACATACTCACACGACGACGTCGAGCTGGCCGACGGCCAGCACGTGGTAAGCGGAGTGCCGGAGAACACCGATTGGAAGATCCCAAGGGTGGTCTCTTGGTTCAGCCACTTCAGTGTGTAAGAGCCCACCAGCTTGAGCGTATGCGGCCGGTCCGTGGGAAGGTAGCCCATCGCCGGATGGCCATGCGCATCCCAAGCCATATTTGGCAGGTCGAAGTAGCGGCTGTTGTTCGGTCCGTGACGGCCACCGTTGCCATCCGAGATTTCCGTGCTGGTTAAGCCGCCGTAGTTACCCCAAAGCCGGCTGTAGGTGTAAGACGCCATACCGAACCACTTAGTAGAGGCCCGCTGGATAACGCGAGCCTCCAGACCGTCGTAGTTCCGGACGGCTTTTGGACTAAGGGGGCAATCTGGGCACTGCGCTGGGTACGCCGTCGCCGGCACGATGGGCAGACCGCTGGAGTCGTAAGTCGTACGTTGCAGCAGGTTGCTAACGATGCCGTAACCAGGGTTGCCGATGTAGTACAACTCGTTGCCGGGAACCGCCACGCCTACGTCTTCGATAGCATAATCGAGACGCTTCCGCGTGTAGCGAATTTCCACACCTGTGCTCCTTTTGAGCGCGTATTCTGCGCCCACCGTCATTTCGTGCTGCTGTAACGGTTTCAGGTTGGGATCCACACCCGGGTCGGTGGGGAACAGAATGACAGACCGATAGTTGACGTTTTCGATGAAGGTGTTGGTCGAAAACGAGCCTGCCGCTGGCCCCGACTGCGGGCAGAAATGCACGCCTGGAGCGGAGCTCACAGGCTGAATGTTGCGAATATCCGGGTCGTTCAGTTGGTAGGCGCAGTCATGCCAGTACTGGCCACCGAAGGAACCCTGCGGCAGCGAGTACTTCATGATGTCGAAGAACTTGCCATAGCTGGCAAACAATTTCATCTTGCCGTTGCGCAGCACATCCCAAGCAAAACCGAGGCGAGGAGCCACCTTGTCCGCAAAGCTGAAGTTCACTACAGGAGCGTTCGGAACGAAAGCCGGAATGTGTTCTTTGTCAAAGCGCACGCCCACGTTCAGCGTCAAGCCACGACCTACGGTCCATGCGTCCTGAATGAAGACGGTATGGTTCAGGCTACTGACTGTACCAATGGTGTCCACGCCGTCGCGAACCAGGAAGTGGCCATAAGTGCCTGAACACGCCGGTTTGCCTGTAACATCGCAAGCGTTGGGATCCAAGGGGCCGTAAGACTGACCCCACTCCAAGCGAACAAAGGACCCCGCAAAGCCCGTGTTGACATTATTCGCCAGGCGGTTAAACCCGTAGCCCCCCTTGATATTGTGGGTGCCCCATCCCTTAAAGAAGTAAGACGCGTCGGCGTTAAACCCTTTGCGCGTGTTGATGTCGAAATTGCGGATGGTGTTCGCTGGGACGTTCTGGAAACCGGTGTTTTGTTGGAACTGCGCGGGAACACCCGGCGGCAGCGAAGCAGAAGTGGTTGAAGCAGAATCCCACAAAAATCTGGGGGTGCCTGTGGTGACCCCGCGGTCTTGGAGGTCGGTGTACCAATAACCGAAGCGTGCGGTCACGACTAGCTTCGAAGTGACGTTTATGTCTCCGCCGAAGCTGTACACCGAGTTCGGGTTTACACTGCCGCGGTCTGCATTGTATTGACCCGGAGTGTTCCCTGCCGTGCCGTTCACCTGTGCAGGGTTGATGGGATCCGGATCGGGCAGGTTGGTGCCGGTGATGCGTGTGTACCCATATTGCCATGCGGCATGGAGGCGTATCTTGCTGGTGGCTGACCAATCCAACCGGGTCAGCGCATTGTGCACGTCCTGCGACTCGGGAAAGGAGCGCGTCCCAAACGGCGTGCCGTTGGCATCACTACCCGTGAAATGCACTGTACGGGTCAGGCGCGTGAAGCTGGGAATATAGCTGGTGAACAGCCATAGCTTATCCTTGAAAATTGGACCGCCGATCTCAAAACCGGGATCGATCGCGCGGTAGTGGTCCTTCTTCGTGTTGTCCTGGTCCAGAGGCGAGTCGACCCGCCGCGAAGAGCTCGTCCCGATCCTCGGGTTGGTCCGCAGACCGCACAGGGTAAACCAGAGGCACTGGTCGTTGGCGTTGAGACCATCCGATCGATAATAGGCGATGATCGAACCATGCCACGCGTTGGAACCGGTCTTCTGAATCACATTGATGACGCCGCTGCCGCCACCGTATTCGGCTTCGAAGCCACTCGATTTGATCTGAACTTCCTGGATGAATTCCATGGGCACGTTTGCACCTACGCCGCCGTTCTGGATATCGGTAGTATCCATCCCCTCCACCATGTAGGTGTTTTCCGAGTCGCTGGCACCGTCAATCTGGAAACCTCCGCTGCGGCCAGCTCCACCTTGGGAAAGAACAGATCGGGCGGTGCTCTGGAGAGGCTCTTGGCGCGCCCCGGGAGCGAAGGGGATGACCGACTGGAAAGAACGTCCTTTGGGCATAACCTCCAGAATATCCTGGGTAACCGTTACCGCCGCCTTGCTTTCGGTCACGTCTACGATCGGAGCCGCTGCTGAGACTTCGACGACTTGGCTTGTGATACCGATTTCGAGTTGCACGTCAATAGTGGGCAGGCGGCCCGCACTTAGATCGATGCCGGTTCGCTTATATGTGCGGAAATTAGGGGCGGTGATAGTTAGTGTATATTCGCCTGGAGGAAGATTCGTGAACCGATATACGCCGGTGGAATCGGTTTTCACTTCTTTTTTCCCGATGAGCGCCGGGCTGGTGACCTCGACGGTGGCACCGGGAACCGTCCCGCCTTGAGCGTCTTTGACTGTTCCCTGAATGCCGGCCGTGGTTTCCTGCGCAAACGCTGCCGGTAGCATCATGAGCGTCAGCGCGCAGATCAAAACTAAGGTCAAACAACAACGGAAGCACACCCTCTCCGTACCCATAGTCCACTCTCCTTGGGACAACAACCCGTTCAGACTCAAGATCTGAACACCTGGTTGAATTGTCTAACCCCATTATTAACAACCACCACTTAGGGAGTCTCGATATTTGCCAATTAACACCCTGGCAAAACTCTTGTCAAGCGAATATCAATTCTATTTAAACTACAGGTAAATGATGCTCTAGCATCGGCAGCCGGCCGCCGTGATTGAGGCGCCAACCTTCCTTACTATGGACTGCAAATCTGGGAAGGGGTTCCCTGGTGGGACTTTCGGCCGTCCGCGGAAGGTCCGTGAAGCGCCCGGATTTGTGCGATGAACTATTTCCTTTTCTCAGAGGCTTCGCTAGTATCCCTGCATGAACTTCGAATTCCGAGCCTGCACGTTGGATCAACCGCTACTGCTAGCCCCTGCTAGCCCCCCTCATTGCAACAATGGCTTCCCGAAGGGCACCTGGCGAGGTTCATCGCCGACGTAACTGAACAGCTGGATCTGCCGGCAATCTATTCTGCCTACGATCGTCGGGATGGCCGCGGGCAAGCGGGATACCATCCGCTGTTGATGACCCGCTTGCCGCTGTACGGCTATTGCGTGGGAGTGGCTAGTTCGGCGAGCCATCGAGCGGACGACCTTTGAGGACGTGGCGTTCCGCTATCTGGCGGCGGACCAGCATCCGGATCACGACACCATAGCGAATTTTCGGAAACAACATCTGGCCAAGCTGGGTGAACTGTTTGTGCAGGCATTGCCATTGTGCCAGAAGGCCGGATTGGTAAAGCTGGGGCAGGTAACCATCGATGGCACAAAGATCCAGGCGAATGCGAGCAAACACAAAGCCATGAGCTACGGGCGGATGGGGGAAGCCGAGCAGAAACTACAGGGCGAAGTGGAAGTACTGCTACGCCATGCCGAGGAAGTCGACGAGGCCAAGATGGACAATACGGGAAGGGACAACGAGGCGATGAATTGCCGGCGGAATTGGCGCGACGGGAGAGTCGGCTGAAAAAGATCCGGGAAGCGAAGGAACTTCTTTCGGACAAGCTGCTAGGAGGTAAAAAAGCAGCCGAATGTGCATCCGCAATATCAGTGATCCTGATAAACCGTGCGGCCGCCGGCGACCGTGCGGAGGACGCGCGTTTTGGTGAACTGCGCGGGGGAAACCTTGGTGAGATCGTTCGAAAGGACGACGAAGTCGGCGTACTCGCCCTGTTTGAGTTCACCCTTCTTCCCTTCCTCGAACTGGGCGTAAGCGGAGCCTGAAGTATAGGCGCGTATGCAATCGTCGAGCGATATTTTCTCCTGCGGCTCCCAGCCGTTTTTCGGTCCGCCATCGGGGCGTTCGCGGGTGACGCAGGCGTACAACCCGCGAAACGGGCTGATGGGCTCCACGTTGTAGTCCGTTCCAAACGCTAGCCTCACACCGTCCTTCAGCATGGTGGCCCAGGCATAGGCACCCAGGATACGCTCTCGCCCGATGCGGTCGTCCGCCCAGCGCATGTCCGTGGTCTGATGCGAAGGCTGCATGGAAGCAATGACGTGAAGTTCCGCAAAGCGGACGAAATCCATAGGCGCAACGACTTGCGCGTGTTCGATGCGGCCGCGGCGGTCGCGCGGGCCGTTGGCTTTGGCGACCGCTTCGAAAACATCCAGCGCAATGCGATTGGCGCGATCGCCGATGGCATGGAAGGCCAACTGGAAACCGGCCTTGTCGCGCTGAATGGCCATCGCCGTGAGCTTTTCCGGATCGCTCGTGAGGATTCCGCTCGTGGAGGGATCGTCGGAATACGGCTCGAGCATCGCAGCGGTACGCGAACCCATGGCTCCATCGGTGAAGGCTTTCAGGGCGCCCGTCTTCAACCACGGATCCTTGGCGCCGCCCTGAGCGCGCATATTCTGCAACTCGTTGAGCGGCAGATTGAACGGCAGCCACTCCGTGATTCGAACGGTGAGTTTGCCTTCTTCTTTCAGTTGCTGGTAGACCTGAAAATCCGCCCATTCGGAATAATCCTGGACGGAAGTGACGCCGTTCCTGGCGACGTTCTCGAGTACCCGCTCGATTCCCTTGCGGCGCCGCTCAACTGTGGGATCGGGAATTCGCGCTTTCACCAGGGACATGGCCGCGTCTTCTTTCAACATTCCTGTTGGCTCACCGAGCGCATCGTGTTCGATCTCACCGCCCGCCGGATTGGGAGTGTTCTTGTCGATCTCCCCGCTCTTGAGCGCGAGAGAATTCGCCACGGCCACGTGACCAGAGATGTGTGTGAGGATGACGGGATTCTTGGGCGCGACGGCATCGAGCTGCT
>QHZB01000277.1:9556-11981 GCA_003224525.1 Acidobacteriota bacterium | reverse complement strand
AAGACGCCGCGACCGTCAAAGCATATCAAGGTAATGAAGCCGAGATTCAGTGGGAAGACATGCCGCGCGTTTTCGCCGATTCCCAGCCGAAGAGTCCTTTTGCCGGGAACATCTACGTTGGCTGGATTGAATGGCAACTCGACAAGTCCATCATGCTGTTCGCTCGCTCGACGGATTCGGGAAAAACGTTCTCGCAGCCGATGCGCATCAGCACGCATGCGGGCCTGCCGCGCGATGACAACGGCGGCCTTGTTGGCTTCGATGGAGTGGTCGGAGCGGACGGCACGGTCTACGGCATCTGGAACGATGGCAGCGCCATCACGTTCACACATTCGCGCGACGGCGGCAGGTCGTTTGAGCCTTCGCGCGTCGCGATTGATGTTGCGCCGCCATATTTTGGCGGAGCAGGCGGCATCCCGGGCGTTTCCCGGGTCATGGGTTTCCCACAGATCGGAGTCGATGCGCGGCCGGGACAAAACGGAGCCCTTTATCTGACATGGAGCGATTATCGCAATGGCGACGTGGATGTATTCTGCGTCTCTTCGACGGATCACGGGAAAACGTGGTCCAAGCCCGTTCGCGTAAACAGCGATCCGATTCACGACGGCATCGACCAGTTTTTCCAGTGGATGGCCGTCGATCCAGTCACGGGCGATGTATACGTGCAGTTCTATGATCGCCGCGAAGATCCTGCCAATCGCAAAACGGGTTTTACGCTGGCGCGCTCAACCGACGGCGGCAAATCTTTCGTGAGTTACTCGTGGTCGGAATCGGGGTTTGAATCGCAGAACGCGTTTCTGGGCGACTACACGTGGCTGGCGGCGTACAACGGGAAAGTCTACGGTGCATGGACGGAGGCGCTGCCGGTCTCAACAGAAGCGCCATCGCCGCAGCCCGGGCGCCCGCCGCGGGCAATGACAGTGGTGCGCGTGGGCTTTGCGGATTTCTCCAGCGTCAGGTGAGAAATTGCGACGATGATGGTACACGCTACCGTATACCGTAGTGGGTTCGTTGTCAGACGCGCGTTGCTGGGGATCGTATGCAGCCTTGAAGTGGCCGAAGCGCCTTGAGAAGCAGAGGCTCGGAGTCACCTGAAACAAAAGTCCGACGACGTGCGAACCCATCCGGAGGGTGCTAAATGAAAATCGTGATCCCGCCCATGAAAGCGCTCGTTCTATTAGCTGTGTTGCTCGGTTCGCCACCCGCCAGCGTGCAGGGGACCCGCGCAGACTATGAGCGCGCGGCAGGATTTCTAACCGACAACGTGGAGCGGTCTGTTCAGCCGGCGGATATCCGGCCGACTTGGGTCGAAGGCACTGACAACTTCTGGTATTCGGAAGCCCGGGCGGCACACTGAATTCGCATTGTAGACACGGCCAAGAGTACCGCAGGCTTGCATTTCGACCAGAGCAAACTTGCCGAAGAACTCTTGAAGGGATGGGCAAGCAGATTCGTATGGATCGGCTGCCGTTCAATTCATTTGAATTTGTGTAGAACGGCGCGGCGATCCGCTTCGGCGCGGAAGGACAGCGGTGGACCTGCGATCTTTCGAGTTACAAGTGTAAGAAAGAAAAGCTGCCAAGTGTGAACGAAGAAGTTTCGCCGGACGGCAACTGGGCGGCGTTCGTGAAGGACTACAACCTTTACGTGCGGGACCAGCTGCATGAACAAGGAGGTGAGTCGTGAAAGTAAACGGGTGGGTGTGTCTGCTGTCTGCGTTTGCTGTTTCTCTCGCAATCGGTTCCTCTGTCCTGGCACAGGTTACTACCACGGGACGGATTGTAGGTACTGTCCGCGATGCTTCGCAGTCGCCCGTGCCTGGCGCTGAGCTGCGGCTGGAGAATCAGGGCACTAAACGTGCTCAGTTCGCGACCTCCGCCGCGGACGGTGGTTTTGTGTTCCCAAGCGTCACGCCAGGCGTGTACGACCTTACAGTGACGATGAAAGGGTTCGAAACGGCAGTTTATAAGGGCATTGTGGTTAACGCCGCGCAAACCACCGATCAACCCCTAAGTCTGAAGGTCGGGGCGTTGAATCAGACGGTCGAGGTGGTCGGCGCTGTTCCAGTGCTACAGACGACAGCCACCACCGTGGCCAACACTGTCGATCAGAAGTACTTGCAGGATTTACCTCTAGCTGGGAGAGACACACTTCCCTTCACCCTCCTCTCGGCTGGCGCCCAGCAGGGAGTCACGCCACGAGACAGCACCTTTGACGGCATGCCCGGGGCAGGAATCAACATTACGTTGAACGGTATTGCGAACAACGCCCAGCGATTTAAGAGCGGCGGCACCAGCTTTTTTGCGTTCGTCACGCCCCGTTTGGAGACAGTGCAGGAGGTCACGATTGCCACGTCGAACCTCGGAGCCGACAGCACGGGTCAAGGATCGATGCAGATCCAATATGTAACTAAGTCAGGGACAAA
>QHZB01000277.1:8903-9532 GCA_003224525.1 Acidobacteriota bacterium | reverse complement strand
GGATCCCCAAGCCCGTCTTCATTCAGAACGACCAGGGGGGTACGCTCGGCGGACCGATAATTAAGAACCGTCTCTTCTTTTTCGTAAGCTACGCGCAAGTCATTACGCCGCAGTCGGGGAACTTCTCAGCACTCGTACTCACCCCGTCGGCGCAATCAGGCACTTTTAGCTACGTGGGCAGTGACGGCGCAACCCACAATGTGAACCTCCTTCAATTAGCCCAGCAAAACGGATTCACGAGTTCCGTTAACACAGCTATCGGCAATCAGCTGCAAAAGATCCAATCCTCTACGTCGGCGGGAGTTCTCGCTCCCTTCGATCCGATCCAGGGCCTCTTGAGTTGGGTGGCGCCGTCGCCTACGATCAACTATTATCCGACGGCACGCATCGATTACCAGGTGACGCCTAAGCTTCTTATCAGCCTTTCGGATACATGGGCGCGCGGCGTTAATTCCAAGGGATTTCGCGGCACAGTCCTCCCAGGTGTTTTTACGCAAGAACAGTCTCAAGGGCAAATCGCCAATCCGTATATTGGCACTGTGAATGCCGCATGGACACTACGCCCGAATATGGTCAATGAAGCCAGCTTTGGCGTCCAGAGCAATCAGGAGACATTCGGCATTGGATTC
>QHZB01000277.1:4032-8888 GCA_003224525.1 Acidobacteriota bacterium | reverse complement strand
CGAAATGGCCAAGGGTTTGGTAACACCTTTCAGCCCCGCAACAACCCGGTCTACAACGTCGTAGACAATTTCCACTGGCAGCGTGGCGTTCATGCCTTCTCCTTCGGCGGAAATATGATCCGGTCCTCTGTTCATCAGTCCACGCTGGGTGACGCGGGCATCCCCCGCTATAACTTCGGAGTTGTCAGCGCAGACCCGGCGAACTCAATGTTCACTGCGTCGAACTTTCCCGCACTGCCCTCCGGCGCTGCGGGCAACAACGTGTTGAACGATGCCAGGAATCTGTACGCCTTACTTACTGGGCGGGTGTCCAGTGTCAGCAAGACGGTGAACATCGATGAAAAAACGCACCAATACACGGACTTCGCGCCCGTAATGATCCGGGAGCGCGAGACGTCTTTCGGTCTTTACTTTGCGGATTCCTGGCGGATCAACCGCGCGCTGACCCTGAATTACGGGTTGCGCTGGGATTTTCAAGGCGACAACGAAAACACAAACAACATATATACGAGCCCGAATCTGATCGATCTTTTCGGGCCGTCCGGTGCACTTCCTGGAACAAATCCCAGCACGCCCAGCCTCTTCGACCCAGGCTCCCTACAAGGCGTGTCTAATCCCAGTATCTACCAGCGATCGAAAGCCTATAACCCCGATTACATCAACCCCGCTCCGCATGTGGGCATTGCTTGGAATCCCTCCTTCCGGAATGGCCGGTTAGGCCGGCTCTTTGGCGACGCAAAGACCGTCATGCGAACGGGCTATTCGATCAGCTATTACTCCGAGGGCTTGCTCAACTTCTCCGACTTGGCGGGGAATAATCCAGGCTTGCGGCAAGCGGCCACTCTCGTGCCAAATGTGAATTTTGCTCCAGGATCGCTCAGCGTGAGCGATCCCCTGCCGGCATTCCCGCTTTTTCCCGTGAGCTTCAGCTTTCCGCTGGCGCTCTCGAATTTTGCGTTCAGGAACCAGACGGTTGGAACCATCGATCCCAACGTTAGAGCCCCTTTCGTCCAAACGTGGTCCTTCGGCGTGCAACGGGAATTGAGGCCCGGCTCCGTGTTCGAAATCAGATATGTAGGCAACGCGGGTGAGAGGCTCTGGCACACGTACAACGTAAACGAAGTCAATATCTTCGAGAATGGCTTTTTGGATCAATTCAAGGCAGCCCAAAACAATCTCTCCGTCAACGCGGCAAACGGCATGAGTAATTCCTTTAGTGACCAGACCGGGTTTGTCGGCGTGACCCCGACGCCGATCTTTAATGCAGCCTTCAACGGCCAATCCGCAAATGCTGGATTCGGCAACAGCGCATTCATAAGCCTGCTGGCAAGCGGGCAGGCGGGAGCTCTTGCAAACGCTCTGGCTCAAAACTCCGCCTATTTCTGCCGCATGGTGGGAAGCACCTTCGGGCCTGCACAAGCTTGGGCTTCAACACGCCGGGGCAGTATCCAATCAACTTCTTCCAGCTCAACCCTTATGTGGGAACTGCAAACCTTCTGGACGACAATTCCTTTTCGAGCTACCACGGATTGCAACTGGAATTCCGCCAGCGGTTTTCCCACGGCTCGACTTTGAACGTAAACTACACTTGGTCGCATTCCCTGACCGACCGCTACAACAAGGCTGTCGACAACACCAGCAATTTCACGACGCTGCGCGATCTAGGACTCGACCGGGGACCTTCGCCCTTCGACATCCGCCATGTCGTTCAGGCCTTTGGGACATATGACCTGCCGTTTGGGAAGGGCCGGAGATTCTCTGTCAACAATGCCTTCGTGGACAGAGTCGCCGGTGGATGGACGGTCGGTTCTATATTCCGCTTCCAGACGGGTCTTCCCTTTAGACTGAGCAGCGGGCAACTAACTGTCAACCAGCAAGACTCCGGTGTCGTTGCGAACATTCCGGTAGCGCAATTGCAAGGCATGGTTGGAGTGTTCAAGCCTGCCACGATCGGCTCAGGCGTCTTTTATGTCAATCCGAGCCTCGTCGGAAGCAACGGACAAGCCAACCCTAGCGACTTGGCCTTACCAACTATTCCAGGACAATTCGGCAGTTTCATTTATCTGCATGGTCCAAGATTCGTCTCGGACGATCTTTCTATCGCCAAACAGATGCCGATCATCGGCGAAAGGCTCCGCATAGAGATCCGAGCCGAAATGCTTAATGCGTTCCTTTGGCATAAATCCGATCAGCATTGCCTCGAGCAACTTTGGGCGGACGAGCACAACAACGAGTATCCCACGGCAGGTTCAGTTCCGCGTGCGATTCACGTTCTAGCGCCAGCGCTCCAATTGGAGTGGTGCGGAAGCGGCTCCGGCAAATCGCGAGACGTCTCGCAGTGAATCAAGCCGCGGCAGGGCGTGCAGAAAAACGTCTTGAATCAAATCCTCGACGGCCACGTGCAGCGTTATTGGTGGGACGCAAAGCGACCACTTGGGGTCCTATCTCTTCGGAAGTGTCCGACTGGATTCAGTACCAGCAAGGAGCCATCAGCAGATCCGCTACAACCCGTTGCAACCTCAAGAAATCACAATCGACGACCTCAATGCAAGGTCATTTCGCGAGCCAATGAAGTTAGGCGGCTGGGGCGTAGGGCTGATTTTGATCGGGTTGGTGCTAAGAAGATGACTGTGCTCCTGTGAGTTGTTCCAGACATCCCATGCGATTTCAGTAAAAAAAGTATGGCCGAGATCGGCGATGACGAGGCCCATCATTTTGGTACGACCGGTAATCAGAGACCGCGCGGCAAGGTTCGGACAATAGTGGAGCTCTTGGCAGAGCCGCAAAACACGCGCCCGGGTCTTGGCGCTGATATCGGGACAGTTGCGGAGCACCTTGGAAACCGTGATGATGGAAAGGCCGAGGTCTCGCGCAATATCCGTCATTCGGACGGGCATGAATCTTGATCTCTACCGCAGACTACCACGGCTTCATTGCAGATTGTCGCGACACGTACACCGTGCACACCGATTAAAGGGCCCTCGCCGCATTGGATTAAGCTTTCGGAAAAGCCGCTACGAAACGGTTCCTGTATAGATTGTTGGGCTGGAAGCGGATGAAAACTTCCGCTTTGATGCAGCGAACAGTGTGCTTGGTCCGGTAAAGCCGACCACGCTGCAATGCGATGAGGCGCTCAATATATTGAAAAATCCGTATATATTCTCCGCAAGGGTAGGCCAATCGGACACTTCCACGCTGATCTCTCTCGCGTAGCGCGGGGCGACTATGACGACCTCTTTTTCCGGCGCGAAGCCTTCCCACTTTCACTCCATTGATCGTCATCCCGCGCATTCTCTTGTCACCGGGGACGCAGAATAGCGCTTGGGGGGTGAAGATGGACAAGATTTTGTGCTCGTTAGATTTGTATACTTTATAATCCGAATGCCCTGGATGGGAAGAGTGACCATGATTCGCGCACGGAAATCCAGCGTAATCACAGCATTCGGAATTATGCTCGCTGTCGTTGTCTTCGTGAGTCGGCCTGGTCTCGAACCGCGCTCGGGACATAGCCAAGGTGCGGGTCCAGTACTCTTGCATCGCGCTATCGAATACGACGTCTCGCGGCCGCTCGCGCTAATGCAGGAGTCGAACGAGAGAACCGCGTTGGCTGATTGCGAAGGCGCGGCCTGCGGCGCGTCACCTGGTTCGTTGACGGATGACCTGGATGCTGCGCAAGAGCGAAGGCAGAGCGAGCCCATACCCCCGCCGACACCGCCGCCAACTTTGAGTCCTGCCGGCATTGCCGTTGAGCAAACGTCCCAAGGTACGCGGCCGGCGGTGCCACTGCTCGAGAGCTTCGACGGACTGGGCGTCGGGTTCAAAGGTCCGCAGGGCACGACCAAGTTCCGCAACCCGTCCGACAACAGCCTCGCAGTCGGCCCCGATCACATTGTGCAGATCGTCAATTCCCGAATCGCAATTTACACGAAGAGGGCCAAGAAATACGACAAGAGTGGAATTGTGTTATATGGGGAGGCGGCCACGAAATCCGTGTGGACAGGGTTCGGCGGCGTATGTGAAGCGCGCAATAATGGTGACGCGGTAGTCCGCTACGACCAACTTGCAGGGCGATGGTTGATTGTGATGCCAATGTTCTCGCGAATTGGCCCCGACGAATTTCCAGGGAAAACCGGTCTGGCTCGCGGCGAAGCAGTCCTGCCTGGGCAGCTTGCAAAGACAGATGAGGCGTCTTCACCGGGTGCCGCTGCGGCGCTTCCTGCCAACCCAGCGCAGCCGCCAACTCCGCCGAAACGAGGTCAAAAGCCGCCTGAGAGGAAAGAGGGAGGGTGGGCTCGGCACGTACTATCGTTATGCGTTCGAGCGGACGCTGTTCCCGGACTACCCTCGGCCTGCAGTTTGGACCGACGGCTACTATATGGCGACCAGCACGGGCGACGACGTGATTCAGAAGCATGCGTGCATTGCGGATCGCACTAAGATGCTTGCGGGCCGACCAGCTACCGAGCAGTGCATCGTCATCGACGGAGTGAATTTCCTAAACAACGCCGACATTGATGGCCAGAACCTGCCGCCCGCAGGAGCGCCGAACATCATGATGGCGGCTGGGGGCACGCAGCTCACGGAGATCTTCGATGACGATGGCATCTACTTCTGGAAGGTTCATGTCGACTGGAATAATCCCGCGAATACGAAAGCAAATGGTCCCGTGAAGATCAATGTTGCGCCGTATCACTACCTGTGTAACGGGCAGTTGACGAGCTGCGTCCCGCAGCCCAGTACCGAACGCCGGCTCGACGTGCAGGGCGACAAGATCATGCAGCGACTCGTCTACCGCAAAATTGCGGGACACGAGTCGATCGTTGCAGCGCACTCCGTCGCTACGCAGGGCGGCGGAG
>QHZB01000277.1:3329-3888 GCA_003224525.1 Acidobacteriota bacterium | reverse complement strand
CAGTCGGGCGATCCAAGGGGCCAGTTGACGCTGCACGAGACCGTGCTCGCGAAAGGGGAAGCGTCGCAGACGAACACGCTGCGTTGGGAAGACTACACAACGACTGCGATGGATCCGAGCGACGACTGCACGCTCTGGTATGTCGGCGATTACATGAAAGAGGGCGACACAGCCTACCGGACCAAGATTGGTTCGTTCCGTTTGCCGAATTGCAAAGGTAGACGCTAATCGTTGCGCTTAGAGAGGGAAAGTGACTAGAGCCGATGGTCTTTTCTTCCAGATGCTGGTGATGCTTTGTGCCATTCTTGTGCTGCGAACTGCGGCACTTGCTCAAGAACGGGATGTGCCGGGCAAGCCCATCGGCAATGTCTCCGTCACCGAAAACCTGATCCTGATGGAGTTGGACCAAAGCGCGCTCGGTCAGCAGAACCTCTTCGATCTCGGCCAGCGCACACTGCGCTTTACGCTCGGAAGCGGGGGATATCGCGTCGAAAACTTTCCATTGCGCTGGGACGCCGACTTCGGCCAGGCGCTGAGTCGTCATCAAGTCGCGCTGCAC
>QHZB01000277.1:0-3172 GCA_003224525.1 Acidobacteriota bacterium | reverse complement strand
TCCCGGCGATATGCGTTTTTTTCAAGCCGCGTATGTCTGGCGATCGTTACGTAAAGGAACTCCAGGATCGCGTGGTGGTGACGTGGGATGTGACCGAACCGTGGGGCAACATTCAAGACTTTACGTGGAGCAAGACCGTCAACCGGTTCCAAACTGTCCTCTACAAGGACGGTGCCATCGAAATGTCCTACCAACAGCTTGCGGCGAAAGACGCAATTATCGGCATCTATCCGCTCGTTTCCAGCGCAGCAGAGAAACCTCTCGCCACGCTCACCGGCAAGAAGAACTCGTCCGTTGCCGCGCATCTCGACATCCAGAATCTCAAGCTTTCGGTTGTTGACGGGTTGCTTCTGAAGGCCACCTTCGAAACTGCCGGACCCGCATTGTCTGAAGGAGATTCAGGACTCTCAGGCATTGCCTATCGCGTTTACTTTGATGCCCACAAGCCTTCTGCCCATCCTGATGATGGTGCTCTTGCCAGCGCAGTCTGGACAATTCGCGGCTTTGCACGCCGCAACCGCGCGAACGCCGGCACATCGCGATACTTTGCCTTCGGTCCCGGCGTGTCGCGCCGCGTGAAGATGAGCGGCAACACCATTTCGATTCAGGGAATCCTACCGCCGGCGCTCCGCGGCGCGACGCAGATTGCTGTCTCTGCCGATGCTTCTGCTCCTGGTTCGGACGCGCCAGTTGCCCAGATCCTCGCTCACCCCGTCTCTCTGAGCGGAATTCGCAATGTTGAAGCGCATTTGTCTTCCCTCAAGCCCTCAGACGGCCCGTTCTCCGTAGTCTATGAAGCTTTCCATTATTATGCCCTGCCCAATCCTCGCGACCTGACCTGCTCCGTGATCAAGAGCCTTGGTGACAAGTTCGACTTCCTCGCGTACTACTCGGACTTCCGCGTCGACAACCAGGAAGCGGGCACTCCCAGTGACGGTCCCTTGGGAGCGGTGGGAGGTGCCGTCACGGGAATCGGCGCCACGCAACGCGGACTCGCATCCTACTGCACCCCGGGCAGGTTCCAGTGGCAATTCATCCAACCGGTGTATGTCGGCTCCAACCAGATGCAGGAGCGGCCTCCCCAGGACGCGCCAGTTGGCACAGATCACGACATCACGTTCTACCAGCAGCAACTCGCTGAGATTTCGCAAGACGGCAGAATACCTCCCTATATGTACGGAATCTCGCAGATTGCCCATGAAATGGGCCACCGTTGGGCGGCCTTCGTTTCGGCAAAGGTCGGTGGCGAAACAATTCCGCTCGGTCCCACCCACTGGGCCCGCGGATTGCAGGCCCGGGTGCCGTTCCCTTATCAACGACCGACGGAAGCATCCATCATGGGCGGTGGCGTTTGGCTCGACAACTTTGACCAGACCTACACTCAACTCGACGACGACTATTACGTGCCCGCGACTGGATGGTCATACCTCGACCTCTACCTCATGGGTCTGATTTCTCCCGCTGAAGTGCCCGACTTTTTCATTCTCCGCAGCCTGGTCCCTGCCAGCAAAGACACCAATGGCCGCCCAATCTTCAAAGCGGACAGGACCAGGGTAACCATCGAAGACGTCATTGCCGCCGAAGGCCTGCGCTCGCCCGGTGTTGACAAATCTCAACGGCACTTCAACACCGGAATGGTCATCGTCGTTCAGCACGGCGCCAAGCCGAGTAGCGAGCTGATCGAACGAGCAAACGGAATTCGCAAACAGTGGATTGACTATTTCTCAATCACCACGGGGCGCCGGGCGTCCATGACCGCCAACCCGGACTGAGCGCCTGGACGGGGCGAAGATATCCTGCTCTCACGAACCGGAGCTGAGCCGCAAACACCTGCCTTTCCAAGGAGGCTAAACCATGGTGCGAACTCTTATGATTTCTTTGTGGCTGCTTCTTCCGGCGAGCGCCGGTGCCCAACAACCTTCCTCGCGGTCGATGGACGCTCTCAACTGGAAGGAGTTCCAACAGCTTGTCCCGGCAAAAGTCAAAACTGTAATCCTGACCGTTGGTACGCTCGAAGCGCACGGGTTCATCAACAACGGTGCGGACAATACCGTACCGGTGGCGATTGCCAATGCCATTGCTGGCGACGTCAACGCGCTGATTGCTCCGCATATTCCTTATGGTGTCACGGACATCCTCGCGCCGTATCCCGGCAGCTTGCATATTCCAGAGGATGCATTTCGAGTTTATGTCCGCGCGGTGCTGGTGGGACTGGTGGACAACGGTTTCCGGAACATCGTAATCCTCAACGGGCATGGTCCGCAGGTCCTCATTCTTCAACAGTTGGCGAACGAGATTTCGCTGAAGTATAAGGTCAACACGCTGCTCATCAATTGGTGGCTGCTCTGCAACGATATCACGCGGCAAGTGTTTGGCGAGGACGGCGGGCATGCGACAAATGAGGAAACGGCGATGGTCCAGGCCGCCAACCCGAAGCTTGTGCATTGGGATCTATTCACGGGCAAGGACATGGCCACGGCCCTGCCATCCCCGGGCGACGGCTGGTCGGCAACGCCGTTTCCTTCGACAATGCTGCTTTATACGGAGGGACAGGGATTGCCGAAAGATCGCACGCAGGCCAAAGCCGAGGAATATTCCCGGAAAGTAATCGCGAAGGTGAAGGCGCTGGTGCTGGACAGCCTCCAAAAGTGGGAAATGGCAGGGTTTAAATAGATTTTTCGATTTGGCGGTGCTCAGTGGATGGGTGGGCGTTGCCGGTGCCAGTCCGTGTGCTGCTGGAACCGATGAGCTGCTTCAATCACGACGCGGTCGTTGAGTGCACGGCCAATGAATTGCACGCCGAAGGGAAGCTTGTCCTTATGGAAGCCGCAAGGCACAGTGATCGCGGGCAGCCCGCACAGGCTCGAGATTCCATCGGGCGCGCGTCTTTCGATCGGGCCGGCAGAATCTTCCTCGGGTGGAGCATTCAGTAGCGCCGCAGCCGAAGACTGTCCGGCGGTGGCGAGCACATCGAAATTGTCGAACAGTTTGTCGATCTGCTTCTGCAGGAGGCTTCGCACGCGCTGGACTTGGAGATAATCTGTGGCGGAGAATTCTTCGCTCGCATAGCCATTGATCTGGCCTACAGGATCGGCCAGCTTGGCGCACCGGCCGCTGGCGATCAGATCCCGAAAGGTAAGTTCTGCCGCTTCTTCATAAGGCCCATCCGGGA
>QHZB01000276.1 GCA_003224525.1 Acidobacteriota bacterium | reverse complement strand
GCGCCGAAGGTCTGGGCAGCCTGCGCCGCCAGTATTCGAAGCCTCTGTACGTCCTCCTGGCGATGGTGGGATTGATCCTGGCGATCACGTGCGCGAACATCGCCAATCTGTTGCTGGCAAGGGCCGCCGCGCGACGCCGCGAAATGGCTGTCCGGCTCAGCCTGGGGGCGGGACGGTTCCGCGTCGTGCGGCAGTTGCTGACCGAGAGCGTGATGCTGGCGTCGCTCGGCGGAGCATTCGGGGTCTTGTTTGCGATCTGGGGCGTGCGATCGCTGACGTTGCTGCTCTCCAACGGGCGGGAGAACTTTACGCTGCACGCGGAATTGAACTGGAGCGTGCTGGGCGTGACGGCGGCGCTCTCCGTGGTTTGCGGCCTGTTATTTGGCCTTGCGCCGGCGATTCAGTCGACGAGTCCGGACGTGATGCCCGCGCTGAAGAATGGCCGCGGCGGCGGACCTCGCCGCCGCGCGCAGCACGTGCTGGTGGTCGCCCAAATCGCGGTCTCTTTTCTCCTCGTGGTTGCCGCGGGTCTGTTTGTCCGGACACTCAACAAGCTGCACTCCGTCCAACTGGGATACGCCCGCGAGAACATCCTTCTGTTCTCGTTGAATGCGCGCCAGGCCGGGCATCGCGACCCGGAGATGGCCACTTTTTACGCGAACCTGCGCAAGCGCTTCGAATCGATCCCCGGAGTGAGCAGCGCGACGCTTTCGCAATCCTCGATCATCAGCGCCGGCATGGCCGGGGGGGCATACAGGGGGACGATGAAGATCGGCGCGGTTACCGGCGTCACCATTGTGGGCGCAGGTGTCATGGCCGCCGGACCGCGTTTCCTCACGGCGATGCAGATTCCGATCCTCGCCGGGCGTGAGATTGACGAGCGCGACCAGCCGGGCTCCCCGTCGGTTGCAGTGATCAGCGAGCGGCTAGCGCGGACTTACTTCGGGAACGAGAATCCGCTGGGCCGGCGCATCACGTTCGTGGACGAGAAGCGCGATCTCGAAATCGTCGGCGTGTCGGCTAACGTGCGGTACGGCGGACTGAAAGAGGGGAGTCCGATGACCGTGTTCACAGCGGCCAGCCAGTTTCCTCCGGACCGGGTGACCTACGCGCTGCGGGTGGCGGGTGATCCGCTGACGTATGTCAGGAGTGTGCATGAGGTCGTGCGGGAGGCGGATTCACGCATACCCGTCACAAACGTGTTCACACAGGCCGCGGAGATCGATCGGACGATTAGCCGGGAAATCACGTTCTCGAAACTATGCACGGGTTTCGCGGTTCTCGCTCTCCTGATCGCGTGCGTGGGACTCTACGGGACAGTGTCCTACAGCGTCGCGTGGCAGGTCGGCGAGATTGGAATCCGTATGGCGCTGGGCGCGCAACGCGGCGCCGTGGTTTGGATGGTTCTGCACCGCGTTCTACTACTGGCGGCGGTGGGACTCGCGATCAGCGTGCCTGCCGCGTTGAGCGCGTCGCAGCTTGTCAAATCGTTTCTGTTTGAGACCCAGCCCAATGATCCGGGAACCCTGGCGCTGGCCGGTGTCGTCCTCCTAAGCGCCGCAATTCTCGCTGGCTATGCGCCGGCAAGGCGAGCGTCCCGAATTGATCCGCTGGCGGCTCTGCGGCACGAGTAAGACATGGTCCTTCGTACCGCAGGATGAAAATGCTCCGCGCCCGCGTACGTTGCTGGTCGTTTCCGAACTGACTCTTTCGTTGATGCTTTTAATCGGAGCCGGACTGTTGATTCGCAGCTTCGTGCGATTGCAAAGCGTGCCGCCGGGGTTCACCACCGATCATGTGCTGACGATGGAGGTGGCTGCAGCGGGCCGGAAATACCAGAACGATAAAAACGATAAACCAATCATCAATTTCTACAGGGAAATCGAGAGCCGTGTCGCCCACCTGCCAGGCGTGGTCGCGGAAGGAGTGGTTTCGGCGCTGCCGCTGACGGGCGAGGTAGGTTGGGGAGGCATCAGCGTGGAAGGTTACACTCCGCCCCCAGGGCAGGAGTTGCAAGTGGATATTCGCGTCGCAGGCACGGATTATTTTCGGACGATGGAAATTCCTCTGCGCAAGGGCCGCTTTTTCACCGAGGACGATAACGCGGATAAGCCGCAAGTGGTGATCATCCCTCAGAACTCCGGATCGACATTGCCTGGAACCCGCTGGATGTTCTCTAATCTCTGATGTATGATGATTGATGTGAGATGTTCCCAAGGAGGTAGGCGTCATGCGGACGACTCTTGCGATCGACGATGATGTGCTGGCGGCTGCAAAGGAACTGGCCGCCACACAGCGAAAAAGCGTTGGAGAGGTGATCTCTGCGCTTGCTCGACATGCGCTGCGCCCAGCCGAGCCAAGCAGGAAGACCCGAAACGGTGTGCCGCTGCTCCCCGTGACTCCGCGTACCCCGCGGGTAACGTCAGAGTTGGTGCGTCAGCTCAGCGAGGAGCTGCCGTGACCCGGTTTCTTCTCGACGTCAACGTGCTGATCGCGCTCATTGATCCGGCGCACGTGCAACATGACCGCGCGCACGAGTGGTTTGCCAAATCCGCGACGAGAGCGTGGGCGACATGCCCTCTGACAGAAAATGGCGTGCTCAGGATCGTCGGAAGTGCGCGGTATCCGAATTCGTCCGGAACTCCGGCAGCGGTGGCAGAATTAATGACTGGCTTCTTAGCTCTTGCCAGCCATGAATTCTGGCCGGATGACTTAACATTGTTTGACAGTCGGCGCGTTCGCACAGACCGCCTCTTAAATTCCGCACAAGTGACGGACAGCTATCTCTTGGCTCTGGCTGGAGCCCACAGCGGGAAACTGGCCACGTTCGACCAAAATCTCGTGACGGATGCGGTGGTCAATGGATCACAATATCTGCAGCTGATCGCTTAGGCCTCGTTCAATTGTTCAATTGGCGACTCATTCAGTTCCGAAAAACCGGTTAAGTCGTTTGGAATCTGGTGGACGAGAGGGGATTCGAACCCCCGGCCTCCTCGTTGCGAACGGGGAATCACTAAAGCTAAGACGCGTCGCCACAATCAGTTAGCTTTTTGAAAAGGCCGTGAATCGCCCAA
>QHZB01000360.1 GCA_003224525.1 Acidobacteriota bacterium | reverse complement strand
GCGCACACCCTCCGCGTTGCGTGCAGTATTCACAAGATACGATTCTGAACTGCTCGAGGCATAGATTATTTGCGCGGTTTCGCAACGCTGCTGCTCAACCACGCAAGATAGCTGGCCGCACCCTCGGTAACTTTGAGCGCGATGAACTCCGGCACGTCGTAGCTGTGAAGCCGCTTCACTTCCCTTTCCAGTTTGGCGAGGCACTTCGCCGTTGTCTTCATCACCAGCAGGTATTCCCGCGCTCGCTCAACCTTTCCCTTCCACGTATAGAGCGACTCGACTGGGCTCAAGCCTATATTGACGCACGCGGCGAGCCGCTTGCTAACAACGGTACGCGCAATTCGTCTTGCCTCCGTCAGCGTGGAGCATGTTACCAGCACGATTCGGCCCTGATTGCCCCTCTTCATATCCGCCCTCCTCGGGCACTTCATCCTCTTGCCGAGCTAGGCCAATCTCCTTCCTTTTTCAACTTTAAACTTTCGACTTTCAACTTTCCACGGTCTAGAATAGCGCCCCATGAGCAACTCTCCGATCAAGTTCGGCACCTCGGGATGGCGCGGCCTCATCGCCGACGATTTCACCTTCGCCAATGTGCGCTTGGCGGTCACGGCCATCGCGGAACACGTGAAAGCCAAGGCCAAGGCTCCCACCATCCTGGTTGGCTACGACACGCGATTTTACTCCGAAGAATTCTCGCAGCTCGCCGTGGACGTCCTGCAGCAACACCAGATTCGAACGCTGCTGTGCGAGACCTTCACGCCCACACCCGCCATCGCTTTCGAAATCATGCGCCGCAAACTCGACGCCGCCATCAACTTCACCGCCAGCCACAATCCCGCGCAATATCACGGCCTGAAATTCTCCTCTGCCGACGCGGGCCCCGCGCTGCCGGAAGTCACCAAGGATATCGAAGCGCGCGTCGCGAAGATGTTCGCGAAAGACGGACCGTTTCCGATGTCGCCCGCCGCAACGAGTCACGGCAAAAGATCAGTCGGCGAAAAAGTCAACCTCCGCGAAAACTATTTGAAGCGCCTCGAAGAGCTCGTGCAGTTCGAAACGCTGCGCAAGGCAAAACAGTCCTTGGTCGTCGACGCGCTCCACGGCTGCGGCGCCGGCTACCTGGACCGCACACTCACCGATCACGGCGTCACGGTGCAGAGCATGCGCACCGAACGCGATTGCCTGTTCGACGGGACCGGTCCCGACGTCTCCGAAGAGAATCTCGCGCCCCTGCGCAAGACCGTGGTTGATTCGAAAGCAGCCGCGGGGCTGGCCACCGATGGCGACGCCGACCGCTTCGGCATCGTCGATCGCGACGGCACATGGATCCAGCCCAACCTGATTCTCGCGCTGGTGTACGACTATCTGGTCGAAACGCGCAAATGGAAAATGCCCGCGGCGCGCAGCGTCGCCACTACGCAAATGATCGACGCGGTGGCCAAGCTGCACGGCCAAACGGTCCATCAGACGCCCGTGGGCTTCAAGTACATCGGCCAGCTCATCCGCGAAGACAAAATCGCGCTGGGCGGCGAAGAAAGCGCCGGGCTCACCATTCGCGGCCACATCCCGGAAAAAGACGGCATTCTCGCGTGCCTGCTGGTGGCGGAAATGATCGCCGCGCGCGGCGCTTCCATCGGCGAGCAAGTTCGCGCAATGTACAAGAAACTCGGCCGCGAATACTGGCCCGTGCGCGAGAATCTTCATCTCTCCGACGAACAAAAGGCAAACGCCGTCGAGCGGGTGGCCGTGGACTCTTCGACACTCGCGGGCCGGAAAGTCATATCCATCGACCGCACCGATGGCGCAAAATTTGTTTTGGATGACGGTTCGTGGATGCTGCTGCGCCTTTCCGGCACGGAACCGCTGCTTCGCTTGTATGTCGAAGCCGAAAGCGCCGCCGCATCCGCGAAGTTGACGCGCGAAGCATCACAATGGGTACTGCAAAACTGAACAAGATGCGTACTAACGAAAAAAACCAGACGCTCCTGCGCCATTACGGGCCCGCGCTCCTCGGCCTGCTGGTGCTGATCCTCGTGGTGCACGACATTTTCGGCACTCACGGTTATTTGGCCATGCGCCGCACGCAGCAGGAAATCAAAAAGGTAAACGCCGACCTGGATCAGTTGAACAAGGAGAATTTACAGCTCGAGCAGGAAGTGCGGGAACTGAAAACCGACCCGCACAAAATCGAAAAGATCGCGCGTGACGAGCTTGGCCTTGCCAGGCCCGGCGAGGTTATCATCAAGATCCCTCGTTCGCAGCAGTTGTCGCAAGACTCTACTGCGAAACCCTGACCCTCCACTTTTTCCAATTTGTCCGCAACAAAGACAGCATCAGCATCGCCAGGAAAATCGTAATCAGCCCCGCCGTGGCCTTCAGCGCGCTGCACTGCCCCTTTGGCAGAATGGAAAATCTTCCATAAACAAATTCGATGTGCACCCAGTACACCAGCAGCGAAGTCTTCCCGAGCTGGATGATGGGGCTAAAACCTTTTTGCGCGAAGCCCCAGCGACACCAGGCGTAGACAAGAAATAGAATTATGAGAAGAATGCCGCAGCGCATCAGGAAAAAACCCGGATTGCTATGCCAGTAGTCGTAGACGGCGTAAAGATGGATGGACGAGGAATCGAAAAAAACGGAAAGCGCGCAGTCAAGGATTCCCGCGCCGCCCAGCGCCGCGAAGGCAAGAGCTTCCTTGCGCTTGGCAAAGTCCGTAAACAGGAAGAATCCCACGGCGAGACCCGCGAAGGCGAACGCCGACCAGGGAAACAACGGAAAGAGCCACGGCTGCGGCTGATCGAAGATGTGCACGCCATTGATGTAAGACTCGATGGACCACGGCAAGAACTTCGGCCGATGCGTCGTCCAAAGCGGTGGCGTAGCCATTGGCACGATTACCGCCGCTACAATTCCAGCCAACATAGTGCGGATTCTCGCCGCCGTCACGCTGCCATCCCCCGTGGCCCAGCACAACACACCCATTAGCATCATGGATAGCCCGAGGATATTTAGAACGTCGACGCGCAGCAGATCCGTCCACGGCGACCACGGATAGCCCAGCGCAAATTCTTGCACGCGAAACACCAAGCCCAAGCCAAAAACTTCCGCGCCGCGCAAAATCGTTTGCTTCGCGATTGTCTGGCGCTCGATTCCCTTCTCGCGCAACTTTTCCGTCACCAAAGCAAACGACACACCCGCCAAAAAAATGAAGAGCGGCGCGGGCAGCGTCCCGCCCAGCTTCGACCACCCAGTCAATGACGACGACTTCTTCGCCTCCGGGCTCATCCAGGAGTCGTAGCAATGCGTCTGAAACATCAGCACGCATGCAAGTCCACGCATCCAGTCGATGTAAGCAAGTCTTTTCATTTTTGCTGTGACATCTCGTGATTGCGAATGATAGACGGTGGGAAGATATCCGCAAAGTAGAAAGGTGAGATTCGAATCTCACGCATGTTGATGGACAGTTTCAAAAACCTAGCCTTCTTCTTTGACGCTCGAGCTCATGGTCGCGTTCGAGCGGCCATGCAGCCACCTTTTTTGCAGGCAGAATAGGTCAGCAAGGGGGATACAAAAGCACATTTGGAACGTCTGCTATCTTCAGTAGCCGGGAACATCAAGCAGGTTTCGAACGTATCTTTGCCAGGTGGAGGTATCCAATGGAAACGCTGTGGCAAGACTTCCAGTTCGCGGTCCGGATGATGCGCAAGAATCTGGGTTTTACCACTGCGGCGGTGCTGTGCCTGATGCTCGGGATCGGAGCCACGACCGGGATATTCACGGTAGTGAACGCGGTACTCCTTCAGCCATTGCCGTACTCGCATCCCGAGCAGCTTATCCGCGTTTACACCGAGTTTCCGACGTTCCCTAATGGCGGTCTGCACCGATTCTGGACTTCTGGACCGGAATTTCTGGATCTGCGCCGGGATACGCATTCCTGGGCGTCATTGGACGCATGGATCACCGGGGGTGCGAATCTTGCCGGGAAAACGCAACCGGTCCGCGTTACTGCGGCATACCTGAGCGGCGGATTGCTGGAAACGCTTGCCGTGGCCCCGGTTGCCGGGCGGTTGATATCGCAATCAGACGATGTCCCCGGAGCGCAGGTGGTGGCCGATATTTCTTATGGCGCGTGGCAAAGTGTTTTTGCAGGTGATCCCAACGTCGTTGGCCGAGAGACGTACCTCGATGGCCTGAAATGCACTGTCATCGGCGTCATGCCGAAGGGCTTCCAGTTTCCGCCAGGCGAGCAAGAGCCGGCGCAGATCTGGACCGCCCTACGACTGGATCCGGCGAATCCGGGTAACCGCGGTGGCCACAATTATTACATGCTGGGCCGGATGAGGCCGGGCGTTACGGCGGGGCAAGCTCAGGGAGAGCTGGCCTCGCTCGTCCAGAGCTATGGCGAGAAACAAGTGCCCAAGACGCATAGCTTCCACCCAAAGACTCACACCATCGTCAGCTTCCCTCTGCAGGCGGAAGTCGTTTCGAGTGTTCGGCCCGCGCTCTTGATGCTGCTCGGCGCCGTGGTCTTTGTGCTCTTGATCGCCAGCGTGAATGTAGCAAACCTTCTCCTGGCGCGCGCCGAGGCCCGTCGGCGGGAAATTGCGATCCGCGGCGCTCTGGGCGCCGGCCTGGTGCGGCTCGCGCGGCAATTTGTGACCGAAGGGATTCTGCTCGCGTTTTGCGGTGCCGTTCTGGGTGTGGCGCTTTCCTTCGGAGGCGTGCGCCTGGTTCAGCTCACCAACGCAGGCGGCATTCCCCGCGCCGATGAAGTCTCGATGGACTGGCGCGTGCTCCTCTTCACGCTGGGGACAAGCTTGATCACGGGAGTGCTCTTTGGACTCGCGCCGCTCGCGCCACTGCTGGTGAGCGGGATCTCCGCATCACTAAAAGACACCGCGGGGAGCACGACGGCCGCCGCTGGAGCGCAGATTTTCCGGCGCATCCTGGTGGCCGGCGAACTGGCCATGGCTCTCGTGCTGCTGATTGGCTGCGGGCTGATGCTGCGAGCTTTCTGGAAACTACAAGAGGTCCATACCGGCCTCCATGCTGAGAACGTCATCACTATGCGCGTCTCGCTGCCGAGTGGAACGTACACGGACAACACAAAGATTACGGGTTTCTGGACAAGACTCGATGAACGCTTGACGAATCTCCCGGGCGTGCGATCCGCCGCGCTGGTTTCCGGATTGGCGCCGATGCGCCCGCCGAACATGAACGATACGGATATCGAGGGCTTTGTGCAGACGCAGGACGGTCCTATTCAGAACGTGGATTTCTATCAATCCGTGAGCAAAGACTATTTCGCGACCATGGGCATTCGGCTGATGGATGGACGGTTGTTTGACGGACGTGACGTACAAGGCGCGCCCGGTGCCGTCATTATCAACAACACGATGGCGATGACATTCTGGCCCCACCTGAATCCTATCGGCAGGCGCATTCGCCCAGGCGGGAGTAAAGATTGGTGCACGATCATCGGGATAGTGGACGATGTGAAGAATGCCGGGCTCGATCGGCCGGCGGGAACCGAATTGTATCTGCCCTACCGGCAGCCGGCGGGCGCAGGCAATTCGGACATGTATGTAGTCATGCGGACGCCGCTGCCTGACCCGCGCTCGCTGGCGAGCGTAGTGCGCGAGCAGTTGAACGAGATCGATCCGTCGCTGCCATTGGCGGACGTGCGGCTGATGGAGGATGTGCTTACTCGCGCGCAGGCACGGCCACGGTTCCTGACGCTGCTGTTGTCTCTTTTCTCCGGTGTTGCGCTAGCCATAGCGACCGTAGGAATTTATGGAGTGGTGTCGTATTCGGTGGCGCGGCGTACGAAGGAGTTTGGTTTGCGCATGGTGCTTGGCGCGCAAGGCGGGGACGTCCTCGGACTGGTGATGAAACAGGGGGCTGGGATGGTGGTGATTGGAATTGTTGCGGGGCTTGCGACGGCGTTCGCACTGACGCGACTGATGGCGAGTTTGCTCTTTGGCGTGACGGCGACAGACCCTCCAACGTTTGCAGGTGTCACCGTTGTTCTGTTTGGAGTGGCGCTGGCGGCCTGCTACGTACCTGCACGGCGGGCGACCCAGGTGGATCCCATACAGACCTTGCGCTACGAGTAAATCATGGCTCTCGGAGAGCCACAACGAAGGATGAAGCAGCCCGAGTCTCAGCCTTGTAGAATCAATGACTTACGGACTTCTTTCGTAGGGGAGTAGCACCTCATTCGAACGACCCGCAATTTCTAGAGAAACGCCAGCTGCCGGCGCCGGTGGTTGAATTTGGTCTGCCATCTCTCTGCGTTACAATTCTCGCTTGCCCGCCACCCGCCAATTCGGCCCGCTCCCGATGCTCGGTCTCTGGGCCGTGCTGACTCTGACCGGAGCGCTATTCTCCGCATGGCTGGGCTACGCTGGCCGCGCGTTCGCGGCCACGCTCACGGCTTTCGCGTTTTTCTTTCTAGTGATGCTGCTTTTTGCCGCGCGCGGCGTGGAGAATAGCCTCGCCTCGCGCCTCGGCGCCGGCGGCGGCTACTTGCTTGGCACTTCGGTGTTCCTTGTCTACCTGATTTACAGCTTGGGGACAAATACTTTCGCGTTCACGCGTGCCGCTGCCATCGCCGGCCTCGTTTTCGTTCCGTTGGCGCTGGCGGCATCCGCGAAGCAAAAACCACCGGGCGCGTGGGAAGATTTTCTCATCCTTGCCGGCGTCTGGGTGGCAGTCAAGTTTTCGCCTTCCCACTGGCTTTGGCCGTACCCCGGCGGCCGCCTCGCCTACGTGTTCACGGTGTTGCTTTGCGTAAACGTCGCGCTGGCGGCCTTTGTGCTACTCCGTCACGTGAACGGGATCGGCTATTCCATTGGCTGGGGCCGCCATTGGGGCTTCTTCATCCTAGCGAGTTTCCTCGTCTTCGGCTGCATCGCCATTCCGCTGGGCTGGGTCATGCACTTCATCGAATTTGCGCCGCAGTGGTCGCACTGGAAGTCTCTCTCGTTTCTTTCGCTCGGCATTCTCTTTTTCACCGCGTGGCCCGAAGAGTTCCTCTTTCGAGGCCTCCTCCAGAACATGCTCTCGCGCGCTTCGAATAGCGAACTCGCCGGCTGGTGGACCGCTTCCATTCTCTTTGGCTTCTCGCACATCACCAACATGGGTTTTCCCAACTGGCGCTACGTGGTCCTGGCCTCCATCGCCGGCTTCTTCTACGGCTGGACCTGGCGCAAGACCGGCTCGATTTTCGCCTCCGCAGTGGTCCATGCCGCCGTCGATGCCACGTGGCACTTCCTCTTTCGAACGGTCTAGTCCAGCCGCCGAATTCCATGAAACGGATTCCTCCGTCTTGCATCATACTTGGTACTGTCGCCCGGGTGAGCTCAGCGCTTACCCGCTGTAAAGAGACAACGCGAAACGCATTCAGGAGGAGAGTGATGGCGGAAACGATGAAGGCGGACCAAGCAGTCTTCCTGCTGCAGAACGTGTACATGGGACCGTTGAAGAATGAGAGCCGCACGACGAAGAAAATTCTCGAAGCGGTTCCCGCGGACAAGGGCGAGTACCGCCCGGAGCCCGCTGCAAGAAGCGCGATCGAACTGGCGAGGCATATTGCGGCGGCAGACAATCGCTTTCTGGAATCGGTGATTAACGGTGTGTTCGACACGAGCCCGGCGATGATTCCGGACAGCGTGAAGACACCGGCGGAAATTGCGGCCTGGTATGAGCAGCGGTTCGCTAAAAATTACGAAGCGCTGACGAAAATGTCCGGCGAGCAGTTGATCAAGATCGTGGATTTTCGCGGAATGATGCAGCGGCCCGCGGTGACTTTCGTGATGATGGGGCTGCACCACACGATTCATCATCGCGGCCAGCTCTCTTCCTACCTGCGATGCATGGGCGCAAAAGTGCCGTCGATTTATGGCGAGAGCTACGACGACGCGCAGGCCAGAAAAGCGGCCCAGGCGTAGAGACTTCTCGCGAAAAATCCTCAGCGAACCACACCGCTCAGCGGGCTGGAGGCGGAGGCGTACAGGCGCTTGGGCATGCGGCCGGCGAGGCAGGATTTGCGGCCGGCGATGACGGCGTCGCGCATGGCTTCGGCCATAAGAACGGCGTCCTGGGCTTCGGCGATGGCGGTGTTCATCAGGACTCCATCGGCGCCGAGCTCCATGGCGACGGCGGCGTCGGAAGCGGTGCCGACGCCGGCATCCACGATCATGGGAACTTCGCTGATGCGTTCGCGGAGGATGCGGAGATTCGCGGGATTCTGCACGCCGAGGCCGGAGCCGATGGGCGCGGCCAGAGGCATGACGGCGGCGGCGCCGGCATCAATGAGCTTGCGGGCGGCGATGAGATCGTCGTTGGTGTAAGGGAGAACGACGAAGCCTTCTTTGACCAGGACACGAGTGGCTTCGATGAGCTGCTCGGTGTCCGGAAAAAGAGTTTGCTGATCGCCGATGACTTCGAGCTTGACCCAATTCGAGAGGCCGACTTCGCGGGCGAGGCGCGCGGTGCGGATGGCTTCGTCGGCGGTGTAGCAGGCGGCGGTGTTCGGAAGGATAAAGATTTTCTCGCGGTCGATGTAATCCAGAAGTGATTCCTTCGATTTGTCGGTGAGGTTCACGCGGCGGACGGCGACGGTAACCATGTCCGCGCCGGAAGCGGCGTGCGCGCGAGCCATTTCCTGAAAGCCGCGGTACTTCCCTGTCCCAACGATAAGGCGGGATTTGAAAGCGCGGCCCGCGATAACCAAGTCATCTGCCATGGGTAACCTCAAGAAGATTTTAGACCCTCAGAGGCTCGCGGACAAACCGGAGGCTGAGCCTGGAGCGAGGTGCAGGGCGCATGATCCCGTGAACACGAGCCCCTGCGCCATTCATGAATTGCAAACAATCGGCGGCAAGATCAGCGGGCGCGCGGCCGCAGGAGCCGGCTCAAGTCGACGCCGATGCCGAACGAATAGCTATTAAGTTGAAGTGGGACGCTGCGGCTAAAGTCGAATTCGAGATCCAGGTAGCCGACCGGTTTGTAATCAATACCGGCGTTGTAGCCGTTGTCACGCACGAGATCCGCGGCGCCCGTGGAAACACTGGCGCTGGTGAAGTTCTTGCGGCTTGTCGTCTTGCCGCCAGCTGAACACTTCGCCGCCGAACCGCAGCGGAAAACGCGGCTGATCACCGTCTGATTTCCCCAGGGTGCGACGTCGTAGGCGGAGGCTGAGAAACTGAACTTGCCGGGGTCGCATTCAATGCCGCCGTTAAATTGAGCGTTATAGCCGAAAGTGATGAAAGGGCGATGGAAAAATCTTGTGTCCATGACGGAGTTGCCCACTCCGGCGTCGATGAACGGAGAGAAATCTCCAAAGGCGTGGTCGAAATGGTTCGCCAAATTCCAAGTCGCATGGCCGGTGCTGAAGCCCTTCTTGGTGTCACCCGTGGGAGCCGTCAAATGAATGGCTGAGCTGTAATTCAGTGATTTGTTCGGATAGTTCAGCCGTAGATCCGTGAAGAAGGCACCCACGCCAACGCCGGAGACTGCTCCGGAATTGTTTTTCTTGATGGCAGAAGGAGTGCTCACAAAATAAAACGGCACGCCCGCATCCACGCCAAAGTGACGAGAAAAGTTGTAGCCGACAGCGGACCCAAGATCGTAAACAAACCCATCGCTGCTGTTGCTACCTTCAAACTTGGCCCCCAGCGTCATTCCAGGGGTGAAGCCTCCGGAGTTATTTTTTGCCGGCCCACTTGCGGCGGGGACCGGGGATTGTCCGAAGGACACGGGACAAAGACCCAGAATGAAGAGGGCGCCGAAAAGAACTGCGCCGATTAGGCAGCTGCCGCGTGAATCGAGATTTTTCTTATCTAAGCTTTCGCAGAAGATCACTATTCCCCTCCGATTTTTCGTTCGCTTCTCGCACAAAGTGCCGGAAGTTTCATGCCGCTATCAAATGACCGCCGATAGCTGGGGCTGGGAATTGAGGCACGCATTGTTTGGACCGATTCCAGTGTAGGAGGAGAAGATGCCCGACGCCGCGGGGGGAGCTGGAATTGTTTCGCCTCATGAAACTGTACGAAAGAACAGCCAGCAGCGGGCGCGGGGACAAATCGGGAAAAAGGATTTAACACCGAGGTCACGGAGAACACAGAGAAGGACAAGCAGAAGAGAAGAAATTCGACGCTGAGGCCATGAACTAGCCTGAGTTTCCTAGTTACAGCTCGTCGGGCGCCGCGG
>QHZB01000359.1 GCA_003224525.1 Acidobacteriota bacterium | reverse complement strand
TCTGCTCAGCCGGAGCCAACCTCGCGAATTATGCGCTCGCTGCAATCACCACCGAAATACATCTTGTTGGTCTGAGGCGAAGCCTCGCTAGTGATAAGTCCGGTGTGAATCTGCACCAACATGTGCCCCCCTAATTTTGCACTACTATGGTGCAACGCAATATCCTTTCAACACTTGTGAACTCTCTTGCAAGTGTTGAAAACAAATGACTTATAGAAATACCGAGTCCCTTAGAATCTTAGAAAATCTTAGAATCAATACTTATGAGATACAGCGGAGGGGGTGTTATTGTTAACCGGGCACCCGATGAAGGACGGCTGGCCTGAGTTGAATTCGTTCTCTTTCAACGCAGAATCGCTGAGAAGTTGCCATGAGCCACGAGCGCTGCCACTGCCTCGATATCCGGCGCCAGCGGTCGGTCCTCCGTAACCTTGCCCGAGTTGGCGCGAACAGCCGCATACGCTTTCCTGGCTAGCGTCCCGGTCTGAAGCGGGGCCAGCAAATCGATCCCCTGGCACGCGCACAGCAACTCGATAGCGATCGTATGCCGCAAATTAACCAGCATGCGCTCCAGCCGTCGCGCCCCGCCCATGCCCATGGAGACGTAATCCTCCTGATTGCCCGAAGTGGAAATCGAATCCACCGAATGAGGTGTCGCGAGCGCTTTGTTCTCGCTGGTCAGCGCCGCCGCCGTCACTTGCGCGATCATGAATCCGGAATTCAGCCCCGGCTCCGGTGTCAGGAACGCCGGCAGCATGCTCGTAAACGGATTCGTCATCTGCTCGATGCGCCGCTCGACGATGCCGCCGAGCGTCGCAATCGCAATCGCTACCTGATCCGCCGCCATCGCCAGCGGCTGCCCGTGAAAATTTCCGCCGCTGATGATGTCGCCGTTATTCGCATCCCGCACAAAAACGAGCGGATTGTCCGTCGCGCTGTTCAACTCCACTGCCGCCATTTCCCGTGCCTGCCCCAGCGAATCGCGTACCGCCCCGTGCACCTGCGGCGTGCAACGCAAGCTGTACGCATCTTGTACGCGCGTATCTTTTTCAGTCGAGCGATGCGATTCCCGAATCTGGCTGCCTTCATTCAGGTGCGCCAGGTTCCGCGCCGTCGTCGCCGCTCCCGCATAGGCGCGCGCTTGCATGATCCGCGCATCGAACGCGCCGGGACTTCCCCGCAGCGCATCCAGCGAAAGGGAAGCGGCCACGTCCGCGGTGTCCACAAGACTGTCCGCTTCGCTCAGCGCCAAACTCAGCAGCGCCAGCACTCCTTGCGTGCCATTCAGAAGCGAAAGTCCTTCTTTCGCTTCCAGCGCGACCGGCATAATCCCCGCGCGCTTCATGGCTTCGCCGCCGTGCAAAACTTCTCCATGGAAGGTCGCGCGGCCCTCGCCAATGACCACCTGCGCCAGATGCGCCAGTGGCGCGAGGTCGCCGGAAGCGCCCACCGAACCCTGTGAAGGAATCACGGGATGCACCTTGGCATTCAGCATCTGGCAAAGCATCTCCACCAAGCGTGGCCGCACGCCGCTGAATCCCTTCGCCAAAGCGTTCGCGCGCAGCAGCATCATCGCGCGCGTCTCCGCTTCACTCAGCGGCGCGCCAACGCCGCACGCGTGGGAACGCACCAGATTCACTTGAAGCTGCCGCACCTGCTCCGTGGAGACGCGCACCGAAGCGAGTTTCCCGAAGCCCGTATTGATCCCGTAAGCCGCTGCTCCCGACGCCACCAGGCGCTCGACCACCGCGCGCGAGGCATTCATGTGCTCGATCGCCGAAGCCGTCAATTGCACTGGTTCGCCGCGGAGTGCGACATCGTGGAGTTGCGGAAAGGTCAGATCGTTTCCGCTGAGCGCGACGCTCATGCGTTACTCCGGTCGGGTTGCGGCACGACGATGGCGCTAAATACGCTGTGGTATTTCTTGGGCAGCAATTTCGGCCGGCCGTTGCTCCCGCAAATCACGTGCGTCGTCTCCCCGTTCGCCAGGACTTTCTCGTCCGCATCGCGAATGACTTCGTAGGAAAACTTGACCAAGCGGTTCCGCGATTCCGCGATGCGCGTCCGGATGCGCAGGACTTCATCGTACATCGCTGAATGATGATACCGGCAGTGCGCATCCGCCACCACGATGTGGCAGTCGTCTTCAATTTCCATGCGTTTGTACTCGATGCCCAGCGCGCGGATCAGCTCGACGCGGCCCACCTCGAACCAGATCAAATAGTTCGCGTGATACACCACGCCCATCTGGTCGGTCTCCGCGTAGCGCACGCGCACCACCGCGTCATGATATTCAATCATCGACTCTCTCGATTTCTCGCAATCGAACCGATTGGCGCGCCGCCAGCGGCCAAGAATTGGGTTCTACTAATTAATTCCAATAACGTACAACACAAATAGAAGACTAGCGATCAGAACTAAAAACCAAAAACTAAGAAACTAACGGCTAAGAACCGAAAAGCGAAAACTTGTCACTGCTTCTCTCCCTGCCAGACCGGCTTGCGTTTCTCCAGAAACGATGCGAGCCCTTCTCGGAAATCGGGCGTGCAACGAATGCGCGCATTTTCAAGGATGGCGCGTTCCAAATCGTGATCCACTCCTGGTGCCGCCGAGGAGACCAGAAGGTGCTTGGAACGAGTAAGGCTGCTGGGGCTTGCTGCGATCAGCAATTCCGCAAGTTCGTGCGCGCGCGGCATCAAGCGGTCCGCCGGAACCACGTCCGACACGAGGCCGAATTCCTTCGCTTCGGAGCGCTTTTCTCCGATCTGCCTCGTCAGGAACACGGAAACGATCGCCGGCAGGAAACCGATCTTCACTTCGGTGTATCCAAATTTTGCCTCCGGCACGGCGAGCGTGAAATCGCATAGCGTGGCGAGCCCGCAGCCTCCGGCGTAAGCTGCCCCGTTTACCGCCCCTATCAGCGGCCTGGGAAAACTCCAGATCCTGCGAAACAGTTTGGCAATCCGCCGCGAGTCTTCTTGATTTTCCGCCGGAGATTGTTTCGCGATCGCTGCGAGCATGTCTAAATCCATGCCGGCACAAAATGCTTTGCCCGCTCCAGTCAGAATACCCACGCGCGCGTGGCTTCTTTCGATCTCATCCAGCGCCGTCTGCAGTTCAGCCATCATTTGCGTGGAGATGGCGTTGCGCTTTTCCGGCCGGTTCAGCGTGATGGTGGCGAGACTTCCAGATATGTCGAGCAGAAGTGTTTGATACATGGCAGCAATCTCCCTCGATGCGTGCGCCAGCAACTCTTCCTGAACGCTGGAGCTCCGGAGGTAGAAGCGCAGCACGTTGCGCCCCTATTCGTCAGGAACGCCCGGTCGGAGCGATTCTAGTTCTCCAGTGGGGCATGCGCATACTTCGCGCGAATCTCGTTCGTCATTTCGAGCACCTTCGGCAGCCGCGAAGAATCGATCCCGGGATCGGCGCCCGCTTTCCGCAGCACGGCGATAACATCTTCCGTCGCGATGTTCCCAACCAGATTGTCTCCCGCAAACGGGCAGCCGCCAAGCCCGGTCAGCGCGCCGTCGAAACGCCGGCATCCCGCTTCGTAGGCCGCAAGAATCTTTTCTTCCGCATTGTCCGGCCGGCTGTGCAAGTGCACTCCCAGCTCGATACCCGCGACATGCTCCTTCACACTGCGGTACAAATCGCCGACCAGTTGCGGCGCCGCGTTGCCCGCCGTGTCAGCCAGCGATACAGTGCGCACGCGAATATCCTTCAGCCACTCCAGCGCCTCCACCACGATCTCCGGCCCCCATGGCTCGTCGTACGGATTCCCAAACGCCATCGAAACATAAATCACCAGGCCGCGATTTGCCGCCGCCGTTTCCTTCCGCAACTCTTCGACCAGCAGACGCGATTCGTCGCGCGTCATATTGGCGTTGGCCCGCCGAAAATATGCCGAAATCGAATACGGATATCCGATCGTGGTGACTCCCGGCGTAGCCAGGGCCCGCTCGAGGCCCTTCTCATTCACCACAATACCAATAATCTCCGGTGCTTCCAGGCCGGCCGGAAGGTCTTTGGAGAAGAAAGTGTTCAGCTTTGCCATCACCTCTTCACTGTCCGCCATCTGTTTGACGTGTTTAGGCGAAACGAAGCTCACCGCATCAATATGCTTGAATCCCGTAAGCGCAAGTTCTTTCAAATACTCGGTCTTGTACTCTGTCGGGATGAGATCCGGCAGCCCTTGCCAGGCATCGCGTGGGCACTCGATGATTTCAACTGTCGTGGTCACTTAGACCTGCTTCTTCTGATCCAACCGTCGAAATCAAGAGCGAGGATACAGAGTCCCAAAAAGGTCAAGAGCGAGGCAAAGATCCCAGCGGCTCTCACGGACTGCGGATAAGGAAACACGGCTGACCCCAGTTCATAGCCAAACGGGGATTTCCGCGCTTCGATATCGAAGCGCACAAAGTAAATCCACGCAGGCATCGCGGCTAGGATCACAATAGCTCCCCGTTTCCTCATCAGGTCTGAAGGACTCCTGTCTTGAATTCGCGGATTTCGGGATTGAGTGCGGCGGCTTCGAGGGCCCAGATCAAAGCATCGCGAGTATGGGCGGGATCGATGATGGCGTCGACCCACAAACGAGCGGCGGCGTAGCGCGGGTCGGTTTGCTGTTCGTAGGTGGCGCGGACGGATTCGACCAATTCTTTTTTTTGTTTTTCGTCGACTTTTTTGCCTTTGCGTTCGAGTTGCTTCAACTTTATTTCGGCGAGGGTACTGGCTGCGGCGTCTCCGCTCATGACGGCGAAACGGGCTGTCGGCCACGCAAGCATGAAGCGCGGGTCGTAGGCTTTGCCGCACATGGCGTAATTCCCGGCGCCGAAGCTGCCGCCACAAATTACGGTTATCTTCGGCACCACGCTGTTCGCTACTGCGTTCACCATTTTTGCGCCGGCGCGAATGATACCGCTCCACTCCGCGTCTTTGCCGACCATGAAGCCGTTTACGTCGTGCAGAAAAACGAGCGGAATGCGGTTCTGGTTGCAATCGAGAATGAACCGCGCCGCCTTTTCGGCGGACTCGGTGTAAATCACGCCGCCGAATTCGATACGTTTCTGGTCCGAGCCGCGCGCCAGCGTCTGCACGTGTTTTTTCTGATTGGCGACAATTCCGACCGCCCAGCCGCCGATGCGCGCGTATCCACACAGAAGCGTCTCACCATACTCCGCGCGATATTCCTCGAATTCGCTCGCATCGACCACGCGGGCGATGATTTCCCGCATGTCGTACTGCTTTCCGGGGTCGCTCGAAAATATTCCGTAGATGTCGTCACCTGAATAGAGTGGGGCGCGCGATTTCACATGGCTGAAGAGCGAAGGGTCCGGCGCTCCGATTTTGTCGACGAGCGCGCGAATTCGCGCGATACACGCATCCTCGTCCGGCTCGCGGAAATCCACCGTCCCGCTGATTTGCGCGTGCATTTTCGCGCCGCCCAGATCTTCCGCAGATGTTTTTTGGCCAATCGCGGCCTGCACCAGCGCTGGTCCCGCCAAAAATAATCCGGAGCCCTCGGTCATCAAGATGTGATCGCACATCACCGGGAGGTACGCACCGCCCGCCACGCACATTCCCATGATCGCAGTGATTTGCGGAATGCCCATCGCGCTCATCACCGCGTTGTTGCGGAAGACGCGCCCGAAATCATCGGTGTCCGGAAAAACATCTTCCTGCAGCGGCAAAAAAACACCCGCGGAATCAACCAGGTAAATTGCGGGGATTCTGTTTTCGATGGCGATGTTTTGTGCGCGAATCACTTTCTTCGCGGTCATCGGGAAAAACGCGCCAGCCTTTACTGTTGCATCGTTCGCGATGAGCATGAACGTTCGCCCGCACACTCTTGCAAGTCCGGTGACCGTGCCGGCGCAAGGTGCGCCGCCCCATTCGTCGTACATTTCAAACGCCGCATAAATGCCAAGTTCGAAAAAATACGAACCCGGATCGATCAGCTTGGCGATGCGTTCGCGCGCGGTGAGCCGGCCTTTTTTGTGCTGCGATTCGACGGCCTTCGCGCCGCCCCCCTGGCGAATCTGTTCTTCCTCATTCTTGATTTTTGTGAGCAAATCAATGATGCGGCGGGTGTTTTTTTCGAATTCAGGAGATTTCAGATTCGCACTTGTTCTCAGAACGGAATCAGACACGCGAAGTCCTCACTCACGAGAGATCTTTGAGAAAACTTTCTGGCAGCGACAGTGGCGCGAACCAAGTTTGACAGTATACGAGTTTCGCCACCATTGTGCGACCGCGGTGGCTGCGATGGTGATCCCGTTTCGGATAAGCACAAAGCCGGCATGCAAAGATTCTGTCCGAGTGCACTGTCCCCCCTCCCAGGCCGGAACGGTACTCGCCAATGCTGCGGACGGTCACGAACGCCGCTGAAACCATTGCGAATCGTCCAAGACGCTATACAATGCCGGGCATGCCCGCTTGAAGAATCCAGAGAGGAGATGCTGATCTCATGTCCCAGGAAACCAAGCTCGGGTCCAACTTAGCCGGTTACTCGATTCGCGTGCTCACCCTGGCGCTTGCTGTAATGATCTTTGGAGTTGGCGTTTGGGCGCAAGACCGGGAGATCGCGAACAAGCTGCAGGGGTTCGACTCCTACATGGAACAAGTCCTGAAGGATTGGAATACGCCAGGAATCGGTGTCGGTATTGTTATCAATGACAAGCTGGCTTTCGCCAAAGGGTATGGGTACAGGGACTACGAGAAGAAGCTGCCCTTCACTCCGACGACGCTGTGCCAGATCGCTTCGAACTCCAAGTTGTTCACCGCCGTGGCCGCGGGGATGCTGGTCGAGGAAGGAAGGCTGACTTGGGATAAGCCCGTGCGCGAGTCCGTCCCGACAATCCAGTTCTACAACGACCAGCTCAACGACAATGTGACGTTGCGCGACATGCTGTCGCACCGGACAGGCGTGACTCGGCACGACTCGATGTGGTTCAAGTCGGATTTCAAAAGGAAGGAGTTGTTCGAAAAGCTGAAATACCTTGAGCCGCAGCAGCCGATGCGCGAAACGTTCCTGTACAACAACCTGATGTTCTCAGCCGCCGGCTACATCATTGAATTGAAATCCGGGAAGACCTGGGAGCAGTTTGTGCGGGAGAGAATCTTCGAGCCGCTGAACATGAGTTCGACTACCTATTCGATCTCCGAGATGGTGAAGTACCCGGACCACGGAGTCCCTTTCCGAGAAAAGCGCGACACGTTTGAGTTGTACAAGATCCCCTACTACGAGGACACCGAGGGGGTCGCTCCCGCGGGCGCGATTATCTCGAATATCGAAGACGTGTCGCACTGGCTCATCGCGTTGATGAATGATGGAAAATACAACGGGAAGCAGGTCTTGCCGCCGAATGTGCTGAAAGCCACGATGCAACCGGCCATTGGTTTGCCAAACACTCTTGGCGAAGCACTCGGATACTGGGAGTTGCTGAATCCAGCCTACGGCATGGGGCGACAGACCGCCTCATACCGGGGACGGCTGCTCACCTTCCATGGCGGCGACCTTCCCGGATTCCACTCGCAGGTTTCCTTCATGCCCAACGACAAGATCGGCGTGATTGTCCTGGTGATCAGCGATCACAGCGCTCCCTTGTATAACGTCGTCAGCTATAACGTGTACGAGCGGCTGCTGGGCCTGGATCAAACACCCTGGAGTAAACGCCGGCTGGAGCAACGACTCGCAAGCAAGAAGGCCGGCACGGAAGCACGCGCGAAGGCCGGCGCCGACCGCGTTCCCAACACCAAACCATCTCACGCGTTAGCCGACTATGCGGCTGAATATGAAAATCCGGCATACGGCATTCTCAAGATCGGGCTGAAGGAGAACCAGCTGCAGTTCCATTTTCACGCGTTCCAGTTTCCGATGAACCATTTCCATTACGACCGGTTCGATACTCCCGAAGACGAGCAGTACGGCAAGTTCTCGGTCAATTTTCGAACCAATCCGCAGGGGGACGTTGATAACGCGGTGATTTCGTTGGATGAGGCTGAAGTGGTTTTCACGCGGAAGCCAGAGTCCCTGGATGCAGCGCTTCTCGAGAAGCTCGCCGGAGATTACCTGACGCCCGCGCACGTCAAGTTCCAGGTACTCTATCAGCGGGGAGACGGACTTTCTCTGGTATTCCCGGGCGGGCCTCCGGTCAAACTCATCCCGGTCAAAGGTCTCCAGTTCAAGACTCCGCAGTTCTCCGACACCATCTACGAGTTTGTGATGGAGAACGGCCAGGTTAAAGCGCTGAAGGAGCGCGATCCGTCCGGTGAATACTCCTTCTCGCGGCAATGAGGCAGTTTTGACGGTCGATTGTCTTTGGGGTCGATCGTCCAGAACAGTGAAATGAAACTGTAGGAGTACTGTCGGAGGGCTCCGTGCAGGTCGCGGCTCCGCCGGGCCAAACGAGAACGCAAAAGACTTGCACTCATTTAGAAGCAAGGTAAGCTAACAGCGGGATCTCTGAGGACATCTGCGAGTGCTGTTCATTGGTTGAACACCAAATTGTGCCAATTCGAAAGGACATGGTGATGAGGCATCTCTCCACGATTGTTTATACGTTTGGCTGGACTGTTTTTCTCTGCTTTGCAAGTTTGGCCGCGGCGCAGACGCCGCCGACGAAAGTGGCAGCGCAAGCGCCCGCAAAGCCGGCGGCGGCCAAGTCCGCGCCACTCGAAGTGCCGCAACTGAAATTCGAAAAGTACAAGCTCGAGAATGGCCTTGAAGTCATTCTCTCCGAGGACCACCGCCTGCCGATGGTGGCCGTGAACTTGTGGTACCACGTGGGCCCTGCGAACGAACTCCCGGGCCGCACAGGTTTTGCGCATCTATTCGAACACATGATGTTCGAAGGATCGCGGCACGTGCCGGGCAGTTCGCATTTCCATTTTCTGGAAGCCGCGGGCGCTTCGGATATCAACGGCACGACAGACTTCGACCGCACCAACTATTTCGAAACCCTGCCTTCGAATCAGCTGGAGCTGGCCCTATGGCTGGAGTCCGATCGCATGGGTTATTTGCCGGACAAACTGGACCAGTCCAATCTTTCGAACCAGCAGGATGTGGTGCGCAACGAGCGGCGGCAGAGCGTGGAAAACGCGCCGTACGGGGTGGTGGAAGAGGCGATGTTTCACCAGATTTTTCCGAAAGAACATCCGTATTACGGCGATGTGATCGGATCGCATGCCGACGTCCAGTCCGCCAAACTCGAAGACGTGCGGAGTTTTTTCAAGCTGTATTACGCGCCAAACAACGCGAGCCTGGCGATCGTCGGAGATTTTGATCCAGAGAAGGCGCGCGAGCTGGTGCAAAAATATTTTGGGCCGTTGAAGCGCGGAGAGGACGTTCCCAAGATCAAGGCGCACACGCCGGCAATCGCGACCGAGCGGCGCGCCGTGGTCCAGGACAACGTGCAGCTGCCTCGCGTGTACCTGGCCTGGCTGACCTCGCCGATTTTCAAACCGGGCGACGCCGAAGCGGATCTCGCGGCAACGATTCTGGGAGGTGGAAGGTCCAGCCGGTTGTACAAAAAACTTGTGTATGAAAACCAGATCGCCCAGGACGTAGGAGTGAATCAACAGTCGCTGATTCTTGGTTCTGTGTTTGAAGTGCAGGCGACGGCCAAAGCCGGCGTGAAACCGGAAGATCTTGAAAAGGCCATCAACGCGGAGCTGGATGCATTTCGCAAAGATGGACCGACCGCGGCGGAGCTGACGCGGGCGCGAAACGTGCTCGAATCGAGAATCATCGCCGGCCTCGAGACGCTGGGAGGGTTCGGAGGCGTTGCCGACCGCTTGAACAGTTACAACCATTATCTGGGCACGCCAGACTTTCTTGCGGCGGACATTGCGCGGTATGAAAATTCCACAACCGAATCGATTCAGACGTTTGCGCAAAGACAGCTCAACGGGAATCAGCGCGTGGTGGTATATGGCCTGCCGGGGAAGCAGGATCTAGGGCCAGAGGTGGCGACTCCGAAAGCGGAACAGAAGGATCCATCCAAGAACAATGGGGAAGCGGTGAACGCCGATGCGGAATGGCGAAAGGACGCGCCAAAGCCGGGGCCTGCCGGCGCGTTGCACCTGCCGGTGCCGGAAAAATTCAAACTTTCGAATGGATTGACCGTGCTGTACAGCGAAAGGCCGGGACTGCCGCTGGTAGCCGCAAACTTGGTCTTGCACGCCGGAAGCGGAGTCAACCCCGTGGATCGCCCGGGGCTTGCGAGCTTGACGGCGCGGATGCTGCAGCAGGGCACGACAACGCGATCCGCGCTGCAGATTGCTGATCGCGCCGCGGATCTGGGCGCCACTCTGAATTCAGGAGCGGGGACCGACACGACTGGAATATCCACGCGGTCACTCTCCCGGAATTTTCCCGATGCGCTGGAATTGCTGGCGGACGTGGCACTGCATCCGAGCTTTCCGCAGGCGGAGATAGAGCGTGTACGCTCGGAGCGGCTGACCGGGATTGTGCAGGAAAAAGACGAGCCATTCGCCCTGGCGATGCGAGTGTTGACGGCAGCGCTTTATGGACCGCGACACACTTACGGCTACCCCGACAGCGGCACGACGGAATCCATCAAGGCGATTTCCCGCGACGACGTGGAGCATTTCTGGCAGCAGAATTATTTTCCGGACGACGCGGCCCTGGTCGTTACCGGAAACATCAAACTGGCGTCATTAAAGCCACTGCTGGAGAAGCGGTTCGGTGCGTGGAAGGGTGGGAGGCCCGCTCCACCAGCGCTGGGTTCGCCGGAGACAACGGACGCCAAGCTGATTCTTGTGGACCGTCCAGGAGCGCCGCAGACGACGCTGGTGTGCTTCTCGATGGGGTTGGCGAGATCGACGCCGGACTACGCGCCAGTGGAGGTGATGAACACGGATCTCGGAGGACTTTTCTCAAGCCGCATCAACATGAACTTGCGCGAGGCGCACGGTTACACATACGGCGCTGGATCGTTCTTCAATTATCACCGGGCGCCCGGACCGTTCGTCGTGTTTTCGGATGTGCGGACGGACGCGACCGCTCCCGCGACTTCGGAGGTGTTCAACGAACTGCGTCGGATGCGCGAAACGCAAATGACGCCGGCGGAACTCCTTCTTTCGAAGGATTCCATCGCGCGGTCGCTGCCGGGGCGGTTCGAACGCGGGACGGCGGCGGCGGCGACCTTCGCGGAACTTTTCACCTACGATTTGCCGTTGGATTATTACTCGACTCTGCCGGATCACGTCAACGCCGTGACCATCGAGCAGGCGCAGGCCATGGCGCAGAAATACGTTCAGCCGGACAAGATGATCGTTCTTGCGGTGGGCGACCGCTCGAAGATCGAAGAAGAGATGAAGAAGTTGAATTTGGGCAAGGTCGAGATTCGGGACACGGATGGGAAGATCATTCACTGATCTCGAATGTTTCGAGTGTTGACTCGGACTGAACCCGTCGCTAAGATTTGATTGAGAAGGTTCCCGCGCAACCGCGGGGACTCTTATTTCAACCACGGAGGCGCCTGTGCGAACCATTACCAAAGTTCTCGCGGGCGGGTGTGTCTCCGTGGCTTGCATGAACTGACCGGGTCACCCCTCCCGCAATTCAAATCCAGTTGAACCGATGCTGTTTTGATTTTGGCACTAGCGGCGGCCGCGTGTTGCGCCATGGCTGCGGGAGGATTTTCCATGTCTATTATTGGGTGGGGATGGAATTCGTATTTTGAAGCGTTCTGGCGGGGCAGCGACTTGGGAAACGCGGTACCAGGGCGTGTTGTGGCACAGCAACGGAAATTCTGGCGGGTCGCGGGAGACTTCGGCGAATGCTGGGCGGAGGCGAGCGGGGGGCTGCGTCTTGCGGCGGCGGAGTCGGACTGGCCGGCGGTAGGCGATTGGGTGGTCATGGAACTCCACGGGGCAGACTCGACAGCCGTGATCCAGGAAGTCTTGCCGAGACGGAGCAAATTTGTCCGCAAGTCGCCCGGGAAAAAGATAGAAGAGCAGGTGATCGCTGCGAATGTGGACACGGCGTTGCTGGTGTCGGGGTTGGACGGCGATTTCAATCCGCGACGCGTGGAGCGGTATCTGGCGCAGTGCTGGGAGTCCGGGGCGAGGCCGGTGATCGTGTTGAATAAGGCGGACGCTTGCGAGGAGGCGCGCGGGAAGGCCGCCGAGATGGAGCGCGTTGCGATAGGGACGTCGGTGTGCGTTGTTAGCGCGAGAACTGGAGAGGGTTTCGCTGAACTTGAAGAGCTTCTCAAACCAGGGCACACATTAGTGCTGCTGGGTTCTTCCGGAGTGGGCAAGTCAACGATCGCGAACCGGCTCCTGGAGGAAACCGTGCAGGAAGTTCGGCCGGTTCGCGAGAGCGATAGCAAGGGACGGCATACCACGACCACGAGAGAACTGTTCATCTTGCCAGGGGGCGCGCTACTGATGGACACGCCGGGCTTGCGCGAGATGCAACTGTGGGACGCGGAGAACGGCGTTGCGCAAGCATTTGCCGACATCGATTCGCTGGCGGCGCAGTGCCGATTCGGCGATTGCCGTCATGAAGCGGAGCCAGGATGCGCGATCCTGGCGGCGTTAAGCGCGGGAACATTGGATCCGGGGCGCGTTGAAAACCGGCGGAAGCTTTTGCGCGAGCAGGAATTCTTGCAGCGGAAAATAGATCCCGAAGCGCGACAAGAGCAAAAAGAGCTGTGGAAACAGATTCATCGAGCCGCGCGGCAGAAATACCAGCAGAGACAAAGAGACGAGGGGAAGCGGTGAGGGCGTTGTACTCGGCGCTGAGGTCACTTTGGGCGATGGCTAGGAAAGCGCGACGCGCTTGTGGATGAATTCCACGATGTCTTGCGTAGAGGTTCCGGGGAGAAAGATTTCGGCGATGCCGGATTTTTTCAGGGCGGGGATGTCGGCTTCGGGGATGATGCCGCCGACGAGGACAGTGACGTCGGTCATGCCTTTGTCGTGGAGAAGTTTCATCAATTGGGGGCAGATAGTGTTGTGGGCGCCAGAGAGGATGGAGAGGCCGATGACGTCGACATCTTCCTGAACGGCGGCGGAGGCGATCATTTCCGGGGTTTGGCGCAATCCCGTGTAAACGACCTCCATGCCGGCGTCGCGCAAGGCACGGGCGATTATTTTTGCGCCGCGGTCGTGGCCATCCAACCCCGGCTTGGCGATCAGCACTCTGATTTTCTTCTCCGGCATTTAGCTGCCTCTT
>QHZB01000399.1 GCA_003224525.1 Acidobacteriota bacterium | reverse complement strand
CACATTGACGTGAACGGCGTTTACCAGATCCCTTACTTCGAGTGGTTCCTCACTCCACCGCTGGGCTGGCCTGCTCCTTCCATCGTTGTTCGCTCACGCCCGTCACCAGGAGCCAGAGCATTACCGATTCTTTCCTGAGGATGCCGAGGGCCAGATTGTAGCGGGATAGATAGTTTACGAGCGGCGGTGACAGATAGGTCAGCCAACCCAAACCCGCGACTGCGATCAGCGCGCTCAGAATTCGAGGCAGAAACGTCGACCTGAAAATGAGGTAGCCGGTCAGGAGGCAATAGAATCCGTCAAATACCACGGTGATGTCCACGCCCCGAGGATTTCATCGAAGAGCCCCAAAGGTGAGTCCCACGAGGTTGAAGGACGCCGCGAGCAAAGACAGGCCCCTGTTCACCGGCTTAAAGAGGTCATAGAGGTGCAGCCTCACAGAGACCATGCCCGCGAGCGCTATGAGGCCTCCTGCGATATTGAAGCTGCCGCGAACGAAGAGCTCGGTCAATGCTGCCGCCAGTAAGCTAAACAATGGAAGGACACCGGCAATCCTGGCCTTGAAACGCGGCGACGCTTCTGCAATCCGTTCGATCATTTCATAGCCTCCAGAAGGGACCGGCTTCAGGCTATTTTGTATCACCGCTACGTCGGAAACGCCGCTAATGCGTTAACCATGCAGGGGAACTTCCTGTCCCGGCATGACGTATATCCTTGTGTTCTACACACGGGCGGAAAAGGGAGTTTCATGAAGAAAAGTTTCATTACGGCAAGAATGCTTTTGATGTTCTCTGTATTCGCTTTGTGGTGAGTGCGGGCCGGTGCTCAGGCAGTCCCGGCGCTGGAAAACATTAGTTCCCAGATGGAACTCGACAAAGCCATCGCGTCGCTTGACGTAATGGACGATAAGTCGATTATTACCGGCCATCACTATTCTGAATCACATTTCTAAAGTGCGTGGGAAGTGTGATTTTTGGCAGTTGGACTTTTCTTTCAGGGGGAACGAGCCCCGCTTCGGGGTAAGCTCTTGAATGGTCAAGCAGGTCGGAAAGTGGGATAGCGAGCCTTCGAGAACCATCGCGCCGCGTGAGTGCCGGATGGGTCGGCCTGTCTGCAGGCGATGGGCATTTGCATGTTCCATCAGGATTCATATTTCCAGATCCCCCCAACCATGGTCCGCTCCACCCGGATCTTCAGCAGCTCGGAGGGATCAGCCTTGAATGGATCCTGAGCGAGGACCACCAGGTCCGCGAGTTGACCTGGCTGAATGGAGCCCTTCAGATCTTCCTCAAAGGCCGCGTACGCCCCATTGACCGTGCCACAATGGATAGCTTCTTGCAGGGTGATACGCTGATTTGCACCCCAAACGTTTCCCTTCATGTCCGTGCGCGTGAGCTGCGATTGCAGCCACATCATGGGATCTGCAGGGCTGGCTGTGTAATCGGATGAATCCGTGGGCCGCAGTCCGGCGTCGAGAAAACTCCGCATTGGGAACATGTGTTGTGTCCGCTCTTGACCGTAGAAATGCATGACATCGCCATGAAAGTACACGTAAGGGGAAAACGGCGCGGGAATCACCTGGAGGGCTTGCATGCGATGGATCAGGGCATCGGTAAGCAAAGTGCAATGCTCGACGCGGAAACGCGGGTCTTTTCTTGGCAATTCCCTGTGAATTTGCTCGTAGACTCCGAGGATACGGTCTATCGCTAGGTCGCCATTGGCATGGGTGGCCAGTTGCCAGCCCGCCTCGTGCGCCTTGCGCCCGGTTTCGTACAGCTGTTCGCGGCTGGAAAGCTGCAAGCCGACATAATTATTCGGGATCCCGATATAGGGTTGCGAGAGCCATGCCGTTCGTTCTGAGATGGAGCCGTCCGCGTACTGTTTCACGCCGCCAATGCGTACCCATTCGTCGCCGAAGCCTGTGTGCATCCCCGCGGCCATAAAATGATCGAGCGAAGCGGCGGAGACGTGACAATACAAACGCATCGCGAGTTTGCCGGCATCGCGTGCGTCCTGGTAGCCCTGAACGTCTTCAGTCGAGGCGTCGGCATCGCACGCGGAGGTAACTCCCTTGGTGGCAAAGAGTTTGGAGATCAGTGCTGCGCCTTGGCGATAGTCCTCGCGTCTATTTTTATTCGAAATGAGCTTGAAAAAGACTTGCATCCCGGCATCCCCCACGAAACCCGTGAGGTGACCCGCGGCATCGTGCTCGAAGCGGCCACCCGCAGGATCGGGTGTCTGGTCCTTGACCTGTGCCAATTGCAGCGCCAAGGAATTCACGAAGGCCGTATGGCCACCGCGGTGCTGGACGAGCACCGGGTGATCGGGCACCGCCGCATCCAGATCACCCCGGTTGATGGGGCGCGGAGTTTTGCCGTCGTCGTACAAAAATCCGAGCACCCATTCTCCGGGTGGAGTCTGCAGCGCGCGCTGGTGCAAAACAGCTTGTATTTTTTCGATGGAGTCGGTGTCGCAGGCTACTTTGCGCAGATGCTGTACGCCTGACTCTACAGGATGGGCATGCGCGTCGTTAAAACCTGGAAGCACACTCTTAAACGCGAGGTCAATTTTGCGCGTACGCGCGGTAGCCAGAGGCAGGACCTCGGCGTTCGAGCCCACGGCCAGAAATCTCCCACTCCTAATGGCCACCGCCTGAGCTCGCGGCTGGGCTTCATCCACCGTCCAGATGTTTCCGTTATACAAAAGGGTTTCCGGCTCTTCTGTGCGCAAGACCGGCAGCGCCAGCAGGGTGCTCATACCTTGCATGAAATTCCGTCGAGAGAGTGATCGCACCGCGGCACCTCAAATTCGTCAAACCAATAGCAGCGATTTAGGTGAACGCTCGGAGAGCATTATTGCTCAAGAGCCCATTCGCGCGATTTCGCAACTCGATGCGCTTGTCGTGTCGTCGGTTGTGGTCAGGCAAACCGGAAATAACCGCATTACTTCTCGCTTGCCGACGGCCCGGAAGTATTATAGGTCAAGGAGTAGGGAGCCGTGACCACGCGTCAACACAAGGTTCACACTCAACTCGGCCGAGCCGCAGTCCAGATCTTTGCCGCCAATGATCGCATGAACCAAATTCTCATCGAACATCTTGACCCTACCGCCTGGAAAGCCAAACCGCCCGGCAAGGCCCGCACCATTGCGGCGATCTTCACGCACATGCACAATGTCCGCTCCAAGTGGGTCAGGCTTACA
>QHZB01000398.1 GCA_003224525.1 Acidobacteriota bacterium | reverse complement strand
GTCAATGTCCTTATCGCGATGGCCTGGCCCACCCACCGCGCTCATGAGAAAGTCCAGGAATGGCTCGCGCGCCACGCGCGCGAAGGGTGGGCAACATGCCCACTGACCCAGACCGCCTTCGTCCGCATACTCTCGAATCCCGCTTTCTCTCCAAATGCACTCACCCCCCCGGATGCTCTCGCCCTGCTACAAGCCAACCTTGGCCATCCCGCGCACCGATTCTGGCCGGACGAGGTCAGTTTTGCCCACGCACTTGAACCATTTGCTCAGCGCTTGGCGGGCCATCAACAAGTGACGGATGCCTACTTGCTAGGACTTGCGATGCATAAGAAAGGAAAGCTTGCCACCATGGATCGCGCAGTTCGAGCGCTGCTGCGGGACAAAAGTCTGGAAGGCGATTTCCTGATAATGATATGAGGACAATTCACGTATTCACTATCCTGGTTCCGAGCAGCTGTTTCCGGATGATGAAGAAATGTGCTTCTTGCTGGATCAGGTCCGCGTTGGGGGCAAGCCAGCTTTGGCAAGTGCGTGGGCGCCCATCGGGATCGCGCCTGGACCACAGGTCCAGCGGGGATGGCAGAGGTTTGACGCCGGATGTCAGTTCAAAGAAAGCTTCTTGTCCAGCCGGGTAGTCGGAAAAGCCGGCGCTCCAGCCCTGCGCTCCATTGGCGAAATCAAATTGGAATAGTTGGCCCGGCTCCGGCTGGATATTCCCACCGCAGCTGAAGAGATAGAGAGAACAACAACCACCAACGGAACGATTGTCCATCTTCCAGTCATAACTAGCACCTTACGAGACGATTTTGAGTACGGGTCGAGTTTGTTACCATACCGTTATCTACACCATTGATGCACTCTCCGCTGCCTCAGTTGTATTTGGCCTGGCGCCGCTGGTCGATTGCGGCCGAGTGACGCTAATTGTCCGTTCGACGGCGATACAGCCTGGAAAACGTCTCCATATTGTGATAATTGCATGTGCAAACGGGGGAAAGGAATCGTCGTGAGCGGCAGCTTAGCAAATTCTTGGGCAGTCATGGCTTTCTTTGCAGTTCCCAGCACGGTGATTTGGTCGTACTCCGTCGGTGGAGTAGTTCTTGCAATCGGGCTGGCCGCGATTTTTCTTCGCGGCCATTGGCAAAAGGCGCGAGGACTCGACAAGCTGATTCTCTTGGGGCCGCTTTTCTACGCGGCGCCCATCGCGGCCTTCGGCACCGAACATTTCACGCTGACGGCGGCCATCGCGTCGATCGTACCGAAGTGGATTCCGTGGCATCTGTTTTGGGCGTACTTCGTGGGCGCCTGCTTTATCGCCGCCGCGCTCAGCCTGGTGACGGGGATTCAGGCGCGTCTCTCGGCAAGTTTGCTGGCCTTGACGTTTTTCCTGTTCGTAGTGCTGATGGACGCCCCGGCCTGGGCACGCCATCCGCGAAATCAGATTGGGCTAACGCTAACGCTTCGGGAATTATCTTTCAGCGGCGGCCCTCTGGCGCTGGCAGCCAGCCTCACCGAGGAGTGGCGCGAGCGCGGCAAGCACATCCTGGCCTTGATTGCGCGATACTTCGTAGCCATTCCCGTGCTGTTTTACAGCTTCGAGCAATTCCTGCGCGGCGATCATGTTCCCGGCGTTCCGCTGGAACCGCTGACGCCCGCGTGGATCCCCGGACACGCCGTTTGGACGTACCTGGCGGCCGCGGTTTACGCGGTCGCGGGTATCCTGTTGCTGGTTGGTAAGAAAACCCGCGCGGCAGCGACGTGGCTGGGCTTGACCGTGCTCTTCGTGGTGTTGGTGGTCTACGTGCCGATCGGAGTAGTGGAACGCGCCAGCCTCGACAAGGGCCTGAATTATTTGGCGGATACGCTGATGTTTTGCGGCACTGTTCTCCTGCTGGCGGGCGCCATGCCGCGCGAAGCATCGCGGCGGGAGTCATCGGCTGATCAGTGGTCCCACGAAACGCGCAAAGTAGTAGGTTGATCGATTTCACGTCCCCTTTCGCAAAAATAGAAAAGTGGACAGTTCCTCCGCTCTGCGCACAGTCCAAGAGTAACGTTTGGGGCGGGATAGCCTAGACAAGGCTACAAGTTCGCGCCGAAGGCAAGCAGTCGGCCGTCGCAATCCTTCACTACAAATTCACGCGACTGCCATGGCGTGTTGCCAAGTCCACGCATGAATTCCAAGCCGCGAGCCGCATACTCGGCGTAAAGAGCGTCGGCATCTTCGATGAGTAGGTAGGCGTCGAGCAGTTCGTCCGAATATTTGTCGGGGTTCCCGGTGGGAGGAGCGGCACAACGGAAATGAATCTTATGCTGGTCGCGTGCAACGATGGCGTAAACGGGCGGGTCCTGCCAGGTGCCCAAACACTTGAAGCCAAGCTTATCTGTGTAATAGGCAAGAGTGCCGGGAATGTCCAAGGTGAAGAACTGAGGCGCGATCTGACGAATCATGAGCAAAGCCTACTACTTACACGTCCGACCGGAAATCATAGAAGACACGAATGAAATTGCCATCAAGATCGGCGGCCAGAAACTCGCGCAGCTTCCACGGTTTGTCCTCGGGTTCGGAAACGATCTTCGCGTGCGCGGTGTTCCACTCTTCGAAGAGTTCGTCTACTTCAGCCTTGCTCTCGAGATTGAGCCAGAAAAGGATAGGGCCTGTGTTGCCGTAGGAGCGTCGGAACGGGTGATTGGTAATAAACAATCTGCAATTCCCCCTGGAGATGCCGGCAATGGCGCCTTGCTCGTCGCCCCAATCGAAGGTGAAGCCCAGCGTGTTGACATAGTAGGCAGCGGCTTTGTCGACGCTGGCCGCGGGGATCTCTGGGACAGCAGCAGGGAACATCACGCGGCGAATCGTAGCACGAGGACGCGGCCTGGACCCAGGAATATGAGGGGTGAGTTCAAGCTAACAGTTTCGGCCATCGGTCGTGATTAACGGCGAAGTATGGAGCAATCCGGTCGGCATTACGGAAATTATGTGATGGCCCTTCACGATCCGCCTGAGGAGAGTCTTAAGTACGCGCGAAATCCGTTTTCAGTGCTCGATTCGCCGTAAATGGCGTTTATCCCAACTTATCCCAATAAGCTGCCAACCGTGCCCAAGCCGTCCTGAGCGAGCCGAACGGCGTCTTTAGTTTTCAGCAACTTACCAGCGAGCTAGCGCGCAACCACTCGCCTTGAAAATCGCTAAACTCGAAAGGGTTTCGAGGGTT
>QHZB01000200.1 GCA_003224525.1 Acidobacteriota bacterium | reverse complement strand
GATCGATTTTGAACGTAACTTCATTTTGGGCCTGATGAACCGGGGTTGGATCGACGGCGTTTGTTACTCCCAAGAGGGCGTCTCTCCCCGCCGTTGCTGGCGGGAAAATGGCCTGAGCGAGAGCGACTAAGTTAGTATTAATCAGGTTGGATGGAATCCTGTTAAACGGGAACGGATCACGAATATAAGAACCAGCAGGCTGCGTGGGGTCTGGACGAGTGGTTAACGGATTGTAAAGCTGGTTCACAATTGGCGAAGTCGGGTCGGCGGGGTTTGTCCGACAGATACCGCGAGCATCGAAACCGGTCTTGCATAGAACGCCAAAATCGCCACCAAGCTCCGTAGCGTTCGGAACGCTTAGGTTGGTGTCAGCAGACCGCGTGTAGCGAAAACCCTGGTAGGAAACAAAGAAGAAGGTCCTGTTCCTGCCGTTATATGCTTTAGGAATCCAGACGGGACCCCCGAATGAGGCGCCGAACTGATTTTGCCGGAATGGTGAGACCCTGGTGTTGAACGTATTGCGAGCATCAAACGCATCGTTTCGAAGGTACTCCCACGCAGACCCATGAAAGTCGTTTGTGCCGGACTTGGTCACAACGTTAACGACGCCGCCAAGGACAGATCCGAATTGAGCTTCGTCCGTATGGGAGACGACCTTGAACTCCTGGATGGCATCCACAATCGGAGGCACGGCATAGGTGCTGAGAAAGGAACCCTGATTGATAAGGCCGTCGGTCAGGAAGTAGTTACTGCGATTCGTCTGCCCGTTAATAGCTGGAAAAATGAAAGCCGATCCGATGGCGGCAGGAGCGGAGAACCCGCTTCCGCCACCCATATTATTGTTCTGTGAAACGCTGACGGGAGCGACACCGGGCGTCAGAGAAAGAAGCTGGGTGAAATTCCGGCCATTGAGCGGGAGGTCGTTCACTTGTTTTGTAGAGATAACAGTTCCCAGATCGGCCGTGGAGACCTGAAGCTGTTCGGCCTCAGCGACGACAGTAACCACATCTTTCTGTGAACCCACGCTCAAAGCGACGTCGATCGTAGCAGTCTGGTTCACCGCCAGGATGAACTCCGCGATATGTTTCGAACTGAAACCATCAGCGCTTATTTCGAGAGTGTATTTGCCCGGCGTGAGGTTGAGAAACACATAGTTGCCGGCGTCGTTCGAAGTGGTTGCGTGTTCGATTGTGGTGTCCACGTTTCGCAACACTACTGTCGCTTTCGCGACGACAGCACCGCTATTATCCCGGATCACCCCATTGAGCGTTGCCGTGGAAAGCTGGGCAAAAGCTGAGCCAGCCGACACGACGAGCAGAATGGCAAGGGAAAAACTCGACCGCAGGGCCTTTGATAACCATTGAGATCGATTCATATGAATTCTCACCTCTTTAGATTGCACCCCAACCTTTAAATCGCGGTTTCTAACTGGCCGGTTTCGCTCATCCATCCGCTCGTCAAATACACTAAACTTGCGCGCATGATAGTACGAACATATTAGGGCTTGTCAAGACATTTGAGCGCTCAAGCTGACTCTCTATCGGAAGGCCATGGCATTTTATCGTATTTGGGCTATATTCTTTCACATGCGCGGGAATGTGAGCGCTCAAATCTGGCCTGCATCTTGTTCCGTTTCTGACCTTTGGCCGGATCTAATGACCTGAAGGACTCCTTCGTTTCAGGGACGGAGGGCAAGAACTCTTCGCCAGCGGGCGAGTGGTTCCGCGCTAAGCACATTCGTCATGGCGTTCGGCGGAGGATATAGTGGGATGGTTCGGCGGGAACCGCAGGCTTCGATCCAGGGTGGGAAAATTGAGGACCGCAAACCCGAGATTTCAGCAAAAGGTATACTCCATCGACCTTTATAGATCTTTGCTCATCCTGGTAGCATTCATCCTTTTGTATTTGCCGATAGAATTTGCGGCTTCACTTGGACAGGATGGAACGATCGCAGCCCATGCGACCCAAAGCATCACAACCAGCAGCGGATATGTCGGTTCGAAGGTGTGCGCCCAATGCCATCAGCGTATCTATGACCAATTCTCGCGAACCGGTATGGGCCGCTCCATGACCCAAGTCACGTCTGCACTGCTGGAAACGCTGCCGGCCAAAGCATCTTTTCACCAGAGGAATCCGGACCGGGATTTTGAAGTTTTTGCCCAAGACGGGAAGCTATACCAGGGTGAATATGAGGCCGATGCCAACGGGAAGGAAATCTTTCGCGACACGCATGAGGTGGAGTGGATCATCGGGTCAGGAGCCAATGGTTTCGGCGGAGTCGTAAGAAAAGGTGATTATCTTTTTCAGGCCCCGCTCTCTTTCTATTCAAAGCCTCACCGTTGGGCACTCTCGCCGGGATACGAATTTGGCAATTACGGCTTCAACCGGCCGATTCTCGCAGGATGCATTTACTGCCACAGTGGCCAGCCGAGGCCGGTTTCAAACGGCAACGGTCGTTTTAAAGAACCTCCGTTCTCGGAGATGGCGATCGGCTGCGAAAACTGCCACGGTCCGGGAATAACGCACACATTGAAGATGCGGGCACGCAAAGGGGGTAATGTAGAGAACGATCCCTCGATCGTTAACCCGGCCCACCTTGCCCTGGCTCTGTCCGACAACATCTGCATGTCCTGTCATCAAACCGGAGACGTGCGAGTGTTGAAGCCGGGCAAAGACTATGGTGACTTCCTGCCTGGAGCTCCACTGGAGAACACGTTGTCAATCTTAATGATTCCGCCAAATCGCGAATCTCCTCCACAGTCCGATCATCTTGAACACTACTATTCCATGACTCTCAGCCAGTGTTATCGGAAAAGTGGCGGCCGTTTGGGCTGTACGACTTGCCACGATCCCCACTTCGAACCCTCACACGAAGAAGCCTCGGGATACTTCAACAAAAAATGCATGGCGTGCCACACAGAAAAAAGTTGCAGCGCCTCTCTGGAGATTCGACGGCACAAAAATCCCCCCAATGACTGTGCCGGTTGTCATATGCCAAAGCGCGATGTGCATGTGATCTCGCATTCCAGCCTCACAAACCATCGCGTTCTTAAGCAAGTCGATGAGCCGTTTCCGGACGCCGCCTTTCATCAAGCTACTCAGGTATTGCCAGATCTAATCCATCTGAACCCCATTCCCGGGCATAAAGACACCCCCCCTCCTCCCTTGACTCTTTTGCAGGCGTACGGCGAATTGATGGAGAAGAAGCCGGAATACCTCGGGCGTTACCTTGCGCTCCTGGGTCAACTAGAGCGGACGGAGCCTGGCAGCGCGCTGGTGCAGGCCGCGCTAGGGCGCCGAGATTTGCGGCTGGGAAAGTTTCAGGAAGCAGTAGTGCATCTTCAAAGTGCGTTGCGTATTGGGCCGCCGCAAACAGCGGCCTACGCGGATCTCGCTGAGTCACTTGTCAGACTTGACCGGGCGGAAGAGGCAATGCCTTGGTTGGAAAAGGCCATTGAGCTCGATCCCTTCAATTCCACATTGCAAAGAACCAGGGTGCTTCGCTTGATCGAGGTCAAACGGTACGCGGACGCAAGGGCGGCGATGCAACGCTATCTCGAGCGCTTTCCGGAGGACTCCTTCATGCGGCAGATGCTTGCTCGCGCCGATCAGATTACCGCGCCGGCCCGCGGAGAGCACCCATAGGCACCCCCCTCAACATGAATCGCCGGTCTTTTCTTTGCCTTGCTCTCGCCGCGGGTCCCTTGCACCGAGCCCTGGCGCAAGGCGTGAAGGCCGCTCATCTGCCGATGTTTGCCGACGTAACAGCGAAATCCGGAATCCGCTTTAAGCACGAAGCCAGCCGGACAGCGGAGAAATATCTCCCCGAAACGATGGGAGCAGGTGTGGCCATGTTCGATTACAACAACGACGGCCGCCTCGATCTGCTCTTCGTGAACGGAGCGCGACTTCGCGATCCAATGCCTCGCGGCGCTTTCCCCGACAAATCCGATCCGCGGTTTTGGAACCGACTGTATCGGAACAACGGCCACGGCACTTTTACCGACGTTACGGAAACCGCAGGGGTGCAAGGCACTGCTTACGGTATGGGAGTAGCGACCGGGGACTACGACAATGACGGATACACGGACTTGCTGGTCACTAATGTCGGTGGGAACACTCTGTACCACAACAATGGCGACGGGACTTTTACGGATGTTACGGCCCAAGCGGGAGTGGCTGGAAGCGGTTGGTGCACCGGAGCTTGTTTCATCGACTACGATCGCGATGGACGTCTGGACCTGATCGTTACGCGCTATTTGGATTGGGACTTCGCATCGAACATTTTCTGCGGCCAGCATCGGCCCGGTTATCGCACCTACTGCCATCCCGATCAATTCGCGCCTGTATCCTACCTTGTCTACCACAACGAAGGTGGTGGCAGGTTCAAAGATGTCTCCAAGCAGTGCGGAATAGGATTGTCACCCGGAAAGGGGCTGGGCATTGCCGTCAACGACTTCGATCGGGATGGCTGGCCGGACATCTTCGTCGCCAACGACTCCCTCGCCCAACAGCTTTTCCACAACAACCGCGACGGTACATTCACCGAGGTCGCCCTCGACGTAGGGCTTGCTTATGATCAGGATGGCAAAGTTTTCGCAGGCATGGGCGCCGACTTCGCCGATTACAACAACGACGGTTGGCCCGACATCTTCGTTAATGCGCTCGCCAATCAAAAATATGCACTCTTTCGGAACGATAAGGGCACCTTCGAGGACACAAGCAATCAGACCGGCATCGGCGGAATCACCATACTGCACTCCGGCTGGGGCACGAAGATGATCGACTATGACAACGACGGCTGGCGCGATCTATTCGTCGCCCAAGGTCATGTCCTGGACAACATCGAGTTAACGGAACCGTCGCTCCATTACCGCGAATCGCTGCTTCTGATGAGGAACAGGGAGGGCCAGTTCCGCGATGTGTCACGACAAAGTGGGCACGCATTTCAGGTTCCGTTGTCTGCGCGTGGGGCTGCCTTCGGAGACCTGGACAATGACGGGTTTATTGACATTGCCATCAACTGTAACGACGGCCAGGCCATTGTTCTCCGCAATGAAGGCGGGAACGGAAATCACTGGCTGTCGATCCGGCTTGTTGGCTCGGCGAGCAACCGAGATGGAATTGGCGCCCGGGTCCGCCTGGTATCGGAGAGCGGACTTGAACAGCACTCATTCGTAAGCAGCGCCGGAAGTTACCTCTCCGCGAGCGACAAAAGAACGCACTTCGGCCTCGGCTCAGCGAAAAAAGTTCGGTTGCTTGAAATCACGTGGCCCAGTGGCATGGTACAGCGTCTGGATTCGATTTCCGCAGACCAGCCCCTGACCGTCCACGAACCACAACAGTAGATTCGCAGGGAAGACTGTGACAAAGCGCAAACACTCGATTACAGAGTTCTGAGAGCGATTACGCTTACATTCGGGTCAGGTGGCTGTGAAGGGAGATCGATCTGCAGCTTTCCTTCTGTCTGGCGGAATCTCAACGGTTGTCCGTTCGCCAGCAAGCGCGCCGAAATCACTTTTGCTTCCAGCCCATTAACCTCAAAACCGGACGATGGCCAGTCGAAAACGTGGATAAAGACCTTCTTACCCTTCGCCGTGGTTCGTGCAGACGCCATTCTTTGTACTGGCCCATAGGTTGTGCCGTAAATCGACTCGCCGTTGACGGTGAGCCAGTCCCCGATGGCCCGAAGGCGTTCCTGAAACTCGGGTTGAATCATGCCGTCGGATTGCGGGCCCACGTTGAGGAGGAAGTTTCCGCCGCGGCTCGCCACCTCAACCAGACCTCGAATTAAGAACTGCGCAGACTTGTACTCGTGATCGTGCATATTGTAGGCCCAAGTCTTGTTGATGGTCATACAGGTTTCCCATAACTGAAAATCTTCAGGTTTGGGAACTGTAGGCTTCAACTTGTCTTGGATGTTTGGATCAACGCCCGAAATAACAACGTCCTTCGTGGGGATGGCGTTGGGGATAAACTGTTCGGGTGTTTGATAGTCGCCCGGAACTCCAATTCGATCGTTCACAAGCGTGGCGGGTTGCAGTTTCCGGATCAAGTCCAGAAAGCGGACGCCGTCATATTTTTCCTGATTGTTGAGGCCATCGAACCAAATTAATGCGACCGGACCGTACTTCGTCAGCAACTCCGTGAGTTGCAATTGCATATAGTCGAGGTAGAGGGGCCACTCGGGCCGGAGGGGCTCGCCGTGCCAGTTGTCTTTTGCGAGTTTGGAAGTGTCACGGAAAGCCGGATGGTGCAGGTCGGGCGGCGAATAGTAAAACCCGAGGGGCATGTCAGCCTGTTTGGCTGCTGCTGACAGTTGCGCCACGATATCCTTTCCATACGGGGACTTTGTAATTTTATAGTCCGTGTAGGACGAGTCAAACATGCAGAAGCCGTCGTGATGCTTCGTAGTAAAAACCATGTATTCCTGGCCCGCCGCGCGCGCCAGATCAACGAAAGCATACGGATCGAACTTTGCTGGATTGAACCGTTTTGGCAGCTCGCGATACTCCGCTTCGGTGATGCCGCTGGGCGTTGGCCTCATGATGGGCCAGGATGCTTCGACACTGGCGAGCGAGTAGGGACCCCAGTGGATGAACATGCCGAATTTTGCAGCCCGATACCAAGCAGTGCGATCGTCAGCGAAGGCAGAGGCAAATCCTACACTGGGGATGAATGGAAGGGAGGATGCAGCAAGCGCGAGCTTGATGAAGTCGCGGCGAGCTGTCACATTAGCATTCATTTAGGCTCCTTTACAGCAAGGCCTTGCGCATGCGGTATCCGGGAAGTATGTCTTGGGATTTAGAAGCGCTTTAATCGAGATGAAAAACTTCCTCCATCTCTGCCCACCACTCACCCTCTTTTCGCTTAGGCAAGGGTTCCTGCATCGGCTGCATGACAGCCCACCATTCCTGCGTTTTCGCGTGCGAATCCATCTTTTTCCAATCGCTCTTCAAGTCGCAGCCGTGGTATTCGAAGTAGCTGAATAGCAAGTCGTCCTTGAAATAGATGGAATAGTTTCTGATATTGCATTCCAGAATCTTATCCAAAACTTCTGGCCAGACTGCTGCGTGGTACCGCTTATAGGTACTTGCACTACCGGCTTTCAATCTGATCATCATTCCAAATCGCTGCATGTCCGGGATCCTTTTAGAAGGCCACCCACGCAACAAATAAATGCAATGGATCGAGCCCAGGTTCGTCTGCTTTCTGAGAAGGGTAGACCAACTGTTCCACTCACGCAAGTGCTTAAAAATTGGTTGAGTGCAACAAAATACACAAATACGATCACATTTTGCTATATTTAAGCGCTTATATTATGCCCATGCACTCAATATTGGCAACCGACGGGCTTGTAAAGCACGATCTGGCAGAACGCCTGCGCAGGGAAATCATAAACGGCTCTTTGCCCCCCGGAATGCGCATCATCGAGCGTAAATGGGCATTGAAATTTGGAGTAGCCCAGGGTTCCATCCGCGAAGCGATCCACATTCTGGCGCAAGACGGATTCGTAACGAAAGAATCGGGTCGAAGCGCCCGCGTCATCCATTTAAGTGAAGAAGATGTGGCAAAACTCTATGAATTGCGCGGTGCGATCGAGGGCCTAGCAGCGCGGCTCGCAGCTGCGGCGCAGCCGGATCTCACAGCGCTGCAAGCGACGGTGGATGCCATGCGGCAGTCGGCAATCGCGGGAAGCTTCGATGGCCTGCTCGACAGCGATCTGCGATTTCATCTAGAGCTTTGCAAGATCTCTGGGAACACCTACCTTCTTGAGCACGCCCGCAGGATTCTACTGCCTTTTTTTGCATTTGTGCGGATGCGAGTGGCCGCAAGCGGGCAGGAAACGTCGGCCTGGGACAAAGACTTGGAAGCGCATCAACGGATTATCCTTCTGCTCCGCGAGGGCGAGGGTGAAGTCGCCGAGCTGTACGTGAAGAAAGCCATGGCGCGTTTCTCCAAAACGGCATACGACAACTGGGAGAAGCGTGTCTCACATGGCGCGTGATATGGCACGCAAAAAGTCATCATCGGCCGAGGATGGGGAGGCCATTGGCCGGGAGGGCGCGCTTGCGTATCATCGCCCGCGATCCTGTTGTGCATTGTTGTGAAGTGCACCAGTGCGTCAGAAAAGACCGAGCCGGAATGGACGAGCTCCATGGCCTCAACGTGAAGCCGTTGAATGGACGACGAAGTTTGCATTTGAAGCTCCCACGGCGAGGCAGCGCGCGATCCTTAGCACGGCCAGTGCGGTTGGGTTTATTGGGCAGCAGCACCACGCAGCTTACTTGGCAAGCGAAGGGGGCTATGATTTCGCTCACCAAGGCTATGGCTACCGACTAGGCCCGATACTCCCTTCGCGTGAATGCGATTTCCCCGGCAGGAATATGGCCGTCGCAGTATTGCTGGTTTTTGTCCAAGTTAGATTCAGCATCGGCGGCATACTGCCGATTAGCGGCAGGGCCGAGATGAAATACAGGCTGTGACGCAAACGGAGAAACGATGCCGTCCTACGTTGTGAACAAGATTGCAACATACGACGCGAGGTTTTCGTTGCCCGCAGGAGCAGGTAGCGACTCTCTCCACACCAATCCTGAATACTGCTTCGCGGTTGCATTGGTGGAGACCGAAGGTGGTCTTTGTGGAACGGGCATCGCGCTCACGCTTGGCGACGGCAACCGGCTGGTATGCGAAGCCATTGAGTTACTGGCGAAGCCAATCCTAGGCATGGCGATTGAAGAGTTGATGTCGGGTTTCGGGCGCATGTCGCGGCGGCTGGCGGATGATCCATCTTTCCGCTGGCTCGGTCCACACAAAGGCGTCGTTCATCTGGCGCTCGCTTCCATCACTAACGCTTGTTTCGATCTTTGGGCCAAGAGTCGTGGCGTGCCATTGTGGAAATTGCTGCTTGATCTCACTCCCGAAGAAGTTGTTCGCCTTCTGGATCTAAGCTATCTAGAGGAGGTTCTCAGTGAGCAGGACGCTCTCGAACTGCTGCGCGACAAACTTTCAAGCCGCCCCAACCGTGAGCCAATTCTGCAACGTGGTTATCCGGGCTACGACACGTCCGTGGGATGGATGGCCTACGACGATGATCAGGTGTGCGAATTGACGGCTCGCGCGATTGACCAGGGCTTTAAAGCTTTCAAGCTCAAAGTAGGATCGCCTGATGCCGATCGAGATTTGCGCCGTGCCGCGATGCTGCGTGCACATATCGGCGACTCCGGCACCCTGATGTTCGATGCCAACCAGCGCTGGAATCTGCCGGTGGCAATTCGCATGTGCCAGGAGCTAGCCGTGTACCGACCACTTTGGATCGAGGAACCGACGCATCCCGACGACATTCGCGCCCATGTGGTGCTGGCAAGCGAGATTGCCCCAGTGAAGATCGCTGCTGGCGAACACATTCCGAACCGCGTTTTGTTTAAGAATTTCTTGCAAGCCGGCGCTCTGCATTACGTCCAGGCAGACTGTACGAGATTAGCCGGCGTGAGCGAGTTTCTTACGGTAAGCCTTCTTGCCAGAAGGTTTGACCTCCCGGTGCCGCCTCATGTTGGAGATATGGGCCAACTCCATCAGCATCTTGTACTGTTCAACCATATTGCATTAGGGCACGAAGCTTTATTTCTGGAGCACATTCCCCATCTGCACAGTCATTTTGTATTACCGGCAAGGGTGAACGAGGGGTGTTACGAGACGCCTCAGGAGCCCGGTGCATCGTGCGACCTAAAATTGACCGCAGGCAGGAGCATCTGAGTGCCGCAATATCTATTGCCAGGGATTGCACTCACCGTGGTCGCTGGGCTGATGTCCGGCAACTGCATGCTTCCTATGAAATTCACGCGGTCCTGGAAATGGGAAAACGTATGGGTGATTTTCAGTCTGGTCTCGCTAGTCGTCCTTCCCTGGACGCTCGCGATTGCATTGGTTGGTAATCTCCTTGAGACCTGCCACGCTTTGTCCATTCGGCAGCTTGCCACGCCCATGCTGCTGGGAGCCGGCTGGGGAATTGCGCAAATTCTTTTCGGTATTTCCGTCGAGCGCCTCGGACTTGGCCTTGCTTACGCCATCATCGTTGGGTTAGGCGCGGTTCTAGGAACATTGGTTCCCCTGTTCCTCGATCAGCGTACAGCAGGGAAAGAACATGCCATGGGCTATATCCTGATCGGTGTGGCGGACATGGTGGCAGGAATTTTCTTGACCGCATGGGGTGGCCAAATCAGAGAGCGAACGGCGCCCCAAACGACTCGGACGCTATTACATCAGGGTTATCCGGGGGCGATCGCGCTGGCAGTACTCTGCGGCTTCATGGCACCTATGTTGAATTACTCTTTTGCTTTTGGTCAGGATATTGCGGGGGAAGCCGTTCGGCTCGGAAATCCGGCAGTGCGCGCCGCCTATGCGGTCTGGCCAATCGGATTGGCAGGAGGCTTTGTTCCGAACATTGACTACAGTCTGTATCCGCTCTCAAGGAATCGAACATGGTCCTCGTTTCGCTCCGTTAGCCCGGACTTGTTTTGGTCCTGTCTAATGGGCGTGCTGTGGATGGGAGCGTTCGCGCTATACGGTATGAGTGCGAGCTATCTCGGTCCTCTGGGAACGTCGATTGGTTGGGGTTTGTTTCAAATCTTCATGATTATGACGGCGACGCTGTCGGGGATTTGCACGGGCGAATGGAAGAATGCTCCGCGCTTCGAAACTTTGCTTTTGGGCCTGGGACTTATATGTTTGACTAGCGCTACGGTGTTGCTGGCACTCGGTAATCGATAAAGGCGACAGGACACTAGGGTCGATCAAAACGGTACCAAAAGGGGAGCCCTAGAACTAGTGTCTTACTGAGGTGAAGGGCTGCTTGCGAATGATGCCCTTGCCCTGCTGGATCGTCACGACTTGACCAGCGGCAACTCCGGGAACAATTTCGCTCTTTCCATCGGGCCACCGCACCGACAGTTCGGCCGAGGCCGCTTTGCCAAGACCGAAGTGCAGCCGGAAATCGCTCTGAGATATGTATGAGCCGCCGCTGCGGACCTCATCGGTCTGCTTTCTTCCGTCCGCAGTTAGCGTGACACGAGCTCCAATGGCGTCGCGGCCAGACGCGGTCAGCGCCCGCACCAACAGCGAACTTCCTGTGTGGGGGCCAAAATTCTTCAGGAGTGACGGCGGTTCATTCATGTTGACCACGACAATTTCTATGTCGCCGTCATTGTCCAGATCACCGATGGCCAGGCCTCGCGAGGAGTGCTCGGCGGAAATGCCTGGTCCGCCGAGCGAGGAGAGGTCAAAGAACTGTCCGTCTCGCCGGTTCCAGTAAAGGAGGCGGCTTTGTTTGAAGTTTTCGCCGGTACGAGCGTTGTCCACTTCGGAATACACGTGTCCGTTGGCGACAATCAGGTCCTTCCATCCATCATTATCAATGTCCAGAAATGCGGTTCCCCACCCCAGGTACTTGGTGTTAACCGCGAGACCGGAAGGAATCGTCGCATCCGTAAACCGGTTTCCGCCGACGTTTTGGTAGAGAGTGTGCGTGTCATCCGCGAAGTTAGTCTTGAAGATATCCAGAAGCCCGCTTCCAGATAACTCAGCTGCAGTTACTCCCATGCCCGCCTGTTCCCTTCCGTCTTCATTGTAAGCGATACCCGACTGAACGCCGATCTCCTCGAATTTCTTGCCCGCGAGATTGTGAAAGTAAAGGCTCGGCGTGGAATCGCAGGCCACGTAGATATCAGGCCATCCATCATTGTCGAAATCTCCCGTTAATGGTGTGAATCCGTAAGAAGTTTCTGGCCCTGTGATGTGCACCTGGTCCGAAACATCGGTGAAGTGGCCGTGCCCGTCGTTCTTGTAGAGGGAAACGGTCTCGCCCGGCAAACCGCGCGGACCGCATAACACTGGTACTCCTTTCCATTGACACTGCGATTTATCTCCGGGCCGCGGCGTACGGGCGAGGTCCAAGTCGACATAGTGAACGACAACCAGATCGAGAAAACCGTCCCGATCAAAGTCGATGAATGCGCAGCCCGTGCTCCAGCGCGGCTTTGCCGTGAGGAGTCCGCGCGCCTCGGTTTCGTCACGAAACGTGCCGTCACCCTGATTGCGGTACAGGACGTTTCGCCCCCACTGCGTCACGAACAGGTCTATATATCCATGGTTGTCGACATCGCCGGCACAGACACCCTGACCCCACCCGGTATGTGTCAGGCCCGCCTTTTCCGTCACATCTTCGAACTTCAGGCCCCCTAGGTTGTGGTAGAGAAAATGGGTGGGCGGAGACCCACCTTCCTGTAGGCGGCCACCGTTGACCAAGAAAATGTCAGGGAGACCATCATTGTCGTAGTCGAAGATGGCCACTCCCGTCCCAGTGGTTTCAATAATGTACTGCTTCTCGCGCTCAGCCCCAGAAACATTACTGCCGGTTAACCCACTCTGTGCGGCAATGTCCTCATACCGTACGACAGGTGGTTTCAATCCAGCAGGCAAGGGTCTCCTAGGAGCAGCGACACCGCCGGTCGCCATGCCTTGGGGATAGGTCAAGCTGCAAGTTCCCAAGCTGATAAGCGCCGCCGCGCAAAAAAAAACGATGCGATGGATCATTTGTCTGCGGTGGTAACGGGGTTGCACGCCGCTGCGTCTCTTTCGGACTTCATCATACACTAGGCTTGCGCACTAACGTCGCCATGATTGAGCGCTCAAATACGGTATGGGGAGAGTAATTTCCCCACACAGCCCTTGACAAGCGCTCAAAACTCTGTTGGACTGACCTGCGAAAATGGCTACGATGAAACTATCCGAGAACGGCTGCTCGGATGAGCGTGGTGGATTGTCGCGGGTGGATGAAACTTCGGCCCTGGCAGAGGAAGCATTCCGGTAGATCCCCGACGAGCCAGATCTCGCAGCTGAGGATCAGACTTGATTCGCAACCGGACCGCCCGGACGCCGTATCCTGGACCGATCATGCTCGCAACGAAAATCGCGCGATGCTTGGCTTTGAAGATGTTTCGTGTTTGGTTGGCGACTCTGTGCGGTTCTAGTTTGGCGTTGGCCGCGCAAGAGCCTCCAGCGTGCAGAGGGCCAGCAGAACTGGAGCAAATTATCGCCTCGCACCCTTCGGCGGGCGCTTACGACGCACTCGGAGCATATTTCGGACAACGGAGGCAATTCCCTTGCGCCTTTACCGCATTTGAATTGGCGCTTCGTCTTGAGCCTAACTCGTGGGAGGCGCGTTACAACTTGGCACTCGCACTACTGGAAAGCGGCAATGCCGAGCGCGCGGTTCGTGAACTCCGTGTTGCGGCCCGTCTACGGCCCGCGACGCCGCTAACTCATACGACCCTAGGAATGGCACTCGGCGAGCTGGGTCGGATCGATGCGGCGATCGCCGAATTCCAGACAGCTCTCAAGTTAGATCCAAAATCGGTTCCGGCGCTCGATGGACTAACAAAAGCGCTTATCGATCAAAAACGCTACACCGCGGCAATCTCCCGCCTGAAGAATGCACCCGCAGACGAGGCGCTGCAATTGAATCTAGCCATCGCCTATTCAAAAAGCGGAGACCAAGCCGGGGCCGTGCAAACGCTATCGCAGATGGTAAAGGCAAATCCATCGTCCGAGCACGCCCATTTGAACCTGGCAATCGTGTATACCCAGCAGAACCGGTACCGGGAAGCTGCCGAGGAATTTCAGGAAGCGCTGAGGCTCGACTCAACTGACGATATCGCTCGCGCATCTCTCATAAAGGTTCTGGTGATTCTCTCGGAATTCAGTACCGCGCTGCCGTTAATCCAAGAATATGCACAGCGGAAGCCGCATGAATTCGAAGCACTGTATCTCATGGGTGCAGTAGACCGTGGGTTGGGAAACTATGCCGATGCGGAAATCATGCTTGAACAAGCCGTCCAATTGGATCCGAAACATTATGACGTTCGATATAACCTTGGGTTTGTGCTCGCCAAACTGGGGAAGTTGGCAGCGGCGCTCGAGAATCTAGAAAAGGCCTTGCAAATTAATCCTGATTCAAGCGAAGCACGATTCCAACTGGCAGCCGTATTGCGCTCGATGGGCGAGCGAGACAAGGCACGTGAAGAGCTGAAACTCTTCGAGCAAAAAAAACAGGAGAGCAGACAGGAGACCGTTGCGAGAACGAAAGCAGACCAAGCCAATCAATACCTACAAGCAGGTGACGCCCGGCGTGCGGTTGAATCGTACCTGGAAGCCATTGCGGAGGATCCCAAAAACGCTCGCACGCAATATGACCTCGCCTTGGCTCTGGATCGGCTGGGCGATTATCGCGGCGAACGAGATGCCCTGCTAAGAGCAGTCGGTCTGGACGACAATTTCGCTGCGCCTCACAATCAACTGGGTTTTCTCAGTCTGCAGACAGGCCAGATCGCGGACGCCGAAAAGCATCTCAAGGCAGCGATTTCTCTGGATCCGCAATATGCGGAAGCCCAGAACAATCTGGGTGTGCTTTACGGCCAGCAAGGCAAGAGCCAAGCAGCCAAGCAGCTGTTCCGTCAGGCAGCAGAAAACAATCCTCAATATGGACAAGCGTTCGTGAATCTCGGCCTGATTCTAGCGAGCGAATCACGCTTCTCGGAAGCCGAACAGGCGCTACAAAACGCAGTGCGAATCGAGCCTGACAATAAGACCGCCCTCACAGCGCGCGCGATGGTTCTGACCCGTATGGGCCGGCAAAGCGAGGCTGTGCCGTATTTTCGTAAGGTCGTCGACCTGGACACCAAATCCGCTGATGCACACCTAAACCTCGGCATTGCCTTGGCGGACCAGTTCGATCTTTTGGGTGCCCTCGCGGAATTCTCCGAAGCTGTGCGCCTTGCACCAGACGCTTACGCGCCTCACTACAATAAAGGCAGAGTGCTGGTCGACCTAAGGCGCAACGAAGAAGCGAAGCCTGAACTCCAGGCGGCCGCCGATTTCGATCCCCACTCCGTTGACTCCCGGTATCTGCTGGGTCTGATCGAAAAGCAGGCGGGAAATACAGAGGAATCCATAAGGCTGCTTGAGAAGGCAGTGGCGCTCGAACCAAACCATCCCGACGCCCTGTACCTGCTCGGACAAGGCTTGTTGAAAAGAGGTGACAGTGTTGGGGCGATCGCGCGATGGCGCAGAGTGATTGAAATCAATCCGGACCACGCCGAAGCTCTCTACAATCTATCGCGACTCCTGACGAAATCCGATCCGGAAGAAGCTAAACGTCTACAAGCGCGCTTTGAGACATTGCAGCGAAACCAGCACATCACAGATCGCGCTCAAACGCTGGGCAATTTCGCCCTGGCTTCTGCTGCCGCGCGCGACTGGCCGCAAGCAATTGCACAATTGAAGGAAGGGCTCCAACTCTGCGGAGACTGCAGCGCTTTGCCGCTCCTGCGCAAGGATCTCGGATTAATTTACTGCCGTTCCGGGGACTTGAAGAACGGGCTTGCGGAGTTGCTTGAGGCACAAAAGCTCGCGCCCAACGACGCTGACATTGAGCAGGCAATCCGCATGATACAAAACCCGCGCGAAACTCGATCTCACGGGAGCCAGCGGTAAAGGGCCGCCCGGTTTTTAGTTCCGGCTGTGAATTTGTTCAGTGAGGAGATACAGAATGTTTGCTTTTCAGGTTTGCAGATCGAGCAGGACCGCTATCATTCTGCTGTTGTGTTTTCTCGTTTCCCCCTGTCTACAGGCGCAGTCGCCTTCGCACTACGAAGCAAGTCTCGAATCGCTCAACAAGCATCCGCTTCCTCAATGGTATGGCGACGCAAAACTCGGGATATTCATTCACTGGGGTCTTTATTCCGTTCCTGGTTGGGCGCCGCTCATTCATCCTGAACATGACTTCACCTCGCCGGACTACATCACACACAACCCCTATGCAGAATGGTATTTGAACAGCATGCGGCTCGACGGAGCGCCGACGCAGGCCTACCATCGCGAGCATTATGGCGCTGACTACGATTACTACAACTTCGCTCCGGTCTTCGACCGCGAGATTCAAAAGTGGAAGCCGGACACCTGGGCTAAAATATTCCACGACGCTGGCGCGAAATATGTCGTGCTCACCACGAAGCATCATGATGGATTTACACTCTGGCCCAGTTCGACGCCAAATCCTAAGCTTCCGACTGACAGGCAGCACGCTTCGCGCGATATCGTCGGCGAGTTGGCTACCGCTGTCCGCGACCAGGGTTTGCGTATGGGCCTCTACTACTCAGGCGGCTACGATTGGACATTTGTACCTGGTCCTATCCGTATTCCCGCTGATTATGAAGCGGTGAAGCCGCAAAGCGAAGCTTACGGCAAATATGCCGACGCTCACGTGCGGGAACTCATCCAGCGCTACCATCCCGCGGTGCTTTGGAACGACATCGACTATCCTAAGTCCGGTCATCCCCTCGAAATTATGGCGGAATATTACAACGCGGTCCCAGATGGCGTCATCGATGACCGCTTTGGCGTCAAACATTCTGATTTCACATCTCCGGAATACCAAACCTTGGATAAGATCAGTCTCACTAAGTGGGAAGAGTGCCGTGGGCTTGGACGGTCCTTCGGCTATAACCGTGCCGAGGGTGAAGCTGAGACGATCGCGCCAGTCGATCTTATTCATCTGTTGGTGGATATCGTGAGTAAGAACGGAAATCTTCTGCTCGACGTGGGACCGGAAGCCGACGGCACCATCCCTGACGTTCAAATGGACCGCTTGCGGGTGCTTGGTGCGTGGCTTCAGAGGAATGGCGAGGCGATCTATGGCACGCATCCGTGGAAACGCGCGGTCGGCGAGACCGCCGACGGCATTTCCGTGCGGTTCACCGAGAAGGGCTCCACCGTTTACGCAACACTCCTCAGCCAGCCAAAGACAACTACCGTCACGCTCAAGTCTCTTTCCCCGAAGGCGGGTTCACAGATCAATTTGCTTGGCGAGTCAGGGTCACTCGTTTGGTCTCAACAGGGCGACGACATCACAGTGAAGTTGCCCTCAACTCTTCCTGGACGGTATGCCTACGTGCTGAAGATTACGGGTCCGGTATCTTGATCGTTCGACGGCCGGGCCGCAGAGTCGGCGAACGTCCAATTGACCGACGCCTTTGCCGACAATTGCGAAGCAGAGCCCGGTTTCGCGGTTTCGAACTGCGAAGGTAATTCGAAAACAAAGGACCCTTGTGCTGAATTGTACGGGGGGATTGATGGGAGATGAAGTGTCGTCCAGTTGACAGCTGCGCAGGAACCTCCGCTGCAAGGCCTATAGGATAGCGAAGAATGCGCATTGACGCACATCAGCACTTCTGGGTTTATGACCAAAGCGAATACGCTTGGATTGACGATTCGATGGCATCCCTGCGTCGTGATTTCCTTCCGAACGATCTAAAGATCGAATTAGAGAGTAAAGGATTTCAGGGATCTGTAGCCGTTCAGGCGCGGCAGACGCTGGAAGAGACTCGATGGCTCCTCGAACTGGCCACAGACGCTTCGTTCATTTTGGGTGTGGTCGGATGGGTCGATCTGCGGTCCTCCAACGTCCGTTCGCAATTGGAAGCCTTTGCAGGAAACCCCAAGCTGGTTGGGATTCGCCACATCGTGCAGAGTGAACCAAACGATCGATTCCTGCTGCAACCGGAATTCCTCCGGGGCATTTCTTTGCTTGAAGAGTTTGATCTCGCCTACGACCTGCTCATCTATCCCAAGCATCTTCCTGTCGCGGCGGAGTTCGTGAGACGCTTCCCTCGCCAACGCTTCGTTTTGGATCATCTTGCCAAACCGCCGATCAAGAGTGGAAGCCTCCGCCCTTGGGAGCGCGGAATGCGGGAGCTGGGGACGATTCCGAACGTCTTCTGCAAATTGTCAGGATTGGTGACGGAAGCCGACTGGCGGAACTGGAAGCCCGAGCACATTGCTCCATATATGGATGTGGCCTTCGAAACCTTCGGACCCCGCCGGCTGATGATCGGTTCCGATTGGCCCGTTTGCACGTTAGCAGCCTCATATACGCGCGCCATCGATTTGGTTGAGAGTTACCTCAGCCAGCACGCGACCGAGGTGCAAGAGGCTGCGCTAGGTGAAAACGCGCAGCAGTTTTGGAAGTTAGGAACGCGACAAAAGCAACTACCCGGCGATTCGCAGCATACGGTTGCCAATGGCAAAGGCAAACGCGAAGGTGACGCCGCTCACGCTTCACGACGAGGGTGCGCTCGCAATGAGAAATAGGATTTTAAAACTCGACCCAAGTGATAACGTGCTAATTGCATTGACGGACCTGAATCAAAGAGAGCAGATTGCGTTCTCTGGCAATAACTACACGCTCGTCTCTGACATACCCGCCAAACATAAGTTCGCGACAGAAGATCTGGCAATCGGTGCGGATGTGATCATGTACGGTGTCATCGTCGGCAGGGCCGCGAAGCCGGTGCGGCAGGGCGAGAGGCTCACCACGAGCAACATTCAGCATCAGGCCGCTAGCTTTCACCAGCAGTCACAAGGATACCGTTGGGCACCTCCTGACGTTTCACGATGGAAGCAGCAGACCTTCCTGGGATACCGCAGGTCGGACGGCCAAGTAGGTACTCGGAACTACTGGCTTGTGGTCCCGCTCGTGTTTTGTGAAAACAGAAATATCATTGTTCTGAAGCAGGCGTTCGAAGAGGAGCTGGGCTTTGCGCCCCCTCAGGTGTACCGACACCAAGTGTCTGAGTTGGCGACACTCTATCGAGAAGGTCGAACAGAAGAGCTGAAGGCCGGAGTCTTGCCAGCAAACGGCGGCGATCCTCGACGGGCGCGAGTTTTCAAAAACATCGACGGTATCAAGTTTCTGGTACATCAAGGTGGCTGCGGCGGAACCCGAGAGGATTCCAACAACCTCTGTGGGCTCATCGCGGGCTACATTAATCATCCCAATGTGGCCGGGGTTACGGTCCTAAGCCTAGGCTGTCAGCATGCGCAGATCGGGATTCTTCGCCAACAACTACGCAAGCGCGCGCCGAATTTCGACAAGCCGCTCTTCATACTGGAGCAGCAACAAAGCGGTACGGAATTCGCCATGCTCTCAGAAGCAATTCAGCGGACATTTCTAGGTCTGGTGGAAGCCAACCAGGCCGAGCGCACACCGGCGGCAATTTCTCACCTATGTGTGGGTCTGAAATGCGGAGGATCGGATGGATTCTCCGGACTCTCGGCCAATCCCGCCATCGGACACACAGCCGATCTCCTCATTGCACTAGGTGGCCGGACGATACTCTCTGAATTCCCCGAGTTATGCGGCGTGGAACAGGAACTCATCAATCGCAGCGCGCGAAGCGAGATTTCTGACCGATTTGTGGAGCTGATGCGGGACTATCAAGCCCGTGCAAAATCAGTTGGGTCCGGTTTTGAAATGAACCCGTCTCCTGGGAACATCCGCGATGGATTGATTACCGACGCCATGAAGTCCGCCGGAGCTGCGAAGAAAGGCGGCACCTCTCCGGTGACTGCAGTACTTGATTATCCCGAATACTCGACCGAGCCGGGCTTGAATCTGCAGTGTACTCCAGGCAACGATGTGGAGTGCGTCACGGCACAAGTGGGCGCGGGAGCCAGCGTGGTTTTGTTTACGACGGGCCTGGGCACACCGACAGGAAATCCCATCACGCCAGTCGTGAAGCTCTCGACCAATTCAGAGTTGGCTGAGCGCATGTCAGACATCATTGATATCGACACAGGTGGCGTTATCTCGGGAGAAAAAACGATCGAGCAAACGGGCGAAGCCATTTTGGACTATGTGATTAGAGTCGCAAACGGCGACGTCCGCACCAAGGCTGAACTAAAAGGGCAAGAAGACTTCATCCCATGGAAAAGAGGCGTCTCTCTCTGACAAATCAAGACACCCAGACGAAGAGTTTCCGACTTGACAGCAAAGTCGCCGTCATAACCGGTGGCGGTAGCGGCATTGGACGAGCCATCGCCCTGAGAGTCGCGGCGAATGGCTTGACGGTCCGTATTCTGGATGTGAATCAGAAAGATGCGACAGAAACTTGCCAACAAATTACTGCCAAGGGCGGCAACGCGTCGGCTCTCCCGTGACGTAACGAGCCAAGAAGAAGTGACTTCCAGATTCGATGAATTCGCCAGTTCAGGGCCCCTTCATATTCTTGTAAACAACGCAGGCGTTTCGTACATCGGATCGCTGGAAAACACGACGGAAGCAGACTTCGAGCGCATATTCCAAGTGAACGTGAAGGGATTCTACAATTGCATGTACGCTTCCGCCGCGCGCATGAGAGCCAACGGCGGTGGCGTGATCCTGAACATGGATTCCATCGGGGATCTTCCGGTCTTTCCGACCGCTTTGCTTATTCGATGAGTAAGGGCGCCGTGATCGCTATGACCTACTCCGTGGCAAAAGCTGGCGTGGCGCAGGCTCTGGAGATCCTGCGCGCCGACGTCAAGCGCACGCTACGGCTGTTGGGGTGCGCTTCGATCGCCGCGTTGGATCGTTCGTACGTAAGTGTTCCCCCGAACTGGGGAGCCAGCTGAATGCGGAGAGGAAAAACACGCTTGCCGCAGCGAACGCTGTCCCCGGCTTCTGAGAAGCGAATCGTGTCATGCAGTCCGAGTAGGCGAGCAATTCGGTAAACGCTTTTTCAGTGTAAAATTCCGACTCTTTGTCTTTCGACATTGGAGGATTAAGCCCAATGAATTTATACCGTCAGATAAAAATCCGTGTCCGTAAAAACGGTATAAAGGCCCTCGTTTCTGGCGTGTTTACTGTTACCTTGCTGGCCTTGCCTCCGCAGGCCATGGAGCGTTCGCAGATCCGATTTGAGAACCACCAGAAGCTATCACGCGTCGACTTCATTCTCAACAACAGCACGACCGACGACAAGCCTGTAATTGACGCGGTCCTCGGGGGCGTAGCGCTCTTGGACTACGATAACGACGGGTATCTCGATATTTTTTTTACTAACGGTGCACGCATCCCCGGCCTAGCGAAGGATAGTCCTGAATTTTCAAACCGCCTCTACCACAATAACCGCGATGGCACCTTTACAGACGTAACTGATCGTGCGGGCGTTAAAGGTTATGGCTACAGTGTGGGCGTCGCGGTGGCTGACTTTGATAACGACGGGTTTCCAGATATTTACGTCACCGGAGTCAACCGCAATGCGCTGTATCACAACAATGGCGATGGTACGTTCACTGATGTTACTGAGCGCGCAGGAGTGGCCGGCATCGGCCCCAATGGCAAAAAACTTTGGTCTATATCAGCCGCATGGATCGATTACGACAACGACGGCCGCTTAGATCTATTTGTGAGTAACTACCTGGACTGGACGTTCGAGACTTCCAAAGTCTGCGGCCCCCCCGGTCGGCGCCTCTCATGCTCACCGACCATGTACAAGGGAGAGCCGAATTTTCTGTATCACAATAATGGTGATGGCACGTTCACGGACGTCTCTGCCGCAACAGGCATAGCAGAACATATCGGGAAGGGCATGGGTGTAGCCATCGCCGACTACAATGGTGATGGTTGGATGGATATCTTCGTCGCGAACGACAAGGAAAGAAATTTTCTATTCAAGAATCGCGGGGGTAAGAGCTTCGAGGAAGTAGGAGTGGAATCCTTCGTGGCCTTCACGGAGGACGGGATCCCGGTATCCAGCATGGGCGTAGATTTTCGTGACTGGAATAACGATGGCAAGCCAAGCCTTTTTGTCACCGCCCTTGGACGTGAAACGTTCCCGCTGTTCCGTAACGAGGGCACCGGATCTTTCAGTGTGGATACTTACAAGGCTGGTATAGGATTTCCCAGTTTAAAGATGAGCGGTTGGGGCAATGGCATCTATGACTTCGATAACGATGGTTTTAAGGATCTGTTCACCGCCAACTCGCACGTCAGTGAGAACGCCGATGACGACCCTCAGCAACACTACCGCCAGGCAAACGCCGCGTTCCAGAATCTCCAGGATGGGACATTCCGCGATGCAAGCACGCAAGCCGGGCCGGATATGCAAGTCCGTGCCGCCCATCGTGGGTGTGCGTTCGGCGATCTCAATAACGACGGCAAGATTGATGTGGTTGTATCCGCCATTGGTGATCATGCCGAATTGCTTTACAACACCACAACCAACAACAACCATTGGATTCTGCTTCAGACGATCGGCGTCAAAAGCAACCGAGACGGAATTGGCACGCGCATCAAACTCACGGGAGAATCCGGCTTGGTGCAATACAACCATGTAACCACTGCGGGGAGTTTCGCTAGTTCCTCAGATAAGCGCGTCCATTTCGGCCTGGGCCGTGACACACGAATCAAAGAAATTGAGTTGCGCTGGACCAGCGGAAGGACTCAGGTTCTGCAAAACGTTAAGGTCGATCAAATCCTGAAGATCACCGAGAGCGAGCAATGAAAGCGATTCTGGTTCTTGTAACGGCGCTCTGGGCGCCGTGGCCGACCTCTGCCGGACAGTGCGCGGGAGCAGAGCAGCAACTTCAATCGATTTCCAGCGCGCTGGCCAGTGAGGCGCTGGACAAGGCTGAGCAGATCCTTGATTCCCTGGAGCAATCCTATCCGAACTGCCCCGAGACTCTGCTTGACCGCGCGCGACTCTTGGCCTTGAAAGGAAACGCGACGGCTGCCGAGGACGCATTCGTTCGTTACCAGGAACTGGCGCCGGATGCGTCCCGAGGCTACGCGTACCTTGGTCGCTTTTTGTTGGAGCAAAGACAGTATGCGCGCGCCGACTCTACCTCACTCGTCGCATTGGAAAAGAACCCCAGCGAACCTGCTGCCCTGGCTCTACGAGGCGAAATCCTAGTCATGAAAGGGCAAGTGAAAGAGGGTACCAGCTTACTTCAGCACGCCTGGCAAATCGATCCCGATAATGTCGACGCGAATTTTCAGTTAGGGACTCTGTCTGACATGGAAAACCGCCATGCAGACGCAGTAAAACACTTCGAGAGAGTTGTAGCGATAGATGCAAGCGATCCACGTGCTTGGGATTATTTGGCTTTGAATATAGAAATAGTGGGAGAAGTGGACCGTGCGGGCGAGGCCTACCGAAAGGCTGAGGCCGTCAATCAACGTGGGCGCCACTTCGATGCCTTCCTGGATTACAACTACGGGAGGTTTCTGATGAAAGACAACCAGCTCAAAGAAGCCAAAGAGCACCTGGATCGCGCCGTGGAGCTGACCCCAAGCGTCCGGGCGGTTTGGTACGAACGCGCCAAAGTGAATTTGAGCATGAAAAACTATGAAGATGCTAGAGCCGATGGCGAGAGAGCGGCGACCCTGCGCGACACGAGAGGCGTAATTCTTGACCTGCAGATTTATGCCTTGCTAGAGCAAATTTACGGCAGACTCGGCAACAAGGAATTGGCGAGCAAATATGCCGCTCTGAGCCGCCGAACGTCCGTGCCTATCAAAGAAACCCGCTAAGTGACAACCTCGGTTCCCCAATCGAATCGGTTCAATCTCAATTGAGAAGGCTCTGGAAAAGCTAGACCGTAGAGCCAACGAAATAGCACCGGTGGCCTCTGACGTTCTGTTGGCGGCACCAATGTGCACAGTCGCACTGTAATAACCGCATTCGTGCACAGTTGGAACCAAATCTGAGAGATTGGGGCAAAGTTGAATCTGGTAAGTGCATTGCAATCAGACAGAATTGGTGGACGTGGCCGGGATCGAACCGGCGACCCCCTGCTTGCAAAGCAGAGAGGGGAAAACACTAAAGTGCTTCGATGGTGTCGCTTACACGGACAATCAACAAAATTCTCGCTCTCCAAATGTCCCGAAGTTGTCCCGAGTTCTGGCCTCGCCAGACCTCAGTAGAAGGCCACCGCTAGCTGCTAGCTGCAATCGCTTTGAGGTCGAATGGCTGCAACTGCAGGACAGAATCGCCCTGGTCATCGTCAGAAGAAAACTGCGCCGAGCAGTCACCATCTGGGTTCCCCTTGTGGTAGGACGGTACAGCTTCCAGTTTCGACCCAGCGAGTCACCACGCCCACGCATAGGCCTCGACACGCGGATCGGCACCCGCGCTCAACACACCCGTCTTCGCATCCATGATGATGCCGGCGTTGGACCCCATCGACCAAGGAGGCCTCATGTGCAGCTTATGGCCGCGATCGATGAGCTCCTTTTGCGTTGTTTCGGGGATTCGGTCCTCGAGCTCCAAGTCGCCCGGAACCATGGTGTGCGGGAACGGCGATGCCGGGAAGCTGCGTGTGGCCCACCGTGACGCTTCAATCGCCTGCTGGATGTTCATGCCGAAATCGATCACGTTGACCAGCGTTTGCATAGTCCGCATCACTTGATCGTCGCCGCCGGGACTTCCGGTGATCATGAACGGCTGTCCATCCTTCAACACCAGCGTGCTCTGCAACGTGCTCCGCGGCCGTTTGCCCGGTTCGAGTGCGTTCGCCTCACCCCGGATCAGTGAGTAGTAGTCGCCGCGACAGTTGAAGATGACACCGGTGCCCCCCATAACCACCCCCGTTCCGAAGGCACTGTGCAGGCTCGGCTCAAAGCTCACCGTGTTGCGATCCTTGTCCACGACGGCGATGTAGCTGGTGTCACCTTCGTGGCTCGCCTCGCCGTCAAGCACGGTGTGTACCGGTCTATCCAACGGGGATGCGTCACTCGTAAACTTCTCCGGCGAACCCGGTCGCAGTTCAAGCGAAGCCTTGGCCGGATCAATCAGCTTTCTGCGCTCCTGTGCGTACTCTTTGGACAGGAGTCCTTGGTAAGGAATCGTGACGAAGTCCATGTCGCCGAGAAATTTTTCGCGATCAGCCATCGCGAGCTTCATGGCCTCGACGTTCGTGTGAATGAAATCGGCGCTGTTGTGGCCGAGCCCCTTCAGATCGTACCCTTCGAGCAGATTGAGGGCGATGAGTTCAGTCGGCCCCTGACTGGCTGACGGATTCTTGTAGACCCGATAACCGTGGTAGTTGATTGACACCGGTATTTCGACCTTCGCGTTGTACTCGGCAAAGTCCTCGAAACGAAACAGTCCGCCATTCGCTTCCGAGAAGGCTGCCATCTCGTGCGCGATGTCTCCTTTGTAGAAGCGATCGCGCGCAGCCTTCAGCGCTTCATGCCGGCCTTTCGTTTGGCTTGCCTTCTCCGCTTCGACCAGCTTCCTCAGTGTACGGGCAAGGTCAGGGTTCTTGAAAATTTCACCAGCCTTCGGCGGCTGGCCATTCTGAAGGTAGATTTGGACGGTGGAGGGATATTTGAGGATTTTCTTGGAGCTAGCGATCATGCCCGCACGACCCTCACTCAGGGGAAATCCGTTCTCTGCTAACTCAATGGCCGGCTGCAGCACTTGTTCAAAGCTCATTGTCCCCCACCGGTCGAGTAGGATGTACCAGGCATCCACGACACCCGGCAGTCCACCCGAGAGCAACCCGTCGCTAATCGGCAGCTTACCGCCGTTGTTCTTTTCGTACCACTCGATGGTCGCCAGTTTGGGAGCGCGCGGCTCCGCGTTCACTGAAAAAACTTTGCCCTCGCGTGCCTGGTAGAGAAGTACCACGGCGTCGCTGCCGACTCCGTTCGCGGGGAAGTCAGTCACAGCTAACGCCGCCTGGCCGCCGACAGCTGCATCGAACGCATTCCCGCCTTCCTCCAGTATTCGGCGAGCTGCGTCCGTCGCCTCGGCCTTCATAGACGACACGGCAGCCTTTCGGCCCCGAATGACAGGGCGCATTGTGTTTGCACCAGATGGGACATCGACCTGGGCGATTGCCGTGGACGCAAAACTCAAACAGACGACGGATACGCACATGCCAAGTGCTTTCAGTGAAGCAGTCATGTGACCTCTCCCAAACTGAAGTTGCCATACCTCTTAGCAGACCTCTTAGCAGTGGTCAACTGGTCGAACTTATCCTCGATGAAAACCCGTCCAGCTCCGAGCGCTGTCGTGTGGTGTGGGTCGGCAAAGCCGGCTCCAAGCTGGAAGGAGTTGGCCAGCCAGTGCCAGGGCCGATGGCTGGTGAGCTGGACCCAGTGCCCGACTGAACCCGTGGCGCATGGTGGCGAACCGTACCTCAGGCACCACCTTTCTACCATTCACCTCGTCTCGCTTGAGATGTCCATCGGGATTCCTTTTCCGCCCACTGATGCGCTTGAGACCGGGCGACAGTGACACTTGCTGGTCGCGAGAGACGAGAGTCCGCCCCAAGCTACGAAGATCGCTGTTTTAGTTCGCCGATGATGAACCAGTAGGGGAACACTCCGAGAAGAAGAACTATGGAGCCGAGCGCGAAACCTGGGACATACGAACCGCTCGTTTTGATCAGCGAACCGATGGCGAGCGGGGCGATGATGCCGGCGAGATTGCCCGCAAAATTCTCGGCTCCAGTCCATATCCCGACTCGTTCGGGCGGCGCGCAGCATTGAAGAATTACGAGTAGATTTCCGGTCGAAAGTCCGACCAAGGAGGCTCCGATCAGCAGTCCAACAGCCGTCCGCGCATCCGCAACACGTAAAGCGGCGACGAGGAAGAGGCCGGTGAAAAAAGCCATCGTCACAATTCCCTTTCGTGTCCACGTTTCATTCCACCCCCGCCGGATCAAGGAATCAGCGATCCATCCTCCAATCGGTTCGGCCAACCCAAATGTGAAGAACGCGACTGATGCATAAAAACCAGCCTGCACGATGCTGAAGTGGCGAACCGTTACCAGATAATCTGGCAACCAGGTGACCAGAACATACCAATAGTAGTCAAAGCAAAAGAAACCCAGGCAGATCCCCAACAGATTGCGGTTGGCGAGAGCTCTCCAGCGAGTACCGGAGGATGTCGTCGATTGCGCCGAAGACAATCCGTTGCTAATTGAACGCATTCGGCGAGGAAAAATTAGAAACCACGGAATCAGCCAAACCAGAGCCGTGAGGCCCAAAAGGAGAAACGTGTGGCGCCAGCCGTAGCGCACTAAAAGCCAAGGGACCAAGATCCCTTCGAGAACTAATCCTGTTCTGGTTCCAAAATCGAAAAGCCCTGAAGGTAAACCGCGTTCTTTGTCCGAGAAGAGCAAGCTGACGATCTTCGACCCACCGGGAAGATAGATGGACTCCCCGACGCCAAGAAGGATGCGCAAGCCAGCCAGCGCTGCAAGACTCCCCGCCAAACCGGTTAGCCCCTGTGCCAAGGACCAAAGCGCGAAGGCTCCCGCGTAGAGCCACCGCAAATTCAAACGGTCGGCGCACCAACCAATCGGGATTTGCATGAGTGCGTACGACCAGAAGAAAGAAGAAAGGAGCAGCCCCTTTGTTGTCGATGTCAGATGAAAATCCTTGGAGATCAACGGCAGCGCGAATGAAATCGCTGCGCGATCGAGATAGTTGATCAAGGATGCTGTGAAGAGCAGGACGACGATGACCCACCGGCGTTCATTGGAAACATTTGCCAGATCCATCGTGGGATCCTTTCGCGTCATCTTGCAATTTGAGAGTCACGGACGTCGCCGTAGCATATGGCAATCTGCGCCCGTGCAGCAGCTGGCTTCTATAGTTGCGAGTTTGGGGGAGAATACACTCGGAACCCACCCGAAACAAAGCCTGTTTGCATCGAAGGTGGAGCGCGACGAAAAGTGTGATTATCGCTCAGGATATCTCGCTCCCGATCAAATATCTAATTTCCGCCGGAGAGATCGCGAACTGCGCCTCGAAGAGGCCGAACGAGTAGGGTATGGCTTCGATTTGCCGAAGGCCGTAGTTGCTCCAAATGCTCCAAAAATATCCAGCAGAAAGTCGGAGACCGAAAATGCAGCGTAAGTTACGCAAAGGAGAAGGTTCTGGTGGACGTGAGGGGATTCGAACCCCTGATCCCCTGCTTGCAAAGCACGAAACTCGCCTACAACAATTCCACTGGAAACCTTTAAGCACTAACGTTTCCAACAAATCGGGGAATCTGCTTTCGCTCAAAAGCTAACGCCAATGAACTGAAAAGGTTGGATTCTTGCACAGTTCGTGCACAGTATCAACATTGTTGACACAGGCCTGAATTCCTGACAAAATGTCGCTGCAATGTAGTTACAGGGAGTAATGACGATATGAGGACGGTGGTCAAGAAATGGGGCAACAGTGCCTCGGTGCGAATTCCCGCTGCTATCATGGAGGCGGCCCATCTGGATCTAGACGATGCCGTTGACGTGCGCGAAGAGTCCGGGCGCATCGTCATCGAGCCACAACAGCGCAAGGAATATGATCTGACCGAGCTTGTGAAGGGGATTACTCGTGAGAATTTGCATGACGAGGCGGATTTCGGCAAACCTGTTGGCAAAGAGGCGTTGTAATGGCGCAGCCCTATGTGCCCGACGCTGGGGACATAGTCTGGATCAGCTTCGACCCACAGACTGGACATGAACAGGCTGGGCACCGGCCCGCAGTTGTGTTGAGCCCCGCCGCATATAACGCGAAGACCAGTCTGATGGTCTGCTGCCCGATGACGACGCAGATCAAGAACTATCCCTTTGAAGTGGTGATTGCCGGGCCGAGTCCAAGCGCGGTTCTGGCAGATCAAGTCAAGAGCTTGGATTGGCGCAAAAGGAGAGCCAAGCGCAAAGGGATCATATCGGTGGCCGAGCTTGCGGAAGTGCGCGCCAAAATTCGAGCGCTGATAGGTTAAAGGTCTCGCAAAAGCACAGCCCCAACCGTGGACATCATGAACTAGTACGAATCATCATGGCTTACGACCCCGAAATGATACAGCCGAAGCGGAAGCAGCCCGCCGCTTCTGAGATTGAGACCGATCTATCAAGGATCCAACGCTTTTCACAAGAGCACGACGACGAAAACTGGGAATTCCGGTCGTGGCTAAAACAGAACGCTCCAGATAATATCGATGGCATCGTCGAGGCGCTCAGTCAGAAATACTTCTCCCTTATCGACTGCACGCAGTGCGCAAATTGCTGCCGATCACTGCAAACGGAATTCAAGAAAAGCGAGCTTCACGCCATTGCAAAGACGCTCGGGCAGTCGATGGAAGCGTTCGAGAAACAATTTATGTCAGAAGGCATGGTAAATCCGCCTTGCCCAATGCTGGACGGGAAGCTTTGCACGATTTACGAGAATAGACCGGAGGTTTGCAGGTCGTTTCCTCACCTAGAGCAACCAGGATTCACAACCCGACTCATAGGTGTGATTGACAATGTTGCGATTTGTCCGATCGCGTTCAACGCTTTTGAGGAGCTAAAAACAAAACTTGGATGGCTACAGGGTCGTCACAATCGGCAGCACTAGCCAGCTGAACTGGCCAGGCCCCTTCAGAAATTCCGCGCGTCGAATCGTGTGCAAACGAAGCAGGGATACGGCAATGTCTACTTTTGTATTGCGAAGCTTTTGGGCTAGTGGGCCCATACTTTCAAGGCCGATTCTAGAAATAGGTTGATGACATGAACCACGACTTGCTCAGCCACATGAGGATTCCGCATATGGATTGCATCAATAATCCGCTGATGGTTTCCAAGCTGAAATGCCCAAGGGCTAGCATCAAGGTTCTTAGCCAAGGCGCGCATCAATGTGAAGGCGTACAATGGTATGACCACCCGGCGCCCGTGCTCTCGCAGGATCGGATTTCCGGGTTTTTCCAGAAGACAAACGTGAAAATGCTGAACGCGCTCAACCACTTTCCGAACGTCATTGCTCTCAACAGCTTCCCTCAGCGCTACCATGGCTGATTCCAGATCGTCCACCGGAACTCGCCGTTCGACAGTCAGTCTCGCCGCCAACCCCTCAAGCACGCCCCGAACCTGGTAAATATGGATAATGTCTGGATCTCTAAGTTTTAGCACGCGAGCGCTTCGGCCGTGTCCCTTGGTCACGTAGCCATCCGCCGTGAGAATATTGAGCGCCTCCCGAATGGAAACTTGCGCCACCCCAAACTGCCGGGCCCATCGGCCTTCGGTGATTTTTTCGCCCGGAGCGATTCTGCCTGCCAGAATTTCTTCGCGGAGCTTCGTCGCGAGGCTCTCTTTCAGCAGGCTGCGCGTTGCAGAGTTTCCGTCTCCAGAGTGTTTGTGCACTTGTTTCAGCCGCAATGAATCACGCTTCTTTGTCACCTCTTCGGGCATAAACTCTCGGCTGTCCTCGCAGCGCATTGCAGGCCCGATTATCCACTGTAACTTTCTCGTCTTCAACTCTGCCCATCTAGACGGCTTCGCCCGCCTCCCGTGTGAACAGAAAGCGGGCGAAGGTCCCCTTGACCAAACGAGTGTTCAGAACACCATGCGAAGACCTAACTGCAACTGACGAGCGTTATTTGCCGTTGTTCTGACCTCGCCAAAAGATCCCGGATTCGTGACATCGTTATTCGGGGTTCCGTAAACCACGTGGTTTGGAAGGTTAAAGGCCTCCGCCCGGAATTCAAGGCGGTTCCCTTCCTTCCATAAGGGGAACTGGCGGAATACGGACATGTCTAAGTTCCAATAGTGATTGGCGCGCATAACATCCCGCCCCAAGCTCCCAAACGTGAACCTCGCGGGAGTTACAAGAGCACTGGTATTGAACCAGCAGTCGGTAGTATGGACAGGGATAGGAGGCCCACCAGGAACACGAGCCGGACAGGACCCTGCATTGGGATCACCTACCAGGTTGGCACGCTCATATCCGTCCCATCCTATGTTGCCGGTGTTGGCTATGTCACCGCCGGCGATCACGTTATAGTTCATACCTGAACGGGCGGTAAAAATTTCATTGATTTGCCAGTTGCCCAAAGCGTAGTCAGCAACGCGGTTGCCCGTGCTGAACCGCCTGCCCCTCCCGACAGGAATCTCATAAAGAAGGTTCACGGAGAGAACATGCGGGAGGTCAAAGCCTGAAGGCCCGCGGCTACCCTTGATGTTATAGGGATCGGTGAGCGACTGACCTTCGACACCAAACCACCCGGAAGACCCTTCATCAATGGCCTTCGAGAAGGAATAAGCAACCTGATATGCCAAGCCGCCCTTATACTTCTTGTCTAGCTGAACCTGCAAGGCGTGGTAGCTGCCTATGCCGATGCTGCGATCCCAAAATGTAGGAGTGATGTAGGGATAGCGGGTTCGCGGCTGGATATCCCCCGGCCCAGGCGTCAACGCGGTGTTGTAGTATCCGCCGACATTTATCCGCCGTGATCCGCTTCCCACGTAGTTAACGGTCAGAGATGTAGTCGAATCCAGTTGACGCTGCACTCCGAAGTTCCACTGCATCGAATAAGCGTTCTTTACGTTCGGATCATAGAACCACTGCACCTGATTGAAAGGCGTGGGGGCCGGAAAAAGGCCACTCGATGCGAACGGGTTTTGAGCAGTGACAGTTGGCGTAGGCGATTGTGAGGTCGGCTGGTTGAGATTACTAGCGATCTGCTGGCCGATGTCCGGCCAAGAACCCTCAAAATTCTGAGCCATTTGAGTTACCGCAGCCCAGTTATCGTAGAGAATTCCACCGGAGGCCCGAATGACCGTCTTTTCCCCAAGGCGGTAGGCGAAGCCGATTCGTGGACCGAGGTTGGTGAGCGTATCGTGCGCGATCTTTCCACGCGGATCGACTACCACGTGGGCGGGTAGCGTGCCAGGAGGCGCTATTAGGTTTCCGTTTGCATCGCGCATATCGGGAATGCACGGCGCGAAACCGCGCACACTGCAAGGCGGTGGTACTTTTTGAAGAACATAGGTGCCATCGTTGAAATTCATATCTCCTGTCTCAATTCCGCCGTGTTGTCCGATGGTGTCCGTCGTGCCATACGGGGGGATGAAAGTCCGGTCATAACGGAAGCCGAAGTTGAGGGAGAGCCTGGGGGTGGCTTTCCAAGAGTCCTGAACGTATAAGCTCATAACGCCACCGGGGCGAGTTTTCTCGTTGACATCGCGGCGATTGGCTCCATCGGGTACGTTAATAAGGTAGGAGGCAAGCGCGTTGCCAGGTGAAGCGGAGTTTTGCGGGTCCCCCGTTTGCTGATTGGCAAATGAAACTGTCAATTGCGCAAGCGGGCTGGCGAAATTATTACTGGTATAACCGGCCCCAAAATGCAGGGCATGATTGCCGGTTATTTTGGTTAAGTCGCCGCTGACCTGATGGCTATCGGTAGCTTTGGGGGTAAGGTTAACGCTCTCGCCTCCTGTAGAAAACCCGCCAATACTCACATTAGGGATGAGCGATCCGGCTGTGGTGAACCCGCCGTTAAATGTCGGAGAGAACCCCACCGCGGTAACAACGCTTGCAGGAATGTTGGTGAAGCGGTTTGAGGAGTTATCTGCAACTGTGGTGCGAGCGTACTGGACTTGCAGAATCAGGCTAGGGTCAAACACATGCAAGTAGCTGCCGCCCCAGTTACGGGCCGGGATTTCGTTGAGACGCTTTAAATTCGGAAAGCCACCTGTACCGGTTACGGTACTATTTATCATGCTATAGCGGAAGAAGAGAGAGTTTTTCGCGCCGAAGTTTTG
>QHZB01000397.1 GCA_003224525.1 Acidobacteriota bacterium | reverse complement strand
TGATGAAGACCAGCGCTGACGCTGCGAGCAGCACCAGCAGAACGGTCCGGGCGCCCGAAGTGATCTGGTCACGAAGCAGCTTGGCGCTGGTCTGGTAGTTCCCCTTGGCCGGATATGCTTCGGGATGTGCATTGGTAATGGACCCGTAGACGGAGCGCAACTCAGCGCGAGCTTGATCGAGGGTGGCACCGGGAGCGAGACGGCCAAAGAGTTCCGTCATGCGGTGGAGGCGGCTAGTGACCATGGTTGCAGAGAGGTGGTGCGGGCTGGTGACGATATTGGCCATGATTTCGGTATCTTGGGGATAGGGGACGGAGGGTTCGAGGACGCCGATGATGGTGGCAGATCGATCGCCCATGGGGCCCCAGCCGAGGCGAAGCGTTTTGCCGATGACGGAAGGATCCTTCCCAAGACTGGCCGCCCAGAAACGATAGGTGAGAACGGCGACGCCGACAGCTTTGGGGCCGTCGTCTTGAGGTCCGATGAGACGGCCGAGGACAGGGTGGAGGCCCATAACTTCGAAGTAGTTGCCGCTGACAACGCCAGATTGAACTACGCGAGGCTCACCCAGACCGATCATAATGAACTCGAGGGTCGAGAACTCGCCGAGTGCGCTCAGGGTTTTGACGCTGGCGCGCAATTCCTGGATTTCGGGAACGGAGAACGCCGCGTTATCGTCGCCCGTACCCGGGGCGCTCTGGCGGACGTAGATGAGACGGTCCTCGTCGCGGTTGACAAGAGGCTTGAGAAGCACGCCGCGCACCAGCGTGAAGATGGCGGCGTTGGCGCCAATGCCCAATGCGAGCGTTAGGATCACGGTGACCGCTAGCCCTTGCGTCCGCATGAGCGAATAAAACGCGATTCTCAGATCTCTAAGGAATGACATAATTTTGGTCTTCCTTTCCGGAAGTCAGTTTCCAAAGCGTAGAGGCAACAGCTTTTCACGCGTCTTGCTTTATCCTGGCGAACTGATGTTGAGGATAGGAATGCAATTAGCAATCCAGCGTACCGTTCAATTTAAGCTCTTTCCTGTGATAGTGTTACTCCAATACACCCGGCGGTAGTATGTCTCCTATTGCGCGATTTTGGGATGCCTTGCCCAGATTCGGACATCCTCCGTCGTGCATGCAGTAGGGCATGTGCTGCGAAAATCAGGCCTTCGCCAGGCAATCAGCGAGCTGGTCCAGCGTTGGGGTGAAGCACTGCGGCAACGTTGAATCCGTCCTCCAGACCGTCCGTCGCGCCGGAGCGCACCGCTTTCACGAAGCAATCCTTTGATTGACCTGCAAACCGGGACGATACGGATCTTCGAACACTGCGTAGGGCGTGAAACTGCCCTGCGTTGTCACTCGCGCCTTGCTGCCGAAAGCGTGCGTGGTCGTCCGCTCCGTTAAGAACGATCACGAGCGGATCGCGTTCCACGCTCGGCGGGCCTTCCCAGATGAGCCGCCCGGAAACTGCGATCGCCGGTGCGATCGTGATGACAACTGCCTATAGGCCTGCATTTCCCACATCAATGTTTTGACGTGCTTGATAGGCCCGGCCGTCCTCGTAGCCAGCTTGCTTCTCCTTTTCGGATTTTGTTCGACTCTAACGCCAAGCCGGCTTGGCGCCTCTTCTTCGGGCCTGATTACGCCCCGCGCTTACACGACGAAGAGGAAAATCGAAACCGGCTATCAGTTCTTCTCCCTGCTGATGTTCTCACAATGTGCTCCCAAGTCGGTCGGTCGTCACAGGTCCCCGGCACGACGCCCTTAGTGGCCGGCTGGTTTGGAAAACGCAATAACGACCGGGCGGGCCTCGGCGATTGGTACCCGAATCCACAGAAGTTCCCGCAAGGGCTGAAACCGTTGATCGATCACGTAAACGGCCCTGGCCTGGATCTCGGATTGTGGGTTGAACCTGAGATGGTCAACCCCGACAGCGATCTTTACCGCCAGCATCCGGATTGGGTCATCACCTTCCCGGGTCGTGCGCGCAGTGAGCTGCGCAACGTAGCGGCTTCGCAGACACGCGAGTGCAGGTGTTGAAACCATGGAAAGCATAATGACTCGGTCT
>QHZB01000396.1 GCA_003224525.1 Acidobacteriota bacterium | reverse complement strand
TACAACACACCGCTCGAGCAAGCGACAACACCATCTCTTGAAGCATTGCAGGCCTTCAGCCTGGGTGTTAAGGCACAGTTCGCGGGCGACGATGTTGCGCCGGTTGCTTTTTTTCAGAGTGCAATCCAATTAGACCCGAATTTCGCCGCGGCTTACGACGCGATGGGCACTGAGCCTGAGGTGATAGGTACTGGACTGGCCGTGGAAAACATCCGGAAGGCCTTCGAACTGCGTACACGTGTGAGTGAGCGAGAGAAGTTGATCATCGAAGGAGATTATTACAATTTTGTGACTGGCGACCTCATGAAGGCACAGCAGAGCTATATCCTTGGCGAACAAATCTACCCACGCGAGAGCACCTTCCGAGAGAGCCTTGGTGTTCTCTATAACGCTCTCGGGCAATATGAAGCGGGTCTCAGAGAACATCAAGAGGCCGTTCGTCTTGCTCCGTCCTCCATTACGTATCGATTTCTTATATACACACATTTGTCGCTGAACCGAGACGAGGACGCTGCAGCTTTGGCCAGAGAGGCGCATGGAAAGGCCCTGGACTCTGGTCTTGGGACCACACTCTATTCGCTCTCCTTTTATCGGAATGACACCGCCGAAATGTCCCGGCAAGTAGCCGCTTGGGCTGGCAAACCGGGGCAAAACTTGCTGTTGGCATTAGAGGCCGACACGGCTGCTTACTTCGGACATCTTGGAAGAGCGCGTGAGCTATCACGGCAGGCTTCAAGTTCTGCCAAGCGGGCAGGGGAGAATGAAACTTCCGCGACTTACGACGCCGTGGCCGCTTTGCGAGAAGGCCTGTATGGCAATGCAATCCAAGCTGGACAACGGACAGCGCTGGCAAAGGAACGTTCAGGTGGACCAGATAAGTATTATGCAGTAGCGCTTGCCCTAGCCTATACAGGGGACGGATCGCAGGGATTAGCGGATAATTTCAATGGGAGCTTCCCCGAAAACACGGTCGTACAGTTCAATTACCTTCCTACCTTACGGGCAAAACTGGCATTGAGCCACGCAAACCCTCAGCAGGCGCTTGATACTCTGGAGGTCGCTGCCCCGTACGAACTTGGTCTGCCCGCCCTTTGGTTTTACAACTGGCCTAATTTGTATCCCGTCTATGTGCGCGGAGAGGCCTACCTCGGGGCGCACCGGGGCAGCGAAGCGGCAGCAGAGTTTCAGAAAATCCTCGACCATCGCGGCATCGTTCTGAATGAACCTATCGGCGCGCTGGCCCATCTCCAACTGGGGCGCGCCTATGCGATGCAGGGCGACACCGCCAAAGCCCGCGCCGCGTATCAGGATTTTCTTACCTTGTGGAAAGACGCCGATCCCGACATTCCAATCCTTATTCAAGCAAAGGCTGAATACACGGAGTTGAAGTAAAGCCGATTGCTTGCGGCAATTATTTGGGGCGGATGATGGGGACGGCGAGCTCTCTAGAGATGAGTAATTGGGGGTACACCCTTGCGATACCAGATTTCAGTTCTGGTGCTCCTCCTTAACTTCGGGGCGTTGGGATCAGCGCAAACGTTTCGCGGGGCGATCAACGGCATCGTGAGAGATTCCTCCGACGCCGTCGTGCCAAAGGCGCACGTAGTTGCCGAGGCGGTTGCCACCGGAATAAAGCACGCCACGCTGACAACGAGCAACGGTGAATTTGTTTTTCAAGACCTTCCGCTGGGCAAGTATGACGTCACCGTTACCGTCAGCGGATTTGCCGTGTTCACAGCGGACAACGTGAAGGTTACCGCGGGAGCGATTTATACCCTGCCGGTAAGGCTTACTCTGGTTCAAACATCCACGACAATCCAAGTTTCGGCAACTGCTGTGGCACTGGATACAACGACGGAAACCCAGACGACCGACGTTGCGGGAGCGTCCATTCAGGATGCTCCACTGAACGGGCGCGATTTCACGCAGCTCATGGCATTACAGCCGGGATTTGGAGGCTACCCGGCAGGGGGATTCGGTTCTGTGAACGGGACGCGCGGAAACCAAGTGAATTGGCAGATCGATGGAGTCGACAACAATGACTTGTGGCACAACATTCCCGCTGTGAACCAAGGCGGCGTTTCGGGCATTGCGGGCATCGTGCTGCCGATTGACGCCATTGATGAATTCTCTCTACAGACGCAGTCCAGCCCCGAGGCGGGCCGAAATCCGGGCGGTGTGGCGAACCTTGTGATCAAATCCGGGGGCAACGACGTCCACGGCTCGGCCTACTATTACAACCGGAACGAGGCGTTCGCCGCCGCACCGTTCTTTCTGCCCGCTGGGACACCAAAAAACGAAATGAGAAACGTGCAGTGGGGAGGTTCACTCAGCTTCCCGATCATCAGGAACCGGACGTTTTTCTTTGGCGCGTTCGAAAAACAGAATTTTACAATCGGCATTCAGGGTTTGACCACTGAGCCTTCGTTGGCCTACCAGCAAGCAGCTCTTGGTGTCATGCAATTTTACGGAGTGCCGGAGAATCCGGTCTCCTCAGCCATGCTCAAGACCCTCTGGCCCAGCGGTGCTTTGCAGGGTGCTGCGGCACCCAACAATTTCTTCAGCACGGACCCGGAGTACGGCTACAGCTACAACGGCATCGTCAAACTCGATCACAAGATCAACGACAAAAACACCGTCTCCTTCCGCTGGTTTTCCGGAGAAGGCAACCAGACTGCGCCGGTTGGTTCCAATTTGAAGGACTACTACGAGGTGGCACCGATACACGTCCAGAACTACGCGCTTGTTTATAACTCAGCCTTTTCTCCTGCATTCAGCAACCAACTGCTACTGGGAGTGAATGCGTTCAACCAGGTCTTCCATGATTTCAACGACAGCTTTGATACAAAGTCTCTTGGTCTCTACATCAGTCCCAGCGCAACTTTTCGAGGAGCGCCGCATCTCGTTATCCGTGGTTTCGACGAGACCGGTTTGACACCTCCTGCGGGGCGCA
>QHZB01000395.1 GCA_003224525.1 Acidobacteriota bacterium | reverse complement strand
GCATTATCCAGCGAGCTTTTCGGCGTGAGCGCGACGGACCCGCTGACGTATGCAGGCGCCGCGCTCCTGCTGTGCGCCGTCGCATTGCTCGCCTGCTATATCCCCACGCGACGGGCGATGAAAGTCGATCCCGTGGTCGCCCTGCGGTACGAATGATCTCAGCACGCAGGTAAGCGTCAAACCCTCCTTAGAGCTACCTCGCACGAAAATGTGAGAGTTGTGTGCATTCCTGGCGATCGTTCCCGAGTGACGCGTTTAATCGCCTGCAAATCGCAGCCGAGTTGGTGTTATCGTCGTGAAAAGAAGTTCGACAAATCACGCCGTTGGACCGAAGTTGGAACCAACGGCTGAAGTGGCGTGATTTCGCTGGCTGTATTAGAAATCGGGCTTCTGGATAATCCCGAGTCGGATGTGGCTTCTGCCTGCATTTTCGTTGATACTGCATTACCGCCTTAAATTCCGTAGTCTGGGTTGTTCATGCTCGGCTTAAATCACGACGCGATAAAACGGTGGATCACGATCATCACGGCTTTTGGCGTGCTCGCCCCTCTGAATTCGTTGGCCGAGATCATCGATTATCATCAGCACTTATACAGCGACGAAGCAGGCGCCAGATCGTCTCCGGGGCCGAAGGGCATCGACGCCGATAATCTGATTGCACAACTCGATGCTGCGGGAATCAGGCGAGCCGTCGTACTGTCGGTTGCATATAGCTTCTCGAATCCAAACAAGCCGCCGGTTCCAAATGAATACGAGCACGTCATGGCTGAAAACAACTGGACTAGTGCGCAGGTAGCGAAATACCCTCAACGCTTGCTCGGGTTTTGCAGCGTCAACCCACTCAGACCATACGCACTCGAAGAGATCGCACGTTGCGCGAAAGATCCAAACCTGCGCACCGGACTGAAGCTGCACTTCGGGAACTCTGATGTGAATGTTGACAATCCTGATCATCTCGCGCGCGTGCGACGGGTATTCCGTGCCGCCAATGAGCATCACATGGCGATTGTGGTGCACATGCACGCGAACATAGATCATCATCGGCCATACGGAGCAAAGGAGGCCCTCATCTTTCTGGAAGAACTGCTCCCTGAGGCTTCGGACGTGGTAGTACAGATCGCGCATCTTGCCGGGGGCGGAGGCTATGATGACCCGGCAACCGACGCCGCTCTTTCGGTGTTTGTGAAAGCAATCGAACGAAAAGATCCTCGAATGAGAAATGTGTATTTCGATGTCTGTGGGATAGCCATACCTGGCATGTGGGAGAACAAAGCCGACCTGGTCGTACACCGCATTCGCCAGATCGGGACAAACCGGCTCCTTTACGGAAGCGATGCCGCGACTGCCGATAACGGGCCGAAGAGCGCCCTGAAACGATGGCACAGTCTGCCGTTGACACAGGAGGAGTTCAGGGAGATCGAAAACAACGTCGCGCCCTACCTACGTAATTGGCTCTCAGCTGCAGAGTCGCGGCGCTAATGAATCTGGCCAGAGACTAGCGCCAAAGCCGTTCTGCAAACCCAGAAAACCCTCTTGGTGTGTTGTCGCCAAACCCGGAAGGGATCCAGTTGGGTTTATATTCGCCAGTATACGAACCGCTTCCAGATTTGCCCGGAAGAACGTGTGCTTGCCTCCCTGTTGCCGTCTGCTCCGTGGGAAGGCGGCGCGCATGTCGTACGCGCCGCCACTCCGCTCTAACTAGCGCAGTGATCTGAAACCCGCGCGAACCTCTTCTGAAAACAGTTTCGGCTGCTCCCATGCGGCAAAATGCCCGCCCTTTTCGAGCTTGTTGTAATGGATGAGTTTGGGATACGCGCGCTCTGCCCAGCTCCGCGGGGCTGGATAGAGTTCGTCAGGAAAGACGCTCACGGCAACCGGGATGGCGGCACCGACGCCCTTGACACCGAAGAACGACGCCCCCTTGTTCTCCCAATAGAGACGGGCACCAGAAAGCGCTGTGTTCGTCAACCAGGTGATCGTGACGTTGTCGAGGATGTCGTCGCGCGTGAGGCCCTCAGACTGTCCGTTAAAGACGCGCGCGATGAGCTCATAGCTGCGCTCGTCGTGGTCAAGGAAATAAGCCGCCAAGCCGACGGGTGAATCCGCGATTCCGTACAGCGTCTGCGGTCGCAGTCCCATCTGGAAGCCGTAGCCGATGCCCTTTGCATAGACGAAGCTCAGTCGCTCGTAAGCAACCTTCTCGTCGGCTGAGAGACCTGCTGGTGCCGGCGCACCGGAAAAAGCTGCCTTGTCGATGTCGACTGGAATCACGTTAGGCATGTTGGTGTGAATGCCCAGCAATTCCGGCGGAGCCTGCGCGCCCATCAGCTCGGTGATGATCGCACCCCAATCTCCACCCTGCGCGACGAATTTCGTGTATCCGAGGCGCTTCACCAGCACGGTCCAGGACCGTGCAATTTGGGCGGGGTCCCACCCAGTCGTGGTCGGTTTTCCTGAGTATCCGTAGCCCGGCAACGACGGAATCACCACGTGGAAAGCATCCGATGCGCTCGCGCCATGCGCCGTGGGATTGGTGAGCGGATCGACGATCTTGAGCTGCTCGACGATAGAGCCGGGCCAGCCGTGAGTGACAATGAGCGGCAACGCATTTTCGTGTTTCGAACGAACGTGGATGAAATGGATGTCGAGCCCGTCAATCTCGGTTATGAATTGCGGTAAGGCGTTCAATCTCGCCTCGCACTTGCGCCAATCGTATTCCGTTCCCCAATAGCGCGCGAGCGCCTGCATCGTCGCGAGCTGTACGCCTTGCGTCGCATCCGTGACTGTTTCCCGTTCCGGCCACTTGGTTGCGTTGATGCGCCTGCGCAATTCGGTGAGTTCTGCTTCCGGAAAATTCGCCTGAAACGGACGAATGGCATTTT
>QHZB01000394.1 GCA_003224525.1 Acidobacteriota bacterium | reverse complement strand
CGGCATGTGATCGTTGGCGATAAAAATGTCCTGCCACCCATCATTGTCATAGTCAAAGGTGACCACTCCCAACCCATTCCCCGGCTTACTTCCCACCCCGGAGCGCTTGCTCACGTCGGTAAACGTGCCGTCGCCGTTATTGTGATATAGCGTTGGCGGCTCGCCGTGATACACGTCCGGGTGGCAATAACTTCTCAATCCAGGTCCCTTGTCGCCGCACCAGAAATTCCGCTCCGGCGACCAATCCACGTAGTTAGCTATCACCAGGTCCAGCAGGCCGTCGTTGTCGTAATCAAACCATGCTGCACTCGAACCCCATTTGCCGACATTCCCAACCCCAGCGCGGTTAGTCACATCCGTGAACGTGCCGTCTCCATTGTTATGGTAGAGGATGCTCCGTTCGTAGCCGAGAACGAGTAGATCAGGGAACCCATCGTTGTCGTAGTCGCCCACGGCAACTCCCATTCCAAACAGACCCTCCGCGGCCACACCGGCCTTTATCGTGACGTCCGTAAACGTTCCATCTCCGTTGTTGCGATAGAAGGCGCTCCGCAGTGCGTGTTTGGGCGTGTACAGCCGCGTGGATGCTCCATTGACAAGATAAAGGTCGAGCAAACCATTCTGATCGTAATCGATCCATCCGCAGCCCGAACCCATCGTTTCAATCAGGTATTTTTCGGGGGATGCTGCGTTGTCATGTTGGAAGGAAATGCCCGCGGAACTCGCAACGTCGACATATCTCACCGGGTTGACTGCAGCCCCGCCTCGGAAACATGCGCCCGGGCCCACAAGAGCCATGCCTGCAGTCTTCAAGAATCGTCGTCGGGAGATCACCGGAAACACCCTGGGTGGTGAGGTGCACGGCTTGCAGCATCCAGTATATCCACGACGAGAATCACCTCTATCAGGGGGACGGCCTCTGGTCTTTTGACCGCAATGCAATACTCTCGCATCGCGCCCAACCACAAGTCATCTCGTAAGTGGTTTGGAGTTCCTAAGCGGACATCTTCTCAGGACTTTAAACACGCTCATACATTTGTGAGCTACGTTCTATTCCGTCTTAAGAATGACGGTCGCTACCGATAAGCGCGGGAGTTCCATCCGCAGCCTGGCTGCTTCCATTTTTACCGGTTGCGACTGGAGAACCACGCTGTTTGGATTTTCGAAGGTGTTGCAGGCGTTCCAAATCGTGCAGTCGAGCTCGACATCGGCATCGTGACGCGGATTCACAAGAGTGATCACCAGCTCCTCCCCTGCTTTTGAAGCCGAGACGGAAACGCCAAGCGGAGACGCATCTTGCGTCTCCACCCGCACGGCCGTTTTGGAACGGTGTGGCTTGAAAAGAGCAAAGGCGTGATAGGTCGTGGTTCGAATGCAGGATTTGCCCTCGGGGCCGTCAGTGAGCAGGAGGGATTGCAGCACGTTTACGATCTGGGCGATGTTGCACATGAAAAGCTTGTCCGCCAGGCGGTTGAAAATATTCAGGCCCAGACCGGCTGCCACGGCGCTGCGCATCGTGCTCTGCATCCAGAGTTTCCCGTAGCGCTTCTCATCTGCTTCTGGGATTTTGTCCCACACGCCCCATTCGTCCAGGATTAAACCCACTTTGCGTCCGTCGCGGTAACCATCAAGGATTGCTCGTTGTTCCACAACGGCATCTTCCACTTTTTTAAATATCGACAGTTGCTGACTCATGTGGTCGGCGCTGAATTCCGTCGAACGGTCTGGGCCGCCTTCGTAATAATGCATGGAAAGACCGCCCGGAACGCCGCCGTCGAGCGTATCCATGAAACCGCGCGTCCAACGCCGATCGTTTCCGTTGGGACCGCTGGCTACGAGAAACGGCTCGATGCCGCCGTATTCGCGAATGTACACGGAGAATTGCCGGTACAGATTGGCGTAGACTTCGGGACGCATCCATCCGCCGCATCCCCAGTTTTCATTGCCGACGCCCCAGTAGCGCACGCGGAAAGGTTCGGCAGCACCGTTCTTTATGCGCTCTTCCGCAAGGGTACTTCCCGACGGCATATTGCAGTACTCGATCCAATCGCGCAACTCGCGCGGAGAACCGCTGCCGACGTTGCCGGCCAGATACGGCTCGGCACCCAGCAAGCGGCACAACCCGATGAATTCATGTGTGCCGAAACTCCCATCCTCAACATAACCTCCCCAATGAATGTTCACTCGCTTGGGGCGCTGCTCCACTGGCCCGACGCCGTCACGCCAGTGGTAATCGTCGGCATAACATCCTCCTGGCCAGCGCAACACCGGCACACCGAGTTCTTTGAGGTACTCGACAGACTGCTTTCTGTATCCGTCGATATTGGGAATGGGCGATTTCTTCCCGACCCACAAACCGCCATACACGCAAGCCCCCAGATGCTCTGCGAAGTGTCCGTGAAATTCTGGCCGGACGGCCCCAATCTCCGCGTCTGATCGCACGACCACCTTCTGCGCTGACGACGAAGCCGCGAGCAAGCCCCTCGGAATGATTGCCATGAGCGAGAGTGCCGTAGTGCTCCCGACAAACTGCCGACGCGATAACTTTAAACCCATAGTGTCCCTTCTGTGCGCAGGACGCACGAGTTGTCCGTGAAGTCGGGATGCTTAGCGGCTACGCCGTCTTGCCGTGCACCCTCCAGTAGACGGTGTATCGTTCATTGAAGAGTTTATACAAAGGGATCATAGCGAAGTTTTCAGACTGACCCACCGTGCGGAAGGCGAGACGCTCGTCCTTTGCAGGTTCGACCCAGCCTGTGGGATCTTTTCCAGACGCCGCGATCTCCGGTACGGGAATTGTTTTCTTCTCGTCGGGAGCCGACGGGCCGTAGATCAGATCCTTCGAAAGATCAGCTGTTCCCAAACGTCCGGCAAGGACCAGGGGACCGTACATCATCGCCAGAAGACTAGCGTCATCCGGAATCGGAGCGACGTGCAATTTCATGGGCAGGCTGACTTCTATTTTGTCCCCATCTTTCCATTGACGGTCCAGCGTGACGTATGTGCTGGGAGTAGCGGAAACTTCCTGCTTCTTCCCATTCACGCTGACGGCAAACCCCTGGCCTGTCCAGTAAGGAACGCGGATGTGCAAAGGCATTTGCACGGGCGCCTGAGTCTTCATGGTGAGGGTCGTCCCTGTTTCTTCAGGGAAGTTCGTATCTTGCACCAGCCTTATCTTTTTTTCCGGCCAGTTCACTTCGGAGGCGATGAAGAGATTGACGTAAATGCCTTGGGCGTCGTGGAAATAAATCGTGTCGTTCGATTTGGCGAATTCCTCCACACCCGTCCCCGTGCAACACCAGAATGAATCAAAGGGCGTACCGAAAGTCTTCCACATGCCAGGCTGAAGAGGCAGGTAGTACATCAACATGCCGTCACGATCCTGCGTGCCGAGGCGGCTGTTGAAGAGCGTGCGCTCGTAGTAGTCCATGGCCTGCGGCTCACCTGTCCACCCAAAGACGTGGCGCGTCAGCTTGAGCATGTTGTAGCCGCAGCAGCATTCCTCCGCGGCTGGTCCCAGCTCCGAAGCAAGTTTTCCAGGTTCGGTGCGCCACCCCTCGTCATTGCTGGTGCCGCCTGTGCAGTAGGTGCGCTGCGAAGTGATCTCATGCCAGAAATAATCGGCAATCTCACGATAGCGCCGGTCGCCAGTGAGCTCGTAGCCACGAGCCGCCCCGATGACTTTGGGAATGTTGGTGTTCGTGTGCAGGCCCTTGAGCTCGTCACGATGTCCCGCGAGAGGATCGAAGAACCGCTTATGGTCAAAGCGGCGCGCGAGCGCCAGGTACTGTTCCTTACCAGTGACCGCATAAAGGTTGAACAGCGCTTCGTTCATGCCGCCGTGTTCAACCATTTGCATCTTCGACCATTGATCGTCACCGATCGGCTTCAGATATTTTCCGACCCAACCGGCCATGTTTTCCGCAGTGTCGAGCGCCTGCTCATTACCGCAATGGAGATACATGTCCAGATGGCCGACCATAATCTTGTGGTACGTGTAGAAGGGAGCCCAAACCTTCTTGTGATCCCGCAAGCGATCGTAGAATTCTGTGGGATACGCGCCGAGGTAACCGTCCGCATTCGTTGCCTTCTGACATTTCGCCAGCTCCGCCACCAGGGCGTTGGCTTTGGACTTGAGTTCCTCATCGCCACTGCTGGAATAGTTTAACGCACAGGCCGAGAGATAGTGACCTCCGGTAAAATGTCCGCGCAATTCGCTCTTGGGCTCTTCCCAACCGCCCACGGGATCGGCAGAGGAAGCGATGCCAGCCGTCACGCGAAACATATGCAGAAGCCGGTCGTTAGGGAGAGAGTGGAGGTAGCTCCGATTGATTTCCATTCCATTTTGAAAGATGCCGGCGCGGAGACGAACTTGCGTCATTGGGAAAGGCTGCAGTTTCAATGGCACAGCCTCTGTTTTTCCCGGCAGGAGAATTTCACCACGGCGATTTGCAGGGGAGAAAAATCGCGGGATCGCAAGGGCCCCGCCAGGCAAGACTGCAGCTCCAGCGGCAAATGAAAGGTTCTTGAGCAGGTTTCTGCGCGTCAGACGCCGATTTTTTTTCATGGTGATTACCTCCTTGGTTTCTCGAAACCAAACGCTCGATCCCGCTAAGGCCTCGCCGTTTTCTGAACTCTGGGTTGCGTAATTCGGGTCATCGTCCCGCG
>QHZB01000358.1 GCA_003224525.1 Acidobacteriota bacterium | reverse complement strand
GATAGACGAACAGGTTTGTGTCCCAAAAAATGCGGCTCATTCCCAGCCTTCACGTAAACGCCGAACGTAGTCGTCGGTGTGTTCGTCAGCCCAAAGATGCTTGCCTGAGCCACGCAACGCCAGCAGGGGGTCTTCCTTCTTTGCAATGCTGATCGCCATTGCACACCAGTCACGGTACCAGTTCAATAGACCGCTGTACCCGTGTGGGTCCTCGCGTTCTGGAATAATCTTTGCCCCCTCTCGCCGGGGATCGTAGGAATCTCCCATGCGGAATAACCGGCGATGGCCAGGCCGCGTTTCCAGCAGCATCCGATAGCGTCCAGGATTTGGGGGACGATTTGCAACGCAATGTTGAATTGCGTGAACGTAGACTCCGCGCCGAAAAGGCTTGTGCAACCCCTCCCTCTTAGCACGTTCCACAATCTCATCTACCGTGAAGTCTGGCGATTCTGGATGCTCGCGATGAAGCAGCGCAGTGGCGATCCAAACTTCATCCGCGACCTTAAGTTCCGCTTCGATTGCTGTCTTTGCCACGCTGATCCTCACATTCTTGATTCCAATATACCATGTAACTTAGAATTGTCAATAACATTATCTCATTGCGGCCCCCCACCACTGTGCCCCGAGTGGGGGCAAATTCCGGTATCACTTCTATCTTGAACTTTGGAGGTGCGGACCGCTCGCCTCGTAGAAGATCGACTGAATTCAAATCGTTGCCCACCGCAACCGGAGCTCAACGACGGAAGCTGCTGAGATTGTGATTAACTCCGGCGAATACGCCGAGCACAGGAGTGTTCATTGCCAATTTCGATCCTCAGAGCGGAGCCCTGTGATTTTTTAGACGAGAGATTTCGCGATCGCAGCTGCGACCGCCCCGGCGTCTCCATGGATGGCAAAACCTGGCCGCATGGCTTCAAGGCAACGCCTACCCCCAAAGGCGCTGTGTTTTCGAGGGAGTCGCACAGAGAATCGATCACGACATGAACAGGGAGAACCGCTTTCTCAAAAGCGACAAGGGCTCCGGATCTTGCTGCAACGGAGCCATGGAAAACAGAAATTCCTGAAATTCATGTCCATGAGGGACTTAGGCCGCCTCCTCCATCCAAGTTCTAAAATCGTCTGCTAGGCCCGACCATCTCTCTTAGAACCAGCCACTTGTAACACACGAAAAGCCGAAGAGCGTCTGGTGCAAAACCAGGAGGTCAGAGTTCAAATTTCATCGAGCCGACTGCTCTAATTCTCGCCGTCGGGCGCTTACATTAAACCCAGCGATCGAACCAATCCATCATTTTCTGCTGAGCCTGGAGGGGAAACTTGTGAGGGCCGACGAAGAACAACGTATCGAATCGCTCCGGTCTGCCAATCGCGTGATAACACTGGCGCAGGTTTTCAATGGCAGCCTTAACACCGTCGGGGGGAAACAAATTATCCTGCTGCCCGTGAACCACGAGGAGCGGGGTCGGCATCGACAGCGAGCCGACATCCGGATAGTCCATATACTCGAGCAGACCGGGGACCATCCCTGAGGGAACCGTGTAAACCTCGTAGTGAGGGATCAGGTAGCGGAATGAGGTCATCCATCCGACCACACACGCGGCTTTAATTCGCGAATCGAGTCCGGCAAGAAAAACGGTCCTCCAACCACCGACTGAAAGTCCAACACAGGCAATGCGACTTGGGTCAACTTCCGGACGCGCCTGTAAATAATCCACTGTGCGAATATCGTCCCACACGAGCACACCGCCCCAGGTGAATCCCGAGTGGAGAATATTCCGGAAGACAGTTTCTTCCGCGCTTCCAGCGCGGTGATTGATGTTGCGAATGGTCTCTTCCGGCTCGATCTTCGAACGGTCGTTCGTGCCGCGCTCCAGATCCTCATCAAGGATCAACCGGCGCTCGCCGTGATAAAACATGTCAATCACGATCACTGCATAGCCGCGTTGCGCGAGCGAAGCGGGAAAACTCGAGCCGTCATAATACTCCTTACGATAGGCGGCGAGCATCGGGTGTTCGTTTTCGGTTTCAATCAGCTTTTCCTTGCCCCAATAATAAAAGCCTCCGTGGTCATGCAGCGCAACGACCGCCGGGACGGGGAACTTGGCGCGTTTGGGAACGAGGAAATAGCAGGGCACTTCCACATCCGGAGCAGACCAGAACTTCAACCGCTCGCGCACGTAGTCGCCTTTATCCACGCGCTCGAGGATCTGTGGTCGAGGGTTTGTGGCTTGTGGCCGGTAGGACATGAGCTCAAAGACTTTGGTGCGCGCTTCCGCCTTCCAGGCTTCGAGATCCTTCGGCCGGCGATGAAGAAAAGCAAAGCTCTGGCGCGTCTTTTCCTGCTGTTGCTTGATAAATGGATAGAGATTTCCAAGCGCCGAGCCCTTCCAGCGCTTGCTTTCGTCGGTCGTAGATCCCGCTTGAGATGGCGGAAAGAAGTCTGAAGGCCGCGTGTTTTCAGGTCGCCCCGCTTCAACAGCCAACAAGCTCGTTGCGCTCAGGCCCCGCAAAAGCTCGCGTCGAGTAAGTGTTTGCCGCACAGCACCGCTCCTCATGGAAATCGGCGATCAATTATACCTATACCGCCAGCAAGCCCGTCATCACACCAGCCAGTGATGTGGTAAGCCCAATCCTTGCGGACATTGCCTTGACCATGTGCGTCGGATTTTGTGTCTTATGGAGGAGCGGGTCAAAGAAGCCTGATCACACAGCGCGGCAGAGCCGCAACCAAAAGGCAGGGAAGCATATACCGGCTGGTATTACCCCAGAGGATGACGTTTTTGCGCGGCGCGCAACGAATTTGACGATTAGTAACAGAGCTTCGCGTGCAGCTCTGCCACTTGCCAAAATGCAAACGTGAGACGGAATTCGACTTCCCGCATCGCCACAGCTCAACACTCTCGACTATAATCACTCTGGTAAGTGCAAGTTAGGTACAACGCAGGGGAGGAAATAACGCCCTTTATCTCGTAAGCGAAGCCAGAGAAAGCACTTATAGGCGCTTACGCCGCAATTATATGGGGTGTGGGAAGACGAATTACTGCGGCAGCGCCCCGAGGAATTGCTCGCGATCATTCGCGAGAAGATATGCGTTGAGCTGGGTGCGATGAATCTCTATTTCACGTCTCGCTGGGATACCCGACCACGATTCGCACGGTCACGATGTGGAGGCCTCGTATTTGATGCTGGAAACGGAAGACGTCCTGGGCCAGGGACATGATCCTAGGACAGAGCGCATGGCCGAAATGCTGGTCGATCATGCGCTAGCCTACGGATGGGACAACAATCTTGGCGGCTTCTATCAGGACGGGACGACTCATGGCAATCCCGACGTCCATGCCCGTCAGCATAACGTTTCCGATGAGAGTCGCATCGGGGTGCTGGAAGTAGGCTGGCATGTCGATTTCGGAGAGCCCGTGCAGATCTCGGATTCTGCCGTCCACGACCAGTCCCCCAATGTGCGGGGCGGTCATGACGTAATAAAAGTGATCCCCGACGATGATTCCGTTGACCTTCTCTTCGAGTAGGTTAACTACTAATCCCGACGCTATGTGCGCGAGCTTGTGCAGCCTAGTGCTCGCAGCACGGATGCAGCATCACCAGGACCATCAGGTCCGACAGTGTAAACAACCACTGATCGGCCTGCTTCCCCGCTGCCTCATCCGCGCGTGCGATAAAGCCGAGGTGCCGCTTGCGCGCCAGACCGTGGAGATGCTCTAGGCAGATCCCCGTCAGGGTGGCAATCTCCATGTCCGTAAAGATCTTTTGGCTCGACTTGACCTTGACCATGCCTTTGCCCTCAATCCTCCAGCTAATCTCGAACCGGACCGCGCTCCTGAACAGGCAAACATTCCTCTTTCGTTTTGAACACAATTTGCCGAACGACGTCGCAAACCTCGCGAATCCGTTTACTTGCCGGTCCGTCGGGCTCAAGTTTGAGGTACGCGCCCAGGTTCTGAAGTTGCCTCGCATGCTTGCCCCTGCGCCCGTGGACATCCGCCAGCACAAGGTAAGCCCGGGCAAAACCGGGCTTCCTCAAGAGAGCCTCGCGAGCACTTTTCTCTGCATCCTCAGGGCGGTTCAGACGAGAAAGGGCAACACTCAAGACGAGATGACCATGGGCTGGACTCCCATCCAAGTCCAGTCCTTGGCGGATGACGGTCTCTGCTTCGGCGTACTCCCCTCGTCGGCAAAGCATCAAACCAAGGGCGAACTGTGCCCAGGCGTACTGCCCTCTGCTCAGATCAATCGCTTTTTGGAAAGCCTGTGCGGCTTCCTCTTCGTGGCCGAGTCTGAGATCGGCCACACCCATGTGGTAGTACGCTGCGTAATAGTCCGGGAATGCTTTGGTAGCTTGCACGAACTGGGTCCTCCTGCCGACCAGATCATTCTTGGCCAGACGCCCCAATCCTTTCTCCAATGCATTGCGCGCCTTCCCGGGTATTCTCAATTCCCGCACAGAAACCGCGTAATCTGTCCGCCACACAGGCGAAGGGTTGCTCTCCCTGAGATGAAGCTCCAAAGGCGGTGAAGTTCCATAAAGCCGCAGAGTCTCCCCAACTGGCTCGAAGCCTGGTTCTTCCACGAGGTTCTCGTACACCCCAGGATCGAGCCCCCGCACCTGAAAGCGCCCACCCCGGTCGGTCAGAAAGCTGGCGAAAGGTCCTCCGACAAGCGACCGGATGTTTACGATGATGTCGCCGATGGGGCGATTAGCTCCCTCCAGAAATACAGTCCCGAAAATCTCGATGGGCTGTCTGTCGAAACCGGCGGTTTGCGCGCGGACAATCGGCGCACAAACCAGCAAGCCTAGCAACAGCCAAGGCAGACCTGCTTGCTTTGTCCGTCGCAGCACTCTGTAGAGTCTGTCCACTATCGGGAACGGACCATTGTGCCGCTGCTGGCAAAGGGAGTGTCCGCGAAGAATCTGCCGGGCCACTGCGACGGTGATCTGCTGATGTCCGGGCAGCTTGTTTCGCTCTGCTTGCCGCAGCTTCCGCTGCCAGAGATGATTCCGATGCTCAAGACGTCGCACCACGACGACACTCAATTCTCGGTCGGTTAGAGCTGCGATGGAGGGGCGGCCAATCGTTTGGCGTTGGCGGGGGCCACAGCGCGGGCCGTTCGTCCTGGATTCGTGGCCCTTCTCGTCCAGCCTCGAACTATACGCGCGGTGCGAGGGCTTTCAATCCAGCGAAGACAGCAATTGTTGTGCCGGAAGAATTTGAATTCCATGCCAGGTAAAGCCCTGAGACGATGAAGCTGGCTCGGGATTCCCCCGAAATCCACAGGTGATTGCCAATCAACAGAAGATCATGGGCTTCCACTGTACGTCCAATGGGCCAGGCTGATGGTGGGAAAGTCAGACCACCTCCTGGAAGATTCAATGATTGCGGCAACTGCTCGCGTTCACGCTCTGACAGTTGCAAAACGAAATGGAGAACGACTTCGCCCTCCCCGCTGTGGAGCTGATCAACGCGTTTCGCGCAAGACCCTGAGTGCACGAACAATTCCCTGCGATGCTGTCTCTCTCGCCAAAGCATCCTCCGCCACGCGGGGGACGATTCTCGCTGGGACTATCGAATCAAATGCAAACTGGGTCGTTGCGACTTGTCCAAACTTGTCAATCTGAGAGCGGCCCGAAAGACCTTAAGTGACGCCAGGACAGCGACTTATGTGATTTTATCCACTCGTTTAGGACCAGGAGGTCGATGGTTCAAATCCATTTGCGGTGACCACTCTTTCCCGTCTGAAATCAATGCGTTATGCCGCGTCGTCGACCGCGACTTCCACTTAATTTCTGCGGACCATACGGACACATCTGTGATCTTGCCTGGAAGTTCGAAGCCCGGATATAGCGGTCTATAGTTTAACTGCGATTTCGCAGTTGGACGAACATCCGTAGCCCCATTTTCGAAGTCAATAAGAAAATTACAGTTTTATTCGCTGGAAACATCCAGGGCCGTTCCCTCGTCTATAGTTATAGTTAATGTCACCGCTGATGTCGTTGCTCGCGGCGAGCTAGGGATGACTTGCCATGCGTAACCTAGTTGCAGACTTTCGCTACGGCTTGCGTATTCTGCTGCGCAATCCAGGGTTTACCCTGGCCGCTATTGTCGTCCTGGCACTCGGCATAGGGGCCAACAGCGCGATCTTCTCCATCGTGAACGCGGTGCTCCTGCGCCCCCTCCCTTACCAGGACGCCTCCCGCATTATGCAGGTCTGGCACGTCCCGCCCGCCAAGAGCTTCCCTGGAATGAGCTTCTTCTCAGTCTCGCCGGCGAATTACCTGGATTGGCAGAGCCAGAACCGCTCGTTCGAACAACTGGCCGCGTATGGATTTGAAAGCTTCAATGTGGGAGGCGGCGAACGGCCCGAAGCCATCCGCGGTGCGGCCGTCGCGCCGGGGTTCTTTTCGATCCTGCGTGCGCAGCCGGTTCTTGGACGCACGTTCGCGGCGGAGGAAGATCGTCCTGGTCAGGGCCACGTTGTGATCCTGGGCCATACGCTTTGGCGCGATCACTTTGCCGCCGATCCCGGCATCGTCGGCCGGAACGTCCTCCTCGATGGCCAGACCTATACCGTTATCGGCGTTATGCCTCCCAAGTTCAAGTTTCCAGGCTGGGCTGATTTGTGGGTTCCTCTAGCATGGAGCAACGAGAAGCGCGCGGTACGCGGCAATCACAATTACCTGGTCATCGGGCGCCTCAAGCCCGAAGTTGCCGTGCAGCAAGCCAAAGCAGACCTCAGCGCGATTTCCGCGCGTCTTGAACAGCAATATCCCGAGGACGACAAGGGCTGGGGCGCTACGGTTCTTTCCTTGCGCGAGCAGATTGTCGGCGACGTGCGGCCCGCTCTGCTCGTCTTATTAGGCGCGGTGGCTTTCGTGCTCTTGATTGCATGCGCCAATGTCACCAATCTGGTGCTTGCTAGAACTCTCGCACGAAAGAAAGAAATGGCGATCCGGACGTCGCTCGGTGCCAGCCGCGCCGCGGTGCTGCGCCAGATTCTTGCGGAGACATTGCTTCTCTCGCTCGCGGGCGGCACGGTCGGACTTTTCCTGGCGCGCTTTGGCATTGCGCTGATTCAGAAATCCCTTGCCGACCGGCTCCCGAGTTCCACGGAAATTACACTCGACGTGCAAGTGCTTGCTTTCACCCTGTTCCTGGCACTCTTTGCGGGAATCCTCGCGGGTCTCTTGCCGGCCGTGCGGTTCACGAGAACGGATGTCAACGAGGCCCTGAAACAGGGCCAAAGTCGAGGCAGCTCGGATTCCGGCGGAAACAAAACGCGCGGCTTGCTGGTGGTATCGGAGGTTGCATTGTCACTGGTGCTGTTGATCGGCGCTGGCCTGATGATCCGCACTTTGTTGCGGCTCGGCAGCGTTCAGCCCGGCTTCGATCCTAACAACGTCTTGACCGCGAGGCTGACTGTTCCTGGCGCGAAGTTCTCCAGTCCGGCCGCGCAGATCAGCTTCTATGACCAGGTGCTGGGACGGGTTCGCGCAACGCCGGGTGTGGAATCAGCCGGCTTGATCGATAGTTTGCCGATGGACGATGGCGGCTCGCACCAGCCCGTCGCGGTCGAAGGCCAGCCCTTCGTACCGATGGCGGATCAGCCTGAGGTAGATGTTCGCCTGATCTCGCCGGGCTACTTGCATGCAATGCGCGTCCCGGTGTTGCGAGGCCGTGACTTGAACGACGCTGATGTGGCGGGCCGGCCGCCCGTGGTCTTCATCAGTGAATCCATGGCGAAGCGTTTCTGGCCTATCGAGAATCCGATTGGCAAGCACATCACACTGACATTTTTCCCGGGTATAGTGCGGGAAGTCGCAGGCGTGGTCGGTGACGTCAAACAGGATTCTCTGGATCAAACCCGGCCTGTCGAGACGCTTTATTGGCCATTGAGCCAACTCGCTGTCCCGCCTTCGGAAACCTGGCACTCGTTCGGGATGAGCCTTGCCGTGCGCACCAGCGCCGATCCGGCGAGCGCGATCTCGGGCGTCACCAGCGCCGTGCACCAGGTGGATCCTGAAACACCGGTCGTGGGCGTGGTCACGATGGAAGGCTTGATTTCCGCATCGTTGTCGCCGCAGCGCTTTAACGTCCTCTTACTCGGCGCATTCGCCGGCCTGGCGCTGGTTCTCGCTGCCGTCGGCATCTACAGCGTGCTCTCGTACAGCGTTCGCCGCCGCGTGCGCGAAATTGGGATTCGCATGGCACTCGGCGCCACCCATTCCGATATCCTGCAGATGGTAGTTGCCGATGGGATGAAGCCTATCTTTCTGGGCGTGGTCATCGGCCTGGCAGCCGCACTCGCCCTCAGCCGCGTCGTGACGTCCCTCATCTTCGGCGTACGCGCCACCGATCCGCTCACCTTCGTTGGCGTCGCCCTGCTTCTTGTCGCCGTCGGCCTCTTCGCGACGATCATCCCCGCCTACCGCGCCACCCGCGTCGAGCCCGTCCGCATGCTCCGCGAAGAATAGTGGCAAGGGCGCTGTTCGGTTCTTCGGAACGCGGCGAGTTGGCGGGCGGCGACACGTTGGTACGAACAGGGCAGCTAGAATTAGCAAACCGCCGCGTTCAGCCTCTCGACCACATGATGGGATCGCACCAAGATCCCTGTCGCGGTCCGGAGACCAACGCGATCTGGCGATGCCTGCGCAGATGGTCGGCCAGGATTTCAGTATACAGGCGGCGTCGCTCCTGCATGTGGACCGTTATCACATACATCGTAAAATGGTACAGACTATTTTACGATGATCGTGAAAATAAGCTCGTGGGGATTGGCCCACGTTATAGGGGAGCGGCGAGTCTGGTCATCGCGATAGAATGTTTTTGACTCATTTCCCATAAATATGGGAATATGGAGTCTATGAAAACTACTCTGGAAATTCCAGACATGATCTTCCGCCGTGCGAAGTCGAAGGCAGCGGCGCAGGGCGTACCTCTACGGCAGTTTGTTACCGAGGCCGTTGAGGATAAGTTGAAGTCTTCGCGCACATCTGGTCGGAGGCCGTGGATGAAACACGTAGGCAAACTCAAAGACCTGCACAAAGAAACGCAGCGAATAAACAAGGTGATCGAAGAGACATTTGAAGTGGTTGATTCCGAAATGTGGGCTGCGGAGACAAGCCATTGATCCTCGACACAAACGCACTCTCCGCTGCCGCGGAGGAGCATCCGGGCGTCACGCGCGTATTGGCCGGGGCTCAGCAGTTAGCGCTTCCAGTCGTGGTAATTGGGGAATATCGCTTCGGGATCGCACAATCGCGCTATAGGGCTCGGTATCGGCGGTGGTTGGATGGTCTCGTGGCTGACTGCAGAGTGCTCGACGTTGACGAACAGACTACCCATCATTATGCAACTATCGGCGTCGAATTGAGACAAGCTGGAAAGCCGATTCCAACGAATGACCTTTGGATTGCGGCTCTGTGCCGCCAACACGGTCTCCCACTGTTGAGCCGGGATAGACACTTCGATGTGGTGTCTGGAGTGCAACGGCTCGATTGGTAAAACATGTTCTGGATGCGCAAGGAAATTAAAGGCGCGCTCCAATGCCGCAAGATTGCTGTCGAGTGCTTGAGCCATGCGGGGTTCAAGAGTGCGGAGTTTAAAGGCGAGTCGAAGCTCTGCTGCGGATGCGTTGCGGTTGACTCTTACTGTAAGAGTTCGTACAAAAAGGGCTGCCGGTCCCAAGCGCGGTGGCCATTGGCAACGTAGAAAGGTCCCTCAGCGTCTCGCTCGGCAGATAGATGCTTGAGATCCCCAGCGGTATCGTTTGCCCTTCCATTGAGCTTTTAATGAGTACGTATTGAGCGCGAATTTACCCTTTGCCTGCTCTCGAAGCGACTGAATATTCAGCGCCAATTCAACTACTATACTCGTTTTCATCGATATTCTAGGTCGGAAACGACGTTACGCTCGCGACGAAACCTATTCATGAGGAAGTTCGGGCTCGCGACTGGACACGTGCCGCCCGCGCGCTAAAAGAATGAAGCCGCAAGGAAGATCTGTGTTGGGCCAGAAGCGGAAGCAGATCCGGGGCTTGAAAATGTTACGAAAGCGTTGGTGAGATCGATCGCTGCGTGGTCAGCGCCGATGGGGTTGCCGCTGGAGTCGGCGGAGACGAGTGCCGGAGTAGCGGCACATGGAATCGCGGAAGGAAACAGACAGATGAGGGAGGAGTATACCTGCTGTCCCGAGACGCCGGAGATCAAACTGGCCTGCGAAGTGAACGCAACGCGAGCTCCCGCGATTGCAGGATTGGAGCTGTCGCCCTGTCCCGGCAAGCCGTTCTGATCCACGGAGACTACGCCGCCCTGCGCCAAGCTGCAGGGAATGGGCGGAACGTCGAAGCAAGCGTTGAAGGAGACGATCTGCTGGTTCGGGGTGTTGGCGGGGAGGAGATTCGGCGCGCGAGTGGCGAATACACCAAAGTTTCCAAAGGGGCCCACGGCAGGGGTAACGCTGTCGGCGGTGCCCAGACGGCCGCTGGAATCCACGGAAACGGCCTGAGCCGTACTCCCGCAGAGACCACCGGCAACGGGAGAAGCAAGCGCGAGACACGTGGCATGCAGATAGATTTGCTGGGAACCGTTCCCAGGTGTATTCGCGACGATGTTGTCGGCGAGCGACTGGAAGCCCACCACCAGCCCACCGGGGTCAAGAGAAGGATTGGCGGAATCTTTGTCGCCGGGGTTTCCGGCCGCGTCCACCGATTCCAAAACCATGCTAGAGGGCTGACAAGCCACACCCGGACCGAACATCGCAATGCATCCCACACGGAGATACACCTGCTGAACGCCAGAGGGGACAGACCGGCTCACCAAATTCGATGCCGAGGACTGGAAAGTGATTAGCAGGCCCAAGGCACTGATCCCTGGGTTGCTGCTTGCAGCATTGCCGGGCGCGCCCGAGGCCGACGCAGAGACGAGAGTCGTTTGCGGCGTGCATCCGGAAACGACGGGGCCCAGGACACTCTGGCATGTATCGCGCAAATAGATTTGCTCGATCACTGGCGTAACGCCGGGGGCGAGATTGGTGTCGTCAGATTCGAAGACCACAAAGCGGGGGGCGGCCGACAACAACGTAGTTTGCGGGGTGCAATTTGGCGTCACGGCGAAACAGTTCCGCCGCATATAAATTTGCGAATGGCCGCTTGCCGCGCCAGAGACGAGATTCCCAGCCGTCGAATCGAAGGCGACAAAAAATGCGTCAATGGCGACTGAAGAATGCGTGCTCGGCGCATCGCCCGGAATGGTCGGAGTCGCATTGCTCACGGACTCCTCAATTGGGAAAGTGCTTTTGCTGAGGACGAAAAAATTCCCTTGGTTTGAGGTGCCGCCAGATGCGCCCGGATTCGTTACGGACACGGCGACTTCGCCGGCTGCGGCAAGCGCGGTGGCCGGCACCTGTACCTTCAGGGCCGAAAGGGCGCCGGCAGAAGGATAAAGGGTCACTGTGGTGGTTGTGGGCGAGAGTGAGAGGGAGCCAAAGTTAACGGTGGCACCCTGCGCCACGTTTTGGGCTTCAATCAGGAGCGGGAAAGACGCGCCACCGACCGGAGCGACCAACGGAGAAAAGACCAGCAATTGCGGAGCGCCCGTAACACTGCTGGATTGGGACATCACGGCAAAGGCCACGGGATTGGAGACCAGCGAGGCGTTGGCTACGGAAACAGTGATCGTACCGGCAGCGGCGACATCTTGCGCGGGAACCGGCACCGCTAGTGTCGTGCAGTTGGCGCCGCTGAGGCAATTTGCCGAAGTGGCCGACGACGGCGCGAGAATAACGCTGCCGAATTTCACCTGCGAGGCCATTCCCAGGCCTGTGCCGGTGATCGTTAGCGTGAAACTCCCGCTGCCTGCGGGAACGTTTGTCGGAGAAATGGAAAGGATGTTTGGCTGGACGGCCTGCTGTGGGGGCGGCGGAAACACAGAGGTCGCGCCGCCGCAGCCGGAGAATAGAAGAACAGAGCCTAGAAAAGTACAGAGAAGAATTGCGCCTTTTGACATCGGGCACCACCCCGCGCCCACAAGCGGCGGATCGTCTGCTGGCGAGACGGCGCCTGAGGGCAAGAATTCAGCACGTCAGGTCGGCTAAAGCAAATTATATTCGGGAATTATGCCGGTCGCAATTCCTTCCACGTTAGTTCACGGTGTCCGCAGCGCCTCCATCGGATTGATGGACGCCGCGCGAAACGCCGGCACCAAGCCCGCCAAAAGCGCGGAAATTGCCAGCGTGAGTCCGCCCCAAGCGCGACGGGAATTCCCACCAGCAGTCCCAACGCAATCTGCGCCATGGGCCATGCGTATCACTTTGTGACGGTGCCAGGAAAAATGCGCGTTAACTCACAAGCTTCGCCGGCTGATGAGCAAGACCGTTGAACAGAACCGCAAGCTGGTCATGTACAGGTGCAGAAAATGGCTCATCGCTAGCTTTTGCGATTCCTCGTTGGTGAGACTTGCCTCTCGAACAGCGGCCTTTTAGGGACAGTCCCCAAGGGCGTTAACAGTGGCAACTAATGAGCTCGTTTGGGTGTTCCCCAATGACAAGCGACAAGTCTCAGGAGGCGGAGAAGTCTGCTGGAAAAACGAACAAAATCTGATCGACCGTCCGACGCCGAAGTGACTGATTTTGGTTCCTGTTTTGCACCCATTGCAACTTCTCGTTTCCTGTTCCCTGACCAAGCAGCTTGAATTCCGAACTTGGCAACATTGTCCCAAGCGCGTTCACGCCCGTGCTGGCCAAGCACACAAAGCTCCTGAGCCTCGTGGACATCCTCTCGGTCGGGGTAGACCCCGAAAAGACTTCCTTCTTGCGAGAGCGGCGCGCGCGTAGCTGATGCTCGCGCAATCCGACTCTAAATCCAATGAGCCAGGATCATCGAGAGCCGCCTTGACCTCCCAGAGCCGGACTTGGGGACCGCTTGGGCGGATTCACATCCAGAGTGAAGTGCTTGTATGAAGTTTGGAACTTCCGTGTGGAGGCCTCAGCCAAACGTCTCTCTAGTTTTTGGGGGGCCGTTTCACCGCTACGAGCGACAACTGCTCCAGGTCCGGGAAGTGACCTTCCGCGTCGGGCGAACGGTTAGAAGATGGAAGCTGTTGGACCACCGTTTGGGCGGGGAAGAAAGCCTTGAAGTATTCCGCATAGACCTTGTTGAAGGCCTCACTATCGGAGAGGCTGTCGAGATAAACAGTTGTGGAGACGACTTGGCCGAAATCCATGGACGCCTCTTCCAGGTTATCGAGCTGGTTCCGCATGGTCTGGCGGAGTTGTGCTGCTGTTGTAGCGCCATAAACGCCGCCGTTTGGTCCGGGAATAAATCCACTTTTCGCGGAACAGTATAACGTTTCGCCGGCGAAGACGCAGGGGCTGGCAGTGGGGCTAGGCGGCATGTTTTTGGGACGGACGGCATGACGAAGGCTCAGGTTGCGCACGGCGACTCCGGTGTATTCGATTTGAGCGTTGTGAGGCAAAGCGGTGACTTCGATGGTGGCTCGCGCCGGGGTGTTACCAAATTCAAATCGGCGAGCGTAATGTTCGTTCATCAGCCGCATGGGAACCTTCTGGGTCAGATAGGGATTCACGAAGACCATATGGCTGAGCGTCAAACCAGCCGCCTCGACAACCGCCTTGACTCCATCTAGTGCAATATCTGTTTGAGCCGCAGGATCATCGGGGACCGTATTGGTTAAGGGATCGCGCCCCTGCATTGCAGAAACAAACAGACGGTCGTGCGTCAATATACCGGGCGAAAATGGTTCAGTGGATTTGTAATTGGGAGGGATAACGGGTTTGCGTCCCGTGAGATCGCGAACGGCAACGGCGTTGATCGCGATGGACGATGGAGATAAGCGCGAAACTCCAAGCACCGCCCGGGCTGGGGGAGTGCTAGGAAAATATCTTGCAAAGACGCCGTTAAGCTTCTCGTAGTTGCCAACGTCTTCGAGATAAACCTGGACGTAGACAACATGCTCCGTGTTCAAACCAGCGGCTTCGACAATCGCTTTGATATTTTCGAGAGCTTGGCTTGCCTGTTCTTCAAATTTGTCCGGTATAGTGCCGTCGGAACGCTGGGCCCCCTGCCCCGAAATGTAGACGTAGTCGCCCGCGTCCACCCCGGCTGAGCGCACAGAGTTCGAGGGCTTCCCTCCCTGAGGACTTTCGACCGGATGCACCTGAGCCTGTAAGTTACTCGCTGCCAATAACAGAGTTCCCAGCAAACATTGCCGCTTGTGAAATTTTCTCTCGTTTGGCACTTTGCGAACCCTCATGATGACTAAGCGGCAGGTGCAGCTTTTCGAGCGGAACTTAGAAGTTCACGAATACGCTGGCCCACGATGATTGCTTCGTTGGGCTGAATGGTTGAAGAAACCAGTTCCAACCTGCGGCGCTGCGCCGATTCCTTCGTACTTTGTTTTGGATTTCCTTCGTGAACGGCCGGAACAATGCTGGGATTATCCGCGCCGGCAACTTCAATTACCGGATCGCCGGCGCGCAGCTTTTGTACACAGTCCTTCACCGTGAATCCCCACTTTTCTTCGTCCCATGAAATGTGGAGAGTTGGATAGCGATTGCCATCCGTGGGTATGGAAATGTCGGTGTCAACGCCGGGTACAGTCTTGACGAGTTTCGCGATGCGCTCGACGCGAGCGTTCCATTCGCGATTGAGAGTATTAAAATCGGTTTTCAGCCAGGTCTCGACAGCGGTGAGCAGACCTACTATCTCTTCCTTGCCAACTTTCATGGCACGACAGACAGCACCTTCCCAGGGGCTGGTATTCAGCATCGCCGCCTCGATCAGATCCTTGCGGCCAAGCAGAAGACCGCTGCACTGTGGGCCACGAAGCCCCTTTCCGCCTGAGAAAGTGTACATGTCAAGACCCATTTGTGCGTATAGCTTGATGTTGGCGATAGGGGGAATACCGGCCGCGTCATCGAGCAGCATCGGAATGTTATATTTTTTTGCAACGGCGTTCTCGGTTTGCAGGTCGCATCCCAGATGAGTCGTGTAAATCATCGCTGTGTTCGTATTGATCGCGTTAGCCAGTTGCTCCGGTGTCTCTACAAGAACCAGCTTGGCTCCTGTGAGCCGAATGGCATTGTCAAAAGCACTCCGGCCGCCCACCATGATGACTTCATTCTTCAGTCCCGTAGTGTCGGGAAGCTGCCAGATATATTTTGGATCGCTACCAGCCATGCATGCCGCAGCAGCGGATGCCATCGCGCCAGCCGCCCCGGAAGTGACCATGCCGGCTTCGGCGCCAGTCAATTCAGCGAGACGCCGGCTGGCGGCATGTTGCAATTCGAACATGTTGACGAAGTATTCTGCAGCCTCTCGCTGTGCCGCTTGCACTTCGGGAAATTCCAGCGAGCCGCTCAAGTATGTCCAGGTGCCCCGGCAATTAATGATGGTCTTTACGCCGAGGCGCGTGTAGACGTTCTGGCGCGGGTCTTTGCCGAGCGCAGTGGCGGCACTGGCGAACGCGTTTTTAGCAGCAATCTGGCCCAGCAGCGGCGCTGCTGCGGCTAAGCGAATAAAACCCCTACGGCTGAAATCAGGCAAGAACGACATTCAAGAACCTCCCAGTGGTGGAAAGGCTAAAAGGTGTTGCAAGGTTCGATGGAGCCACTCATCCAATGCAACAGAGTCCGCCAACTACCTTTGTCACTCGAATTGCGCTTGCGGGCGTCCAGCGGGTTGAGCACCGAACGAGTTTTGGAAATCCCCGAGCATTTGGCGTTTTATCATAAATTTCTTGACGTGTAGCAATTTATTTCGTTTCATTACCAACTGTTTTGCATTGAGCTCTCTCCCAAGGGGATTGTGCGGGTGGCAGGCGAAGAGGCAAAAGACGATTGAGGGCAGGGCGCGCGGGATGCAATATCCATTCCGGGGGTAGGAAAGCAATCAGTCTAAGTAGCGATCTCCAATGAAAAAAACAAAGGTCCTTTGGCGTTTGGCGGCGGTACTTACACTTTATCCGGCGACATTTGTCCACCGCGGCGTTCTCGCGAAGCAGAAGCCCGGGGTGACGGCAGGGGCCAGTTGCCATGTTGAGCAAACGAATTATATGGGTTGGCAAGCGCAGCAGGTTTCCAATCCATGGGTAAAACTAATTTTTGTGCCGCAGAACGGCGGCAGGCTGATGCAAGTCATCTTCGATGGCCATCCATTTCTGTTTGTGAATCCTCGGTATGCCGGGAAACACTTTCCCCCCTCCAACAGCGAATGGTTTAACTATGGCGGCGACAAGCTGTGGGTGCTCCCGGAGGGAAGCCAGGACGAGCAGCACTGGGCAGGCAATTCCGACTTGCTGGATGACGGTCCTTTTGAGTTTCAAATCCTCTCGCAAGGGCCACGGTGCGAAATTTCCTTGACGGGGCCAGCCGACCCCCAGACAGGGTTGCAGTTTACGAGAACGGTGAGTCTCGGCGCGGACTCGCCGCGCATCAACTTTCACGCAGTGATAAAGAACGCGAGCGGGCATCACATCGAATGGTCCGTGCAATCGGTCTCTCAGTACAATACGGCAGACGCAAAGGATTCTTCGCGCCACAATCAGAATTTCTGGGCCTTCAGCAGAACGAATTCATCGAGTAGCTATCTCAACCGGTATTATGTGAAATTCGGCCCCGCGGAGAATACCGCGGCGCAGGTGCGGGAGAACGGGCTCTTCGCCGTGCATTATGTTCCTCTCGCAGCAGAGTTGTGGCTTGATTCAAAGGACGGCTGGCTGGCTACGGTGGATGGCGACAGTCACTACGCGATGGTAGAGCGATTTCGGTACGACGACACCAAACAATACCCCGGAAAGGCCTCGGTCATTTTTTGGACGAATGGTCCTGAATTGCGGCAACACCCTGATGGTACGACCAGTTTCGGATCTCCCGACAAAGAGCCGCCAGTTTTGTATATGGAGGCCGAACTTAACTCCCCGATGGTGCGGCTCGAGCCTGGGGAGTCTTATAATTTCGACACGGAGTGGTTTCCAACGCGGGCCGACAAGGACTTTCAGGGAGTGACGGATGCAGGGGTGATCCTCAAGCCCCTTCGCGCTGTGCAGGATGCTGGCGCCGGTAAGATCAGACTTGTTGGTGCATTTGGAGTTTTCTTCTCCGGGAAACTGGTAGTCCATTTCTACGAGGCTCGGGGCCTGTCCATGGGGACGCAACCGCTTATGGAAGTCGACCCCAAGAATCCCGTTTTGTTGCCAGCCACAGTGACCGATCCGGGCCGGGCAGGCAGGATTTCGCTGCATCTGGTGGATTCGACTGGGCTGGATCGCGGAGCACTAGGAGAAGTGGCTGTAGAAACATCCACAGGAAATCAGTGACATGAAGTTGTTCGAAATAACGTAAAGAAGCTGCGCATTAGTTGAGATTTGTTTTACAACTTTTTATTTCGGTTTCTTACCTTTAGAAGATGCGATCTCCGAGTGGTAATGGCGGGCTAGTATTGTGATTCCGAAATAGCATACCAATGACTAGACCACCGACAACGTCTCCAGTTTGTACTTCCAGCGGAAGACCACGGGTGTCTCATTGACCTTCTTGAGGTAGAGTTCGATCCGTGCTTTCAGTTCGTCGGCTGAGGCGACTCGGATGCCACGCAGCAGGGTTTTGGCCATCTTACCGAAAAACGATTCGATCAAGTTGAGCCAGGACCCGTGTTTGGGCGTGAAGGCGAATGCAAACCGGTTTGGCAGCGTGGCCAGGAAAGTGCGAGTCTCTTTGGAGATGTGTGCGGAATGATTGTCGAGCACAATACGGATACGCGCACCGGTCGGGTAATGGGCATCGGCCAGTCTCAGGAATTCGATGAACTCCACGCTCCGATGCCGTTTGCGCACCAAGCCCAGAACCTCGCCGGACAGCAGGTCGATTCCGGCCAACAGGGACAGTGTTCCGTGCCGGATGTATTCATGGTCCCGCCCTATGGCAGAATATTTTCCTGAGACCGGGGGCAGGTCTGGGGCAGTATTTTCGATGGCTTGAATACCGGGCTTCTCGTCGTAGGAGAGCACAGCGACCAAATCCGGCGGCGGCGCGCCTTTCTCACGCCAGATTTCCACCTCCTTGTAAACATGCAGAACCTGCACCATCTGGGCGTCAAACTCGGGATCGCGCCGCTCCAGGTAGTACTGAATTTTGTGGGGGTGCACCTGGTTGGCGCTGAGAATTTTGGAGACCGTTCCGCGCCCCAGTTTCCTGAGACTCGGGTGACCGGCCGCCTCGGCATGCTTCCGAACATGCTTCGACAACAATCTGGTGGTCCAGAGTTCTTGAGCATAGCCCAGGTCCTTGGGTTTCTGACCTGCCAGCGCAACCACCCACGCGCGCGCTTCGGCCGTCATCGCCGGGCGGCGACCGCGACCCGGCAAATCGGCCAACGCCTGAGTCACCCCCAAGTCCAGGGCCTTGCTTACGCACCGTTCGACCCGTGGCCGGTTCGTCGCCAGGCTCCTTGCGATCTCTGAAACCGTGTCTCCCGCGTGATAGCGCAATAGAATCGAAGCCCGATGCACGCGGCCCGCCGGCTCGCTTCGCGACCGCGCGAACGCCGTGAGCATTTCCCTCTCCTGGTTGCTGAGCTTCAACTGGGCCCGGCGACTGACAAACGGCAAGCGACTAGCCTCCTTGTAATGGTATACAAGGAGCTTATCTCACAGTAGATTGTATTGCAATACTATTTTGGAATCGTTCTACCGAGCGCGCAGGTAAAAACGTCGCGCAGTGGATAGATTACAACTACTCTCGCTTTCTTTCTTTTATTTTCTATTTGCTTCTATGTCAAGCTGTCGGTATCCGTTGTCCGCTGCCAGCAAAGTGCTGTGCTTGCAGGAGCATTCCAAGAGGGCGCTTGGAATCGGAGCTCTCTACTTAAATCGGATTAACATAGGGGGAAATAGCAGGTGCGCACCGCAGTATGCGTTTCGATCTGTCGGTGGAGGAAACGACGCTGAGGGCCGCCGGACAGACAAATGTCCATCTTGATTACGACTGGTGTTCTATGACATGCTACGCGCACCTGGGGGTGCCTCATGCAAAATCGTTTTAACCATGCAGTTTCTACTCTTCTGCTCGTTCTAACAATGGTTTTCGGTCCGAATGTTCTGCGTGCGGATGTAACCGGCTCGATCCTGGGAGTGGTGCGCGACAGCACGCAAGGCGTCGTGGCGGGCGCGCATATCGTAGCTACAAATGTGCAAAACAATTTCAAGCAGGAAACCGTCTCGGCCGCCGACGGTTCGTTTCGCATTCTGGCGCTGCCAGCCGGGGACTATAAGCTTACAGTCACCGCGCCCGGATTCCGCACGTTCACCGAGACGGATATCAAAGTAAAGGTAAACGACCAACTCCACTTCGATGTAACACTCGATGTTGGCAGCGTGGCGGAGCATGTCGAAATCGTTGCGAACGCCGTGCAAGTGCAGACGGAAAGCACACAGTTAGGCGACGTGATCGATTCGAAGAAGATGCTGGCGCTGCCCTTGAATGGCCGCAGCTACCTGGACCTTCTCGGTTTGCAGGCCGGGGTTGCGCCTGCGACCGCGGAGACGATTCAACAGGACCGGCCGGTATCGGGCTCATTGTCCCCGGGCAACGTCTCCGTTAACGGCCAGCGCGAAACGGCGAACGCGTTCCTTGTGAACGGCGGGGACGTGAGTGAAGGACGCAACCTGGGCGCCGGCTTGGTTCCCAACCTGGACGCGGTCGAGGAATTTCGACTGATCACCAACAGCTTCGACGCCGAATACGGAAAATTCAGCGGCGCGGTCATGAACGCCATCACCAAGTCTGGCACCAACAGTTTTCACGGCGACGCTTTTTGGTTCCTGCGCAATAGCGCGTTGGATGCCAACGGCTACTTCGCGAATGCGGCAGGGCTCCCGAGGACCGAACTGCACCGCAAACAATTTGGCGCTGTAGGGGGTGGGCCGATCTTGAAAAACCGCCTCTTCTGGTTCGCTGACTATCAAGGCACCAGGCAGACGAAAGGCGCGGAAACCACCACGACGTTGCCAACGGTGGACCAACGTCAAGGCAACTTCGATACCCATTTATTGACCGGAACGGTCGACGGCCCACTGACCGGCACGGGTGGCGCCCAGAGCTGGGCCCAGGTGCTTAACACGCGGCTGGGTTTGCCCGCTGGCACCATATTCCCCGACGAGCCCTACAGTTTCCCTGGTTGCACCAGCAACACTGGCCCGAACCCTTGTGTTTTTCCTGTGGACCCGGTGAGTGGCCTTGCGCATATTCCGGGGCCGACAGATCCGAACAATGCGTGGGTAGCGCCTGCAAGTGGAATCTTGCCCTTCATCCCCGCCCCGAAAGTCGCTGGAGATGTAAGTAACAACTATACGGACAACAGTCAGAAAGACAAAGAGAACGACAACAAGTACGCTCTGAAGGTGGATTTCATCAATAAAACAACCGGAAACTGGTCGTGGTACTACACGATCGACGATTCCATCGTTCACAGTGCGTTACCATTTGCCAGCGTGCCCGGCTTTCCGTCCGACACTCCTTCTCGGGCTCAGCAGTTCGTGATGAGCAACACCAAGACCTTCGGGGCCACGGCCGTCAACGAGTCCCGGGTCAGCTTCTTCCGAACGGCGTTGCATAAGGACAATCCGGCCGGGAGTTTCGCCAAACTGTCGTCGCTCGGTTTCGTTACTGGTGGCCTCGGCATTATCCCCTCCACGACTCCCGGATATCCGGAATATGTCCCACAGATTTACTTCAATAACTTCCAGATTGGCGTTCCAACGCTCAACACGTACCAGCCGAATAACACCTATATGGCAAGCGACGTCTTCTCCAAGGCGATGGGCAAACACACGCTGAAGTTTGGCGGCGAAGCCCGCTACCTGCAAATCAACGAACGCAACTACGCCAGTCCCAATGGCAACTTCGTCTTTAATGGCGACGCGACCGGCAGCGATTTTGCGGATTTTCTGATTGGCGCGCCGGCGAGTTCGGGCGGCTACACGCAGGCGGCCTTGCAGCTTCTGGATTCCCGCACGCGTTACGGTGGCGCGTTTGTACAGGACTCCTGGAAGGTAAGACCCAATCTCACGCTCAACCTCGGCCTGCGCTGGGAAGCAAGCATGCCGTGGTATGACACGCAAGGGAAAATTCAGACCTTTAATCCTGGGGAACAGTCCACGGTCTTTCCGCTTAGTCCCACAGGCTTGGTATTCCCGGGCGACCCTGGCATTCCGAAGACGCTCGCTCCAACCAAATACAACAATTTCGGTCCACGCCTCGGGCTCGCCTATTCACCTGGTTTTAGCAACGAAGCATTGGGCAAAATCTTTGGCGGGCCGGGCAAAACCAGCATTCGGGCATCTTTCGGACTCTACTATACTTCGGTCGAGGACCTAAACCTGTTCTACGAAGTGGCAGACGCCCCTTTCGGTCTGTATTGGTCCACGCCGTCACCCGTCATGTTTGACGAGCCGTTCCTCCTTCGCCAGACCGGCCAGTCGCTCGGCCAGCGGTTTCCGTTTACCGCACCGACTCCTGGGGACCCGGCAAATAAGACGCTTAGCTTTGGGATTTACGAGCCCTTTACCTATTATCCCGGCTATAACACACACAATGTGCTGCCCTATGCGGAACATTTCAACCTGTCGATCCAACGAGAGCTAACCAAATCAACGGTGCTGACCGTGGCTTACGTCGGTACCGAGGGACACCACTTGATCACCCAGAACGAAGCCATTCCGGGCGATCCGGCTTTGTGCCAGCAACTTACGGCGCAAAGCGCTATCGACGTGACCGCAGGAACCGCCGGCTGCGGATTTTTTGGTGAGAACGACGTCTTCCAAACTTCGCCCACCGTCAACTGTCTGACTGTGAGTCCGACACCTCTCCCAGGGTGCGTTTACAGCAACCGGCAAGCGATCCGTAGTCCCAATTACTGTCCCGAGTCAGCCACGCTGGTCTGCTATGGCTCCAACAATACCAACACGCTTACCACGGCGAATTCCATCTACCAATCCGGCCAAATCAGCGTGGAGCGCAAGGCCAACGATGTGACGTTCCTGGCCGCTTACACGTTCGCGAGAGCCTTAGACGATTCTTCGGCCTTCAACGACCTGGTCAATTTCCAAAATTCTAAGTTGAGCCGAGGGTTGTCCTCGGCGGACATCACTCACAATTTTGTGGTCAGTTACATTTGGGCAATCCCGTTCGACCGGGCATTCAAAGGAGCCCCCAAGCGCTTGACGCAAGGCTGGCAGACGCAGGGGATCACACGATTCTCAACCGGCTTTCCTGTACCGATGAACCAATCGAACGGTGACTTTACCCTGTGGGGTAGCTCGGCCACGGATATGCCGAACCGCGTCGCGCCGCTGCAGATTCTGAATCCACGCAAGCCAAATCCGGATTGCCCCACCTCCGACAACACGGGATGCTACTTCATCCCGCCTCCGCCGGGTCTTTTGACACCACAATTCCCGGGTGATGTGGAGGCAGCCTGCTTGCCGAGTGTGGGTGCATTCGCGCAGAACTGCACTCCGGGGACATTCGGGAACGTCAACCGTCGCTTTTTCCACGGCCCGGGATTCAACAACACGGATTTCGGCCTCTTAAAGCACACCACAATTAAAGAGAATCTGGCTTTCGATCTCCGTATCGAATTTTTCAACATCTTCAACCACACGCAATTTACAAATCCCGGGGGAAACATCAGCGACTCGTCGTTTGGGATTATTAGCAGTACCCGTGCTCCGCGGATTGGACAGTTTAGCGTTAAATTCTTCTGGTGATTTGACAACGACATTCGTTCTCCGCAGGGACCGCATTTCACAGGGGTTCTGCCCGCGTGCTAGGCTGTCCCCATGAAGTGCGGCTGGGCGAATCGACTTCTTCTCGGATACGGGCGAGCGCACATCGTGTCTGCAATGGCACTCACGCTGACTCTCTCCGGAGTAACGGCTGCGCAGTCGGCGCAAAGCTACCGTCAACGGGCCATCGAGCTTGCGCGCAACAAATCCTGGGACCAGGCCATTGCGAGCTATCATAAGGCGCTGGACCTCGAACCCAACGACTCGGAAACACATTACAATTTGGCGCTGACGCTGAAATATAAGGGTGACGCCAAGCAGGCTGTGGAAGAGTTCGAAGCCACGCTGCGGCTCAAACCGAAGTGGGCCGATGCGCATTACGCGTTAGGCGCGACCTGGTACGATTTGAACGATCAGGCCGCCGCGCTCAAGGAGTTGCGCACGGCGGTCGATCTCGATCCCGCGAACGCCGGGTCACATCGCCTCCTGGCGCGAGTTTACTTGCAGCAAAACGATCCTGCAGCCGCTGAGCACGAGTTACAGCGGGCGCTGCAATCGAAGCCCTCTGCCGAGATGCATTTGGAGTTGGGGTTGGCCGAAGGACAGCTCGGCAATTTGGCAGCCGCCGCAGCCGAGTTCCGCCGCGCCCTCCGTCTTAATCCCCATTATGCGCCGGCGCACTCGCTGCTGGGAGTTACACTACGCCGTCAGGGCGATCACGCGGGTGCCCTCGCCCAGTTCCGCAAAGCCGTCGAAATCGATCCCAAAGATCCAGAGGCGCAATATAACCTGGGCATGGAGTTCAAATCCGGCGGCGACACAACCGGCGCAATCGCTGCCTTCCGGCGAGCGATAGAGCTGAAGCCGGACTTTGAAAAGGCGCACTACAGCCTGGGTATCGCTTTGCGTGCTCAAGGCGAGACCAGCGCCGCGCAAAAGGAGCTGGATGACCTGAACGCACTGCAAGAGTTCCGGGCGCGCTTGGCGCAGTCAAAATATCTGATCCTCCAGGGCGTGGAAGCGCTGAAGCAGCAGAAGCTCGAGGATGCGCTGGCACTTTTTCAGAAGGCCATCGAGCAAAGTCCCGAGCTGCCGACCGGCCATTATTATCTGGGCGTAACGTGGGAGCGCAAACAAGACGCGGCACGAGCCTTGGCGGCCTATGAGAAAGCGCTCGAGCTGAAACCGGACTACGCGCAGGCCCACGCAAGCCTCGGACTGCTCTATTGGCGCCAGAACGATAGCAAACGGGCGCTCGAGGAGTTCCGGCATGCGGTGATGTCCGATCCTGATCTGGCGGAGGCACATTACAACCTGGGCCTCGCGCTGGCGCAATTGGGGCATCTAGAGGAAGCCGCTCGCGAGCTGAATGAAGCCATCAGTCTCGATCCCAAGTACAATGACGCCCGCATACAATTGGGATTGGTCCTCAGCCAGGAGAATGATGCCGCTGGCGCAGCCAATGTCTTCCGTGAACTCGTGCGCCGCGATCCGAATTTCGCGGAAGCTCACAACAATCTCGGACTGGTGCTGTTGCAGGCGGGCGACGTCCGCATGGCGCAGACGGAATTTATCGAGGCTGTGCGCCTCAAGCCGCGCTATGCGGAAGCGCACTACAATCTTGCATTGGCCCTCCATCAGGAAGGAAAAGAGGAGGAGTCTCGCGCAGAGTTCGAGAAGGCGTACGACATTGCGCCTGAGTTGAGAAACGCGCCCCGCCCCTAAAGGAAGGATATTCACCTGAAGCCTGTCACGTATACTCCTGCGCTGGTGGACTATCAGTCCGCTGGAAGGATGCGTTGACATTCGTTAAGTTCCGCTGAATATTATCTTCAGCTCTTACAATTTGACAGCCCGGCGAACGGTTTGTAATCTCTGGAATTCATGACCCCGGCGGGACAACTAATCGAATCGCAAGTCGAGGCATCATACCAACCTAATACATGGCGCCCGCCCGCGGCACACGAGCCGCGCGCACGGCCGAACATCTTGAGGTAAGAGCAGCAAGAGTGGGTGCAAAGCATGACAACCGCATTTCTCAAATCAACGGGCCAGACTCCGGTCTCTCGCGATGGCGATCTCCTCACAGAAGCGCAGATTTCCTCGACTGTGCAGGATGTACTCGCGACCACGCAATTTATCGACATTCACACGCACCTGTTTGCTCCCGCATTCGGCAAGCTTGGGTTGTGGGGCATCGACGAACTACTGACCTATCATTACCTCGAAGCTGAATTCTTCCGCTCTTCCGACACCAAGCCCGAGGGGTACTGGTCGCTCTCCAAGCGCGACCAAGCCGACGCCATTTGGCGGACGCTGTTCGTCGAAAATACTCCTGTCTCGGAAGCCACGCGCGGGGTAGTCGCCGTGCTCAAGGCTTTCCACCTGCCTACTGATCGTCCGGACCTGGTGGAGGCAAGGTCCTTCTTCAAATCGCAAACCATCGAAGCGCACATTCGCAAAGTGTTGCAGTTGGCGGGCGTGAGCACGGTGGTGATGACGAATGATCCACTCGATC
>QHZB01000368.1 GCA_003224525.1 Acidobacteriota bacterium | reverse complement strand
GCCGAGCCCGCTGTCGAGAGCGATCTTCAGCGGCAAAGGGACCAGCAACGCCAGAGGAGTTGCCAGCAAGCCGAGAAGGAAAAGACCAATCAGGTGTGTCCAATAAGGCCGCGCCCACCGGAACAAACGAAGGTAAAGGGCGAGGTCACGATTCGAACTGGGCTGCTTAATAGTCATAACGCGCGCTCGAAGTCTAGCTTGATGAGGGCGCGATGGATCGCACCCACTGCCACGGCCGCGCTCCTAAAGGTTATAGCTCCGAACATGACGCTCAATGGGCCGAGAATGCTGGCAGCGTATACGGAGTGATCCAATAGCGCTCCAAAGCATGCAATCATTAGGAGAAGAGTTGTGCCAGCTCCCGAGACTGAGAACCATGGCCGAGAACGAAGGCGCAGCATGTATTTGCCTCGTCCGTAGTTCTCCGAGACCGTATAGACGCGTAAGCCGCCGAACAAGCCGCCACGTATCTCCAAGTCCCACCTGTCGTAATCACCGCCTCGACGCACGACCGCGCCGCCGGACCGCAGCACCGATTCCAATGACAGGAGTACCGCGGTGCTATCGAGCCATTTTTCACTCCAGAGCTGAAACATCCGCGGCCATGGGAATGAGATGGTTGGAAAACGGCGAACTTTCCCGGCCATGAGGGAATAAACCAGACGGCTCCACAAGCGAGTTAAAGGCTGCATTAGGTGAAGCAGTCCCGTAAGAACGCGCAGGCGAAAGCGGGTAAAGCGGCCTTTCGTCGACGCAGGAATGCGGTCTTTCAACGCCGCGCTTATTGCCGGGACAAGCGACAAGAAAAAAGCAACAATTGCTACGGGTAGAACGCCCAGAAGACGTCCCCAAAACATGCTGACGACACAAAGCGCCGCCAACACAAGATTCGTGAGCTGCCACTCGTGCGTGAGTGGCAGTGAGTTCAGAAGGTTCGGTGCAGGCTGGTACAGTCGCGCATAACCTGCTGATCCCCAAGTTCCTTGATAAATCCGCCCGCGGGACAGTGAAAGCGATCGGAATATTCCGTTCACATATATGTGTCCTGCCCACGTCGCGTAGCCACCGGAATTGTACTTTTCCGGCCACTTTCTCTCGAGCATAGCCTCGGCCTTGCCGTAGCCCATCTGTTGTTTCCAATACGCCCGCACGGTCCGGCGATAGTGATGCCAGACCATGGCAGCCGGACTGAACCCGAGTTTTCCGCCTCGCTCTCGCGTTCTCCAGCAAATATCCACGTCGTCACCAGCTTGCCGGAATTGCGGATCAAATCCATCGATGGCCTCCAGCCAGCTCCTGCGGAAGGCCATGTTACAGCCGGGAATGTGCTCTGCTTCGCAATCGGAAAGGAGCACGTGGGCCGGACCCCCCGGCGAGTTGGCGACACAATTCGCAGTGTTTCCGTCACCTGGGACTGGTATATTCGGACCTCCGACGCCTGCGTAATCTTCTTTGAGGAACGCGGCCGCTAGATATGTCAACCAATCGGGATCGGGGCGGGCATCATCATCAATATAAGCGACGATTTCTCCTGCCGCTGATTGCCATCCCACATTTCGGGCCGCGCTAAGACCCTGGTTTTCCGTGCGGATCAACCGGACGTCGTATTCGGCCGCAATATCGCCAGCGCCGTCCCTTGAGCCGTCATCAACCACGATGGTTTCATAGTTGGGATAGCGAAGTTTTCCGATTCCTTCCAAACAGTCGCGAATCGTGCGGCTCCCGTTAAAAGTGCACACCACGACAGATATTTTCGGCCATGCTTCTTGGGGGACGAACGGAACTTCCTCGAACGCTTTTCGAACAACGCCGAGCGCCAGTTTCGGCTTTCGATCCCGGGTCGTCAGACCAAAATCCCAGTCCATGACGTCCTCGCCACCCCTGTGCCATTCGTCGGTCCAGGCATAAACGAATGCCCCGGCACAGCCTGCGGCGAAGGCTTTTCGTACCTGCCAATCCAGGCAATCGGACTGCGCCTTCTCTCCATTTCTGTGGCTGTCAAGCCCGATTTCCGTTACCAGCAGAGGACGATTGCCGGCGAGATTTTGGAGCCGGGCGAGATAGGCGTCATATTTGTCTTGCGACTCGAGGAAAACGTTGAAACAAACCAAATCGAGAAAGGACAAATCCAAATATTCCGTCGATGGATAGTTTGCGTAAGAAACGAGAGCTTCGGGATCCTCTTCCTTGACTTCGTCGCGTAACTGCTTTAGAAATTTCTCCACGGCGCTTGCTCCTTGCCAACGCACAATGGATGCGGGGATCTCGTTGGCAACAAGATAACCCAAAACCGCTGGATGATCGGCGCATGTCCGCACTCCGCTTCTAACCTGCTTTCTGATCTCGCGAACCATTTTTTTCTCATGGAGAAAGGCGTAGTGGCGTTCTCCTTGCATCCCGACCAAGACGCGCAAGTTGCACTTCAGGGCAATTTCAAGAACCCAGTGCGGTGGGGCGGTGTAGGTTCGCACAGCGTTCACTCCGTTTGCAGACATTAGAGAGAAATCCTGCTCAACTACCCTCGGTGAAGGAAATGCGCTGCCGTCTATGCCCGGCCGAAATGTTCCGTACGTTACGCCCCGAACATAAAGTTTCTCCTGGCCGACCCAAAGAAATTTACCGCCTAGGACAGCGCGCGAACCGCCGGGAGCTATTTTTGGAGCGGAGCTAAGCCCCCAAACAATCTCCGACCCAGGGACTGACGCATCGGTAGGATCGCCAATCGGAATTATTCTCACGGACATTAGCGCGCTCCAACTGAACTAGCTGGCAGGTCGTCGAAGTCACGGTGGATTTGCCTGTGGGGTTTGCAACCTGGTTCAGGTACGGCGGCGCCGACGCAAAACGCAGAAGAAACGTCTGATGAACAGCTATCCGAGACTGCCAACTCGAAGCCCTCTCGTAGGAATCGTTTTATTGCTCGATTCCCGGCGCCGGACGCCGTGCCCGCCGAGGAAACTCGAATCCTAAGGCGCGGGGGATGCTCGCGCACGCTAGATTTGTTCGAAGAGGCTGTCCTGGCCATCGTTCATCACCTCCGAATCGAGATTGAGAATAATAAAATCTGCTTTCGGTAACCGTTCGCAACCAAAGCGCCGTGGCTTGCGCCACGTCCGAATTCCCCTGTAATACCTCTCCTCCCATTCAAAAACTGTACTTCGCTGAGAGCTGGATCGTCCTTGCCGGGCCTGCCGCATCGGCTTTACCGAAGAGCGGGGAACTCACCACTCCGATGATGCTGGTGACGTTCGTATGATTGATGGCGTTGAACGCGTCCACGCTGAATTCCAAGCTGCGTTTCGAACGACGACGCTCGCCGGCAGAGATGCGCTGGAGGCTGAACACCTTCGTGACACGCAGGTCGAGTTGCACAGTTCCCGGCCCGCGGCCTGTGTTTCGGGTCACTCCGAGGGGCCGCGTGATGGTGTCGCCGGTGGGATCTGACCCTGTGGTGATGTTGAAAGGAGC